>DAOTWV010000386.1:0-1614 GCA_034435695.1 Anaerolineales bacterium | reverse complement strand
GTATTTCGCCAGACGATGCACCGGTCACATGACCCCAAACATGACCTCCGGCACTGGCGCGTATGACCAAATGAATGCAGAATGATGAATGATGAATGCAGAATGTGGACGACAGACGACAGACCACGGACGACTTGGAATGCAGAATGCAGAATGCAGAATGATGAATGATGAATGATGAATGGTTAACGCCTGATGCCTGATGCCCGACACCTGACGCCTGATGCCTGACGCCTGACAGGTGAATGCAGAATGATGAATGCAGAATGTGGACGACGGACGACAGACCACAGACCAGGCGACCAACAGACCAACAGACTAAAAGACCAGGCGACCAATAGACTAACAGACTAACCGACCAACAGACTACCAGACTAACAGACTCCCCGGAGGTACCCATGACCACTCGCAAACTTTCCCCCACTGGCGTGATGTTCATCCTGCTGGGATTGCTCATCCTGGCCGGACAACTTCTCGCCCCCCTCAATCTGTGGACGCCGCCCGTGCTGCCCCTGCTGGCCGTGTTCTTCCTGGCCTGGGGCTTTTGGGTGCGCGAAAGCGGACTGTTCATCCCGGCGGGAATCCTGGGCGGGCTGGCGGCCGGCATCGGCCTGGAAGCCAGCCCCATCAGCCCCAACCAGCCCGAAGGCGCTGGCTTCTTCCTCGGCTTCGCCGCCGGCTGGCTGCTCATCCCCTTGCTGACCGCCCTGCTCGGTGAACGCCGCCTGTGGCCGCTCATCCCCGGCCTCGTGCTGGCCTTCTTCGGCCTGGCGCTTGCCATCGGCGGCCCGGCGCTGACCGCCCTCGAATGGCTCGGCAAACTCTGGCCGCTCATCTTCGTCGCCATCGGCATCCGCATCCTCTGGCGGCACGAAACGGAGCAAGAGACGGTGGACGAGGGACAGTAGACCGTGGATGACGGACGACGGACAACAGACCACGGACGACGGACAACAGACGACAGACCACAGACCACCGACTAATCGACCAACCGACCAGGCGACTAACAGACTAAAAGACTAACAGACCAGGCGACTAATCGACTAACCGACCAATGGACTACATCCTCACCACCCACAACCTCCACAAACGCTTCGGCGAGACCCACGCCGTGCGCGGCATCACCTTCCAGATTGCCGAAGGCGAAATCTACAGCCTGCTCGGCCCCAATGGCGCCGGAAAGACCACCACCATCGGCTTGTTGACCACCCTGCTGCGTCCGGACGAAGGCGAAGCCGAAATCGGCGGCTATTCCGTCACCCGGCAGCCCGACAGGGTAAAGGGAATCATCGGCGTCGTGCCGCAGGAAATCGCCCTGTACGATGACCTCACGGCCCGCGAAAACCTGGCCTTTTGGGGCAAAATGTACGGCCTGCGCGGCGCAGCCCTCAAAGAGCGCGTCGCCTGGGCGCTTGACCTGGCCGAACTCAACGAGCGCGCCGACCACAAGGTAAGCACCTTCTCCGGCGGCATGAAGCGCCGCCTGAACATCGCCGTCGGCCTGCTCAACCGCCCCAAAATCCTGTTCCTCGACGAACCCACCGTGGGCATCGACCCGCAAAGCCGCCGCCGCATCCTCGATACCGTCAAGGCGCTCAACCGCGACGGCCTGAC
>DAOTWV010000385.1:0-3557 GCA_034435695.1 Anaerolineales bacterium | reverse complement strand
GGCCTGAGCGATGTTGCAATTGTTCGGAGCGCCCCAATGCCGCCGCTACCAGCGCATGCGGGCGCAGGCTTTGCAGGCCTGCGCCCGTGTGGCCGGCTGTCAACTGGAAGAAGTCAACGACACCGAGCGGCTGGCCCAACACAACCCGCTGGACCTGCCCCTGCTGGTCTGGCAGGGGGAAGTGATCTTCCGGCGCAACCCGCCCACTGCCGATGAAATCGTCGCCCGGCTGCAAAGGAACGGAGAAGAAACATGAGCGCCAATCTGACCTACCATGTGACGGTGACGCGGCAGGACGAATCCCATGCCCTGGCCGAAACGCGCGGTCACGCGTTGACGCTCAACGTCAAGAAGGGTGCCGGCGAAGCGGGCTGCAACGCCGCCGAGACGCTGCTGGCAGCCCTGGGCGCCTGCATCATGACCAACGTCAACGCCATCGGCCAGAAGATGCGCCTGGACATCCGCGCCGCGCGCATCGAGTTCGACGCCGTCCGCCGCGACGAACCGCCCGCGCTGACCGAAATCCGCTACCGCCTGATCCTCGACAGCCCGGAGCCGCGCGAGAAACTGGAAGAACTGCACGCCTTGTGCCTCAAGTGGGGCACGGTCACCAACACCATCATCAATGGTTTGACGCCGCAAGGCGAATTAATCGTCGAACAGAAAGAGTAAACATGTCCCATTCCCATACCGCCGATGTCAAATCCAGGCGCTTTGTAGTCGCACTCACCCTGACCGGCCTGATCTTCTTCGCCGAATTCTTTGGCGGCCTGTGGACGGGCAGCCTGGCGCTACTCTCCGATTCAGCGCACGTCTTCATGGACGTGTTTGCCCTGGGACTGAGTTACCTGGCCTTGCGCGCCGCGGCGCTGCCCGCCAACGAGAAACACACCTACGGCTATCACCGCATGCAGGTACTGGCCGCGCTTTTCAACGGCAGCACCCTGTTCCTGATCGCTTTCGAGATTTTGCGCGAAGCCTGGGATCGCTTTCAGAACCCGGAACCAGTGCTGGCTGGCCCGATGTTGACCATCGCCATCGTCGGGCTAATCGTCAACCTGATCGTGGCGCTCGTTTTGCGCGAACACGACCACGACGACCTGAACACCCGTTCGGCCTTTTTGCACGTTCTGGGTGATGCCCTGGCATCCATCGGCGTGATCACCGTTGGCGTGACGTTGCTTTTCGTGGATTGGCCTTGGCTTGACCCGCTGGTCAGCGTATTGATCGGGCTGCTGATTCTCGTCAGTTCCGGGCGCGTGCTGCGGGAATCCATCCACATCCTGGCAGAAGGGATGCCCGAGGGGTTGACCGCCGACCAGGTTGCCGCAGCCATGCGTTCGGTTCCGGGTGTCAAAGAAGTTCACGATCTGCACGTCTGGACCGTCGCCCCTGGCTATATTGCGCTGAGCGCCCACGTCATGACCGATGACCAGGCCATCAGCCAGGCCAACACGATCATGGCCAGCATCAAAGATATCTTGCACGACCAGTTCGAGATCCACCACACGACCATTCAGTTCGAATGTGAAAGCTGCGGACAAGGCATGGTGTTCTGCGAAGCATAGCAGATATTCATGTGCCCACAGGTGACACTTGTTACTGGGCAAGAGAAGGTTTGCGAAGTACGATATATTCAAATTTCAGAATATATAAGTCCCACGAGGGGTACCTAATTCAAACCAATAAAGGAGTGTATTACCCGATGAAAATTGCAGCCGTATCTCAGGATGGCATGACCATCAGCCAACATTTTGGCCGTGCGCCGTTCTACATTGTAGTCACCGTGGAAAACGGCAAGATCGTCTCCCGTGAACAACGGGACAAGATGGGGCACGCCCAGTTTGCCGCCGAGCGGCACGACCACCACGACCACGGAGAAAAAGACCCCCGCGGCCACGGATTCGGCGCCGCAGCGCAAGCCCGTCACGCCCGCATGGCAGCCGCCATCGCCGATTGCGACGTCTTGCTGGTACGCGGCATGGGGGCCGGGGCCTATCAAAGCATGCAGCAAGCCGGCATCCGCCCTATCGTGACCGATATTCCCAAAATTGATGACGCCGTCCAGGCCGTCCTGGATGGAACCATCAAGGACCTTACCGAACGTTTGCACTGACCAATCCCAAGTTCTCTTGAATTCTCTTGAAAAGGAGTAGTGCCATGGGAAACAAGCAATTCAGTGAATGGATGCAAGGCCGGAACTTCGCCTATTGGAGCACCGGTCAGCACAAGGTCATGCCCAACGTCTTGATGGAAAAGTGGGCTGCTGGCGAAGCGGTGCTGCTGGATGTGCGTGCCGCGGAGGAAACCGAATTCCTGGCGCTGCCCTTTGCCCTGCACATCCCGCTGGACGAACTGCCCGATCGCCTGGACGAGGTGCCGCGCGACAAACTGGTGGTCACCTTCTGCTCCGGCGGCGACCGCGCCAACGTGGCTTTTGCCTACCTGCAGAATCAGGGGTTCGATAACGTGCGCGTCATGCCGGGCGGCTACGCCAACCTGATCCCCGAACTGATGCCCGGCAAAGTGCGCCTGCTGCTGAAGAAACGCGCTTCGTAAACACCTGACCTGAGCGCCGTCCCCTGAAACATGGGGGCGGCGGTGTTTTGGAGGAACGATGCTGGCCGTACTGGTTCTGGCAATTTTCGTTTTATCCATCCTGTTTTCTATGCTGGGCCTGGGCGGTGCACTGGTTTACAATCCGCTGATGGTCTGGTTCGGCTACGATTTCAAGGAAGTCGTGGTCTCCACTGGCCTGCTGCTGAACGGATTGACCGCGCTTTCAGCCGCCTGGGTATATTACCGCAAAGGCCTGATTGACTTCTCCATCGGCCTGCCGCTGACGCTGGCCGCCATGCTTGGCGCGCCGGTCGGCGCCTGGTTCACCCGCTTCGTGCCCACCACCACGTTGATGTGGCTGTTTTCGCTGGTGGTGATCGTCTCCGCCTGGCGCATGTTGCGCACCAGCGGCGCTGTTGACCCGGAAACGGTGCGCGGCACCCATCTGCAACGCGCCCTGCTGGGAAGCGCCGTTGGGTTCGTCGTGGGCGCTCTGGCCGGTCTGCTGGGGATCGGCGGCGGGTTCCTGTTCGTGCCCTTGCTGATCTTTCTGGGATACCCGACCAAGGTCGCCGCGGCGACCACGGCCCTGGCCGTGGTCTTCTCATCCTTCAGCGGCCTGGCCGGGCATCTGGCCGCCGGCCACGTGGACTGGCAGCTGATGACTTTTGCCGGGCTGGCCGTGGTGCTTGGTTCCCAGATTGGCGCCCGTCTGATGACCGAGCGTATCCCTGCCCAAACGCTAAAACGCCTGTTTGGCGGCGTCTTGTTGTTGATCGCCCTGAAATTGGTCTGGGGGCTGATATAACTTTTATGGTACATCTGGCATCTAATAAATAGCCATTATAAAGAAAGGTGACGAACAATGAAAAAATCAACCTGGTGGATTGCTTCCCTTGCCCTGCTCCTCGGGGTGTTCATCGGCATCGCTTTGCCGCTCGGCGGCCCGGCGACTGTCCAGGCAGATGTCCCAGCCGCGACCCAGGCGGTCAGTTCCA
>DAOTWV010000384.1:0-8715 GCA_034435695.1 Anaerolineales bacterium | reverse complement strand
TTCGAGACCCCTGACAATCTGACCACCTGGGTACTTGACCTGCGCGGGGTGACGCGCGACACACTGGTCGGCGCAGCGCAAACCGAACTGGTGGTCAACAAACCCCTCTTGCTGCGCCCGGTGACGCCGCGCTTTGTCACCCTGGGGGACCACCTGCCCCTGGCAGCCATAGTACACAACAACACTACAGAGCGTCTGGAAGTGACCGTACAGTTGCAGGCGCCCGCTTTCCAACTGGATGACCCGGCGCAGCGCGTACAGGTGGTTACCCTGGAACCCGGCACCCGTACCCGCGTGGACTGGTGGGGCGTGGTGACCGAAGCCGATACCCTGGAGGTGCTCTTTTCCGCCCAGGCAGGCCGCTTGAGCGACACTACTCGCCCTGCAAACGGGGCACTGCCCATCGTGCGCTACAGCGCCCCACAAACTTTCGCTACCGGCGGTGTGCTGGATTCCGAAGGCGCAACCCTGGAAACCATCAGTCTGTCCCCTCGTCTCTCCCCCCTCGGCGGCAGCGTGCAGGTTGAACTCGCACCGTCGCTGGCCGCGGCCATGTTGCCCACCCTGGATGCGCTGGAACACCAGCCTTACGAATGCACCGAACAAACCGTCGCCCGTTTCCTGCCCAACCTGGCAGCCTACCGCGCCCTCAGCGAATTCGGCCTTTCCAGCCCGGATGTCGAAGACCGCCTGCAGCGCACCCTGGATGCGGGCATCCACAAGTTGCAAGCCACCCAGCACGAGGATGGCGGCTGGGGATGGTGGGGCGATTCCGTCAATTCCAACCCCTACATCACCACCTACGTGCTTTTTGCTCTGCTACAGGCACGAGAAGCCGGGGTGCAATACCCACAGGCCAGCATAGAGCAGGCTGCCGCTTACCTGGGCGCAACCATGCTCCCCCTCAATGAAGATTCCGCCCCACACCTGCTGGAGCGGGAGGCTTTTGCTCTGTTCGTTTTGCAACAGGCTGGCAAGGAGTATCCGCTGATACGCGAGATGCTGTACAAAGTACGCGCACGTCTCAGCCCTGCCGCCCAGGCCTTTCTGGCGCTTTCCTACCCGCCCGATAGTGAACAAAGCGCCTTGTTGCTAAGCGACCTGCAACGCAACGCCGTGCGCTCGGCCACCGGTGCACACTGGGAAGCCGGCGAAGTCCCCAGGAGGATTCTGGGCTCGGATGTACACAGCACCGCCGTGGTGGTGTATGCCCTGGCGCAGCGCGAACCAGCCTCCACCTTGCTGCCCGATGCGGTGCGCTACCTGATGTCCGTACGCCACGGAGACTCCTGGGCATCCACATACGAAAGTGCGTGGAGCATCCTGGCCCTCACCGAAGTGATGCGCGGCACCGGTGAACTCTCCGGCAACTTCGACTTCCAGGCCACGCTGAACGGGGCGCCGCTCATTTCCGGGAACGCCGCCGGCGACGCGCTTTTCAGCCCGGTAGCCAGCATCTCGCCGCTTTCCGTGCTGTACCCCGATGCGCCTAACGCCCTGGTCATCCAGCGCGGCGCGGGGACGGGACGCCTGTACTATCGCGCCTATCTCAATCTGCTGCTGCCGGCCTCCGACCTGCCCCCGCTTTCCCAGGGGCTGAGTGTAGCGCGGCGTTACACCCTGCCCACGCAATCCGATACCCTGCATGAAGCCGCCGCCGGCCAACTGGTTGCGGTACACTTGACCCTGGTCGTTCCTCAGGAAGCCCCCTACGTGGCGCTGGAGGATTACTTCCCCGCCGGAGCGGAGGTGCTGAACACCAGTTTGAAGACCAGCCAGACCACACGCCCAGACCCCACCCAGCCCATCCCCTTCGAGGACTACCTCTCGCAATGGTGGCTGTTTTCTGGGCCGCAAATTTTCGATGACCATATCACCTGGAGCGCAGAGCATCTGGCTCCTGGAACGTATGAACTGACCTATCTGCTGGTGCTCAACCAGCCCGGAGAATACCGCGTTCTGCCGGCGCACGCCTTCGAGTTTTACTTCCCCGAAGTGCAGGGGCGCAGTGCGGGCACGACCTTTACCATCACGCCATGAACAATCACACCAACACGTCCTGGGGGCAGCGCGCCTTGCGCCATGCCCGCATCCTGACCGAATCTACCCCTGGCCGCGGTTCGGCCACCCGCCTGGAGACCCAGGCCGCGGTGTATGTGCATACCCAACTGCGGGAGATGGGGTACGACGTCCAGCAACAACCCTTCATCGGGCTGCGTTCCATCTGGTTTTTCCTCTCCCTGGTTTTTGGCCTGGCTATGCTGGGACACCTGGCGGGGGCCTTTCTGGCCTCCACGCTGGGCGACTGGCCTGCCTGGGGGGTGCGGGCGCTCCTTTTCGGTTTCGCGTTTTACCTGATGTGGCGCAAGTTCGCCTTCCAGCCCGTGCCGCTGCGGGCTTCTCTCCCTCAGGGCAGCAGCCTGAATGTGATTGCGGTTGCCCCCGCCGCACAGGCACCGCGCCGACGGGTGGTCATCAACGCCCATCTGGACAGTCATCGCGCCGTCATCTGGTTCGCCAGTGACATCCTGGTACAGATATACGCTTTCTGCACGCCTCTGGCGATTTACGGGCTGCTGGCTGCACCCCTGTTATACGCCCTGCGCCTGTGGAGCGGGCTGCCCGTCTTTTCGTGGCTGGGCAGCGCCCTGGGCGTGCTGCACTTCCTGGTCTGGTTCACCGGCCTGACAGCCGACCTGGGCGCATACTCCCCAGGCGCCAACGACAACGCCTCCTCGCTGGGCGTGCTGCTCACGCTGGCAGAACGTTTGCGTCACGAGCCGCTTCCCGAAACCGAAGTCTGGCTGGTGGCCACCGGCTGCGAGGAAACCGGGTGTGATGGCATGGTGACTTTTCTCAATCACCACGCCGAGGCGCTACAGGATGCCTTTTTCATAGACCTGGAGGTCACCGGCATCGGAGACCAGATGGCATACGTCGCTGCGGAGGGCGTGGTACAGGCACAACGTATCGCCCCAGACCTGGCCGCCTACCTGCAATCACTGGACGTACGCCCGCTCTCCCTGGCGCACATCGGCGCTTATACCGAAATGGGCGTCGTCTGGCGGCGCGGTCTCTCCGGCGCCTGTCTGATGAGCAAACCTTCTGACACCCACCTCATCCCGGAATGGCATCGTCTGACCGACACCCCCGATAAACTGCAACCCGAAGCCCTGCAACGCATCCACGACCTGGTGTGGCGCATCTTGCAGGCTCCCCCAGAGAACGCATGAAACGCTCCCGCATCCTTGTCTTCCTGGCCGCAGCCGCGTTTGCCGTTGCGGTTTACTTCTTTCCGCCTGTGCATCAACGCCTGGCATGGCGCGTAGATGCCGCGCGGGCGCGCATCAAGTACGCCTTGCAGCCCCCCGAAGAAGTCGTATTCCAGCCGCAGGAACAACAGGCACAGGTAGAGGCGATTGTTTCGGCCACGCTCGCCGCGCTGGCAAGCCCTCAACCATCCTCCACCGCCACACCGACGCCCCCGGCAACCCGCCAGCCGACCCCCGCAACCCCCACGCCTGCTTCCTCGCCCACGCTCACCCCCACGGCACTGCCGGATACCGTCCTGCTTCAAGGCGTTCAGCACGAATACCAGCAGTGGAACAACTGCGGCCCGGCCACCCTGGCCATGGCGCTCTCCTTTTGGGGCTGGCAGGGAGACCAGCGTGATACGGCCGCGTTCCTCAAGCCCAACCCGCGGGACAAGAACGTCATGCCCTACGAGATGACCGCCTTCGTCAACCAGCAAACCGACCTGAAGGCCATCTGGCGCGTGGGGGGGCAGGAAGACATCCTCAAAGCGCTGCTGGCCGCCGGTTTCCCCGTGGTGGTGGAAAAAGGCTTCGAAGGCCCCGGCTTCGATGGCTGGATGGGACACTACGGCCTGCTCGTGGGCTACGATGAGGCCCGCGAAGTCTTTTGGGTTTTCGATTCTTACGAAGGCCCGGAAAGCGCCTTCACCATCCCCTACGCCAAAGTGCTGGATTACTGGCCGCATTTCAACAACACCTACATCGTCATCTACCCTCCCGAACGCGAGACAGACCTGTTTGCCCTGCTGGGAGCCGATGCCGATGAAACCGAAAATTACCGCCGCGCTGCCAGCCGGGCTTCGGATGCCATTTTCGCCGCCGAAACGCCCCGCGAGCAGTTCTTCGCCTGGTTCAACCGCGGCACGAACCTGGTTTATCTGGATGATTACGCCGGGGCAGCCCAGGCCTACGACCAGGCTTTTGCCATCTACCCCCAAATCCCCGAAGCGCAGCGTCCCTGGCGCGTGATGTGGTATCAAACCGGCCCTTACTGGGCGTATTTCTACACTGGCCGCTACTACGACGTGATTTCCCTGGCCGATTCCACCCTGCAGGCGATGAGCGAGCCTGTGCTGGAGGAAAGTTTTTACTGGCGCGGCCTGGCCAAAGAAGCCCTCGGCGATGTGGATGGCGCGCTGGCCGACCTGCGCGAAGCCTTGCGCCTGAACGAAAATTTCGCCGCAGCCCGCTATCATCTCAACCGTCTTTCATCCACCCCCTGACCGGAGAACGCAGCATGAAAATTTTGCATTTTGCCGATGCCCACATCGACATGGCCAACTACGGGCGTCATGACCCGGAAACCGGTCTGCCCGTGCGGGTCATGGATTTTCTCAAATCCCTCGACACCATCGTGGAGACTGCCATAGCAGAGCGCGTTGACCTGGTGCTTTTCGCCGGAGACGCTTACAAAGACCGCAACCCTGCGCCTACCTTCCAGCGGGAATGGGGCAAGCGCATCATGCGCCTCTCACGCGCCGGCATCCCTGTTTTGCTCCTGGTTGGAAATCACGACCTCTCCCCCGCCCTGGGGCGCGCCCACGCCCTGGATGTCTTCCACACCCTGGAAGTGCCCGGTGTGTACGTCGCTGCGCGCCCGGCCTTCATCTCCCCAGAAGAACTGGGCATCCCCCTGCAGGTGATTGCCCTGCCCTGGGTCAGCCGCTCCGGGATGATGGCTTACCTTGACCTGCACCCGGAGAACACCGCCGATGTGTACACCATGCTGGAAGAGCGCATCACCGAAGCAGTAGAAGGCTGGGTGGCTGCCCGCGACCCGCATGTGCCGCTTATCCTGACCGCACATGCCAGCGTACAGGGAGCAACCTACGGGGGCGAGCGCACCGTCATGCTGGGGCGCGACCTGGTGCTTTCTGGTTCCCTGGTGAAAAACCCCGCCTTCAACTACGTTGCCCTGGGGCACATCCACAAGCCGCAAGACCTCAACGAAGGCCAGCAGCCGCCTGTGGTGTACCCCGGCTCCATCGAGCGCGTGGATTTCGGCGAGGTGCGCGAGGACAAATTTTTCGTCATAGCCGAAATCGAAGCCGGCAAACCCACCCGCGTCCACTGGCGCAAACTGGATACCCGCCCTTTCCTTGACCTGCACCACACCATCACAGAGACCGAAGACATTACCGAGCGCCTCCTGGCGCTGCTCCCGCCCCCAGAAAAACTGCAAGGCGCTATCGTGCGCCTGCGGCTGGAATACCCCGCCGAGTGGGAAAGCCTGATTGACGATGCCGCGCTGCACCGGGCAGCCTCCGAAGCCTTCGAGTTTCATCTCGTCAAACGCCCCCACACGGAAGCGCGTGTCCGCCTGCAAACCGACGGAAATATCGGCGCGCTCTCCCCTCTGGAGGTGCTGGAGAAGTACTGGCGTTCCACCCATGTGGACGAGGCAGACATTGCCATTTTACAATCCCTTGCCCGCGACATCATGGCCGAAGATACAGGAGAAAGCGCATGAATGCTCGTTTCACCACCATTTTGCTGTGTGGAGTACTGGTATTTTCCCTCCTGGGAGGGGCAATGTCGCATTCCCAGGCCTCATCCCAGGCCGTTTCTGCACGTCAGCAGGGGGTGCAATCCCCTGTCCTGTGGATTTACGCCGACCCCACAGCCAAAGGACACCGCTATACCCCGCCTCCCCGCGCTTTCCTGCGAAACGCACCCCACACCGCCACCATCACGGTCAATTTCATTGGGGCATGGGACCCGCAGGCACAGGCGGCTTTTCAATTCGCGGCCAGTGTGTGGGAAACACAAATCACCTCCAGCGTTCCCATCGTGGTGCGCGCCGAGTGGGCGGCGCTCCCCAGCGGCGTGCTCGGCGCAGCCAGCGCAGCAGACCACTTCCGCGATTTCAACGGGGCACCGCAAAGCCAGACATGGTACCCGGCTGCCCTGGCAAACAAACTCAGCGGCAACGACCTCAACGGGAGCGCCCAGGAAATCAATGCCACCTTCAACAGCGCCTTCCCGGACTGGTACTACGGCACGGACGGCAACACCCCGCTCAACAAATGGGACCTGGTCAGCGTGGTGCTACATGAACTGGGACATGGCCTCGGTTTCGCCGGTTCGATGAACGTGGACGATGGCAACGCCTCCAATGGCACCGAATGCAACGGGGTCAATGGCACAGGCTGCTGGGGGTACGGCTCTGGCTTCCCCTTCATCTACGACCGCTTCACCCAGAACGGCAGCGGCACAGCGCTGCTCTCTCTCCCCAACAACTCCACCGCGCTGGGGGCACAACTTACCAGCAACAACGTGTTCTTCAACGGAACCTACGCCAACGCGGCCAACGGTAACGCTCCCGTCGAACTCTATGCCCCGGCACAATGGCAATCCGGTTCCAGTTATTCGCACCTGGGCGAAATTTTCAACAACACCCCCAACGCCCTGATGACCTACGCCCTGCCCCCCGGAGAAGCCAACCACGACCCCGGCCCGGTGGTGCGCGGCATGTTTGGCGATATGGGCTGGACAATCAACAACGCTACGCCAACGCCCTCCCCCACCGCCAGCCTCACCCCGACTTTCACCCCCACTCCTTCGGCAACGATTACCCCGACCATCACACCCACCCCTTCCAGTTATGATGCCTACATGCCGTTGGTGATGGACGACTTTTCTGTGCTCACCCCTACGCCCACCCCGCTGCCTTCCGATTGGCTGGGGTATTTCAATGCCTTGCGTACCATGGGCGGCCTGCCTACCGTTACCGAAAACGCTTCCTGGAGCAACGGTTGTACCCTGCACGCCCGCTACATGGTCAAGAACGATACCTTTGGCGTGCCAGAAGACCCCGCCAATCCCTGGTACACAGCCGAAGGTGACGCCGCCGCGCAAAACAGCAATATCCTCCTGGCCGCCAGCCTCACCCTGACCGATACGGACATCCTGGGATTATGGATGTCTGCCCCATTCCACGGGTTGGGCATGCTCGCCCCTGGGCTGCAAAGCACTGGCTTTGGCAGTTACCGCGAAGCCATAGGGCAATTTCAGACCGGGGCCTGTCTGGATGTCAACCGGGGACTGGGCAGCGTCACCCTGACGTTCCCCGTCATGTGGCCTGCGGAGGGCGAGGCCTCGCCCCTGGCGACTTCCACCATCCAGGATACCCCCGACCCCCTCAGCGCCTGCAGCGGATACACTCTGCCCACCGGTGCTCCCATTTACCTCATGCTTGGCCCCGGATGGACCATCACCCCCACCGTGACGACTTCTTCGTTGACCGATGGCAGCACGGCACTTCCCCATTGCGTGCTCTCCTCGGCCACATACACCAACCCCGATGCCACCTTGCAACAACTGGGGCGCACCATCTTGCGGGCTTACGATGCCGTGGTGCTGATTCCCAAAGACCCGCTCATTCCTGGCACGCAGTATTCGGTGGCGCTCACTGTCAACGGCCAGCAATACGCCTGGAGTTTTACCGTGCGCGCAGCCGCGCTGCACCGCAGTATCCCATCGGAAGTACGCATACGCTGAGGAAAAGCAAAACGGGGCGGGAAATTCCCGCCCCGTCCGCTTTTCAGGGGGTCACTGGATAACCAGCCGCACGCCAGGCGTTCATGCCGCCAGCCACGCTGGTGGCGTTGAAACCGTTTTGCCGCAAAATATCGGTTGCCACGGCGCTGCGGTTCCCGGAACGACAAATCACGACGATTTCCGCATCCTTTGGCAGTTCGCTCAATCGGTTGGGAAGTTCGTCCAGGGGGATGAGTATAGCATTGGGAGCGTGATATTCGTCCCATTCGGGCTGTGTGCGCACATCCAGCAGCAGCGTACCCTGCTGGTACTTCTCATAGGCCTGCTGTACCGAGATTTCCGCGGGCAGCCCGGCGGAGTTCCCGCCCTGGCCTGCCATCAACACCCCGGCCAACACCAGAACGACCACCCCAGCCAGCACCACCCACAACCAGGGGGCAGGCTGCTGCTTTCTTGCTTTGCGTTTGCTTTTTGCCATGCGTTTTTCTCCTGTCATCGTGAAGGTTTGCAGGATTAGATGCACGCGCATGGCAAAGGTTACACCCCAGGGGCTATGGACAAACGGCTATTCGCAGGCCTCCCCCGCTGGAACCCCGGCAACAGAGATAGCACAGGCCGGCTCAATGCGTAGGGATGATTGTCCAGGTATCCACTACCTCGCCGCCAACCGTGATGCCACCTGTAATGTAGCGCAAGGCTTCGCCTTGCGCAGACAGACCGAAGGCCTGTCCTACGATACTTTGACCCAGGGACTGTCTCGCAACCAATTTTTGCAAACACCATCTGACGATGCTCAGGGGATGTGGCGGTTATGCCGCCTTCCAGTGACAACTACGGTGCATTTTCGGAGGGGTTCAGAAGCCAATCAAAATCCGAGCACCGCACCATCCGCCTCCCGCTT
>DAOTWV010000383.1:0-3543 GCA_034435695.1 Anaerolineales bacterium | reverse complement strand
ACCACAAGGAGGGTCTTCCCATGTCTGCACGTCTCTTCTCGCGCCTGCTGACCGTTTTCATTGCCGCCTCGCTGCTTTTATCCGCCTGGCTGCTCCTGCCGCACCAGGCACACGCCCAAACCTTTCCGCTTACTCCCCCCTCTCCCCGTGGGAGAGGGGCCGGGGGTGAGGGCGACTTTCCGCTTACTCCCCCCTCTCCCCGTGGGAGAGGGGCCGGGGGTGAGGGTACCCTCCTCCCCCTCATCCAGCGCCTGGACGCGCCGCATGGCAGCCGCCCCCAGGCCGTCCTCAGCCTGCACTACAACATGGATTCGCGTCTCGCCATCGGGCACGTCCCCCTGCCGCTGCCGGTGTACATCACCGTCACGCGCGGCAGCGCGGCGGTTTTTGCCACCACTGCCATCCCCGTCCCGGATGCCGGAGCCTACCTCTACTCCGCCGTGTTGAGCCGTTGGTCTGAACAGATACCCCGCCCGGGCGACCAGGTGTGGGCGCGCCAGGGGACGCAAACCATTAGCATGACCATCTCTGACCTGAGCGCCGCTCTCCTCGCCCGGCAGGACATTCTCAAGGGTACGGCTGCCGCCGGAGAGCACCTGACCGCCTACCTGTACCCCTTCGATGACCCGGCTGCCTGGTACACCGCTACTGCCGTGGCGGATGCTTCCGGCGTGTACACCCTCACCTGGACCTCCTACCCTGACCTGCACCCGCGGGATGCCGGTTACCTCTTCCGCGTGACGGGGAATACCAGCCTCAGCCGCCGCTTCATCGCCCCGTTCCTGCGCGTCCAGGCCGGCGGCTACGCCATTGGCGGGATGACGCTGCCCGATACGGATGTGCGGGTAGCGCTGCCTTACGGCTTCAGTGATTACGCCTATGCCGACGGCGGGGGATGGTTTTCCGCCGATATCAGCGAGTACCGCCCGAAGATAGACATTCGCCCCTTCGAGCCGGGCGTGCCGGTTACGGCCACGACCGCCGGGACGGTGGTCACCACCACGGTACACACCATCACCGCCCAGGTGGATGCTGCCCGCACCCTGGTCTTTGGTCAGGCCGACCCCGGCGCGCAGGTTACCGTGCTGCGTTTCGCCGGTCCCGTGCCTCGCGATGTGGATGTGTGGCCGGGCGCGCCGCTCGAACAACGCACCGCCATTGCGAATGCTTCCGGACAGTACAGCGTTTCGCTGGCCCTCGCCCCCGCCGATTACGGCCTGGCACTGGTGGAGAATGGCGATGGGCATCAATCCTTCGACTGGTTTGCGGTGCCTTTCGCACGTTTCACGCTGGGCTGGCACAGTGAGGCGCGCCGTGCCGCCGTCCTCGGGCAGGTGGATGGGCAGACGCCGCTGACCGTCAGCGTAGGCGGCCCCAGCGGGTACCCCAAAGCAGCGTACACCCTGCAGCCCGCCACGCACGGTTACTTTCCGAGTCTCTGGACGCTTCCGTGGGCATGGGGCGGAGGAAATCCCGATGCCATCTCGCTGGCGCTGGAAAGCGGCGACCGGGTGACCATCACGCAAGCCGGGCGCGGCGCGGTGTTGACTGCCCAGATGCCCCTCCTGACCCTGAATGTGGACGAAAGCGCCGCGGTAATCTTTGGGCAGGCACCTGCCGGAGCGTTACTTACCCTGTCGGTGAGTGACTGGGAAGGCAATCAGGTTTCCAGCGTACTAACCGCCTCGCTGACCGGTACGTACCGCATGCCGCTTTCCGCCCTGGGCATCTCCGCTTCCTGGCACGTTCTGACCGTGCAGTGGCAATCGCCTGAGGGGTATACCGTGCAGCGCAGTTTACGCGCAGGCGAGTACGAGAACACCTGCCAGGTGGTGCGCGGCAGTGTGGATGTGGACGGCAATACCGTCCTTTGGGATAAGCCCGGATTGTGCAATTTTCCGTTGGTGGTGCGCCTGTACGATTCGGCCGGCAATTTCAAGGCCGAAGTTGGGGCTTCGGTCAGTGCGGGCCAGGCGCAGTTTTTCACACCCGACAAACGCGCAGTCCCCGTCCCCATTCGGGGCGGTGACAGGCTTGTTTTCGAGTATTCCGACGGGCAAACCACGACCTGGCATGTGCCTCCCCTGAGCATCCATTTGGACGAAGCCGCCGCGCAGGTGACCGGTACGGGTATCGCGGGGGTTCCCGTCAACCTGTGGGTGGATTTCGGTGATGCCGTACAAAGTGCCGTAATCACGCCTACGGCTGCAGGCACGTTTACCCTGCCTCTCTCCACCGCGCCTTCCGCCGGGACGCGCGCCCAGGCCTATCTGCCCATAGGCTGGGTGGATTTCCTGGCTACGGATGCCCTTCCGTCGTGGGAGACCAACCTCTCCACCCTGACTGCCTCAGGGATGCTGCCGCCCCTCACGCCCTACACGCTGACCTATCGCAGTGGGACGGCAGCCAACACGCTGGCAACCGGGTATGCCGATAGTGATGGGGGCTGGCAGACACTCCCCTTCAACGAGACGCCGCTTTTCCCCGGCGACCTGTTGACGCTCACCCTGCCGGCCCGCACCCTCACCCTGACGGTGCCGCGCCTCTCCGCCTTGCTTGACCCGTCCACTGCCGAAGTGCAGGGACAGGCCCCGCTGGAAGCCGCTGTACACGTATCGCTGATGTACGTGACGCCCTACGGCCAGACGGCAAGGTCTACGCAAACGGTATCCGCCGACGCATCCGGCGCATACCGGGCGGTTTTCCCTGACATGGCCGGGGAGAGTGGCTTGCACGGCACGGTAACTTACCGCCCTTCGGATGGCGTAACGGTTGCACTGGACTTCTTCTCGCCCCGCTGGGAAGTCACGCTGGGAAGCAACCGCCTGTCTGGCGTAGCGCCTTCGACGAGCGGCAACTCGGCGCAGTTCGCCTGGCGTGCTGCTTCCGGCGAGACCTACACCGCTACCATACGTCCCAGCGATTTCGATGGTGGTTTTTGGATGTACCTGCCCTCCGCGCTGCAGCCGGATGACGTCCTGGTGCTGACCGATACTCAGGGCGCGGTCTTTTCCTACACCGTCCCCCTGGTGACTGCGGAGCACGACTACGCCCGTCAGGTGTTGACCGGGAAAGCCCCCGCGCGAGCCGCGGTAGAGGTTGTTTTCTCTGGAGGGGCCGGTTATTCATTCGTATCCCGTCAGGTGCGCGCCGATTCCGCCGGCCAGTACGGCATGGATACATCCGACCTGGGCCTGAAGCCGCATCGCAGCGGCTATGTGGTGGCCGTGGACGCACAGGGCAACCGGGTGCACGTGGATTTCGTCATCACCGGCTACCGCACCTGGCTGCCCCTGATGGCGCGGTAACACACCGCTCCCGTGCCTTCCCCCCTCCCAACCCTCCCCCCGACGTGGAAAGGGCTACGGTAGGGGCTGGGGAGGAACGCAAATCTCCTCCCGTGCCTTCCGTGCTTTCCGTGCTTTCCGTGTTCTTCCGTGGCTCCCGTGGCTCCCGTGGATGCGCGTCCCGTCCGCCTGCGGATTCCAGGTATTGCGCACCCGCAGCGGGATACCGGCCTCGGCCAGCGGCAGCAACGTCTTG
>DAOTWV010000382.1:0-8819 GCA_034435695.1 Anaerolineales bacterium | reverse complement strand
CGCCTTGCGAGGTGCTGAAGGAACTGCCGCACCCACAAGAGGAAACAGCATTGGGGTTGTCAATCTTGAAGCCGCTGCCCATCAGGTTATCTTCCACGTAGTCAATGGTTGCACCGTTGACATACTGAATGGAAATTTCGTCCACTACCAGGTCTACACCATGATAGGTAAATTTCAAATCGCTCTCGCGGATGTTGTTGTCCAGCGCCATACCGTACTGGTAGCCGGAGCAACCTCCACCAGAGATAAACAGGCGCAAAGCGTACCCATCTAAATTGCGTTTGGCAAGTAAGTCTTGCACGGCTTGCGCCGCGGCTTCCGTCAAGAAGACTTGTTGTGTTTCGGTTTGGGTGGCAGAAGAAGTCGCCAGCGTCATCATCAATTCCTTTCACTCATAACCAGAGCATACCTGGAGAAATAGCACAATGTGGACGAATTCTATCAAGTTTTTCGGTGAGCGTCAATAGCCGTTCTTTCCTATCGGCAATGCCAGATGTGAGCAGATTCATCCGCAAATGGCGCCGGTTACGCGGAGGAAAGAAGAAAAATCCGTTCCATTTGCGGATGCCATGCGGTGAAAGATGCGCGTTTATTGCGTCAGCATGTTCGGGGGCGTTGCAGAGGCAGTGTTTTTTGCGGGAAAAGCATCGTTGACCCAAAGAGCCGTTTTGATGAGGGCTACCGTAAAAAGGATTTCTGCAACCGCGCCTATCAGCCAGCGTGCTGACTGTACGGGAATGGCTTGCGTCAGAAACACGCTCAGGGCACTCCACCACAACCACTGCCAGTTGTGGTGACGCCATAACAGATAGCCAATGATGCCGACAAACAACACTGAGAATATCGTAGCAATGGGCGGTCCTGAGACTCCTGCGTCAGTGTACCGGTGAATGCCATCTACGAAGATGTGCTCCAGTTGCATGGAACCCAACCGGTTCCACATCCCCAGGGCGATGACCAGTAAACTCATGCCCGCGGCTACCCATCGCATTGGCGCGGTATTTGCCCAGGAGTAACCGGCATGACGGGCAAATTCATAACACACGAAGATGAGCAGCGGTACCGCTATGCCATGCAGTATGAACCGCAAAAAATTAATCTGATAGAGTGCCGTGCTCTCGCCTACAAAAATGCCAATGGAAAGTGCAAGATTTTCGTAAAACAACCCGATAATGTTGCACACCAGCAAGAACAGGCCGATGGAGCGTTGTTTTTGCCAGATTTTGATGCTCCACAACAACAAAAAAATGTACACAATTGCGTAAAGTGGGTACAGTATTCTCGACACGCCGTACTCCTCATTTTGTGCACGCCCTCAAAGGCGCGTGGGGCATGGATTTTGTTTGCTGGCAATTCGGCGTAAAGTTTACCAGTATTTTGCAGAAACGCAAACCGCCAATTTTTTCGGGGAGCACGAAAGATATGTTGGTCAGTAGAACGCTGATAACGCGGGTGCCGCTGATATCCGCTGGTTGTGTTGGTTTTCACCGCTGCGTTAGCCGCATCTGCGAGAATCTGCGTCAAATCTGCGTTCCGGTGCGCCAGGTCATACCGCGATTCACCAACAACGTTTTCGTGCTCCCCTTTTTCGTGTCCCCCAGACATAATCAGGACAGTTTCCAGCACACCCTTTGGTATAATCCCCTCTTGCCGTCTTGGGATGTGGTGTCATCTGGACAGACAGCCATGTGACACCACGTCATGAGACAATTCTTTCTCTTTTGACGGAGGTTGTTTGCATGACGACTGATACCCTGGAAACTCCTCTGGAGTTTGCCGAACGCCTGGGGCTGACTTTTCACAACCCCAGTTTGTTGACCCGTGCCCTGACACACCGCTCCTACATCAACGAACATCCCGAAGCCCTCGAAGATAACGAGCGTCTGGAATTTCTGGGGGATGCCATTCTCGATTTCGTTGTGGGCGCGTGGCTATACCACCACCTCCCTGAAATGCCGGAAGGCCGGCTGACCTCACTGCGCGCCGCCCTGGTGCGCAACACCCAACTGGCGGAATTTGCCCGCCAACTCAACCTGGGACAGGCCCTGCGCCTGGGACATGGCGAAGCCGAATCGGGAGGCCGCACGCGCTATAACGTCCTCGGTTCGGCATTCGAGGCGCTCATCGGCGCCCTGTACCTCGACCAGGGGCTGGAAGCCGTGCAAACCTTTGTCGAACCCCTGCTCTCCGAAGGCGTGCGCCTTGTGCTGGCGGAAAACCGCGACCGCGACCCCAAGAGCCTGTTCCAGGAACACATGCAGGCCAACGGCCTGGGAACGCCCACCTATCGCATCGTGGACATCTCTGGCCCAGACCATGAGCGCCAGTACACTGTCCAGGCGCTCGTCAACGACACCGTGTACGGCGAAGGGACAGGCCCCAGCAAGCAGGCCGCCAGCAAAGCCGCTGCCCGTGACGCCCTGCAAAAACTCAAACAGCACAGCGGATAACCTTCTTTCCTATGCCTCCTCGTCTCAAATCCCTCGAACTCCAAGGGTACAAAACCTTTGCCAGTCGCTCGGAATTCCTCTTTGCCGGTCAGGTGACGGCCATCGTTGGCCCCAATGGCTCAGGGAAATCCAACATTGTGGATGCCCTGCGCTGGGTGCTGGGCGAACAATCCTTCAACCTGTTGCGCGGCAAGCGCACCGAAGACATGATTTTCGCCGGTTCGCAGCAGCGCCCGCGTGCCAGCATGGCCTCCGCCACCATCGTCTTCGACAACAGCGACAACTGGCTACCCATCGATTTCACCGAAGTCGCCATCAGCCGTCGCGCTTACCGCGATGGACAGAACGAATACCTCATCAACGGCCAGAAAGTGCGTCTGCGAGACGTGAACGAACTGCTGGCACAATCTGGCCTTGCCGGACGCACCTACACCATCATCGGGCAGGGGCTGGTGGATGCTGCCCTGGCACTG
The DNA here is from genome assembly GCA_034435695.1 of Anaerolineales bacterium. GTDB lineage: Bacteria > Chloroflexota > Anaerolineae > Anaerolineales > DRKV01 > DRKV01. The sequence goes on along the minus strand of DAOTWV010000382.1, from coordinate 5,896 downwards.
CGCGCCGATGAACGCCGCAAACTCTTCGAAGAAGCCGCTGGCATCGGCCTGTACCGCTCCCGCCGGGCAGAAGCCCTCCGTCGCCTGGAAACCACCCGCCGCAATCTGGAGCGCGTCCAGGATATCCTGGCCGAATTGCGCCCCCGCCTGCGCAGCCTGGAGCGGCAGGCCCGCCGGGCGCGCGAACACGCCCAAATCCAGGCCGACCTGCGTCTCATCCTTCGTGAGTGGTATGGCTACCACTGGCATCGCCGCCAACACAGCCTCATCGAAGCCCAGGCGCATGCCCGGCAAAGCGCCAGCATGCGCAACGCAGCGCGCCGCGAATGGGAAACCCTGGGGCAGGAACTGGCCGCCCGCCGCCAGAAACTCCAGGGCGTGCGCGCCCGCCTGGATTCCTGGCACCGCCAACTGGCCGAACTGCACACCCGTCTGCAGCAAATTGGCCGGGATGTAGCCGTCACCGAAGAGCGCATGCGCTCAGCAGAAGCCCAGGAACGTCAGGTAGAAGCCGAAATTCTGCGCCTGGAAGAGGAAATCACCCGCCGGCAAGAACGTCTGCAGCATGCCGAGGAGGCCCTGCAAACGCACCAGCAGGCCGCGGAAGAAGCCCGCACCGCATTGCAGCAAGCCCGTCTGGCATTGCAGGCCCGCGAGCGAGAGCGAGTGGCCGCCGAGAAGGCGCTTTCTGCGGCACGCAAAGAGGAACGTACCCTGCAGGCACGCCGCGACCGCTTACAAGCGCGCCTGCGGGAACGCGAACAGCAATCCAAACAGCAACAACAGGCCCTGGAGCAGGCGCGCCAGCAAATGGCACAGAGCGAAGAGAAACTGCGCCAGCAACGGCAGCGCAAGCATCAGGCCGCCGAACACGCTCGCAAGGCGCAAGCACAACTACGGCACGCCGAAGAAGCGTGGCGGGCACACCAGACGCAAATCCAGACCCTGGAAGACGCCCTGCAGCAGGCGCGTGCCCGCCGTTCTGCAGCCCAGGCCGAAGTCGCCCGCCTGCAAGCGCGCCTGGAAGTGCTGGAACAGGCCGAACAAGCCCTTTCGGGATATACCGCCAGTGCACAACGCCTGCTGGAAGCGGGACGCAAAGGCCGGCTGAAACAGGTGCGCGGGGCGCTAGGCGCACAAATGCAGGTTCCCGCCGAACTCGAACAGGCCATTGCGGCCGCCCTCGGCGAAACCCTCAACGGCGTGCTGCTGAACGAAGCCCAGGTGGATGCTGCCCTCGATATTCTGCTGGAAAAACCCTCCCGCGGCACCCTGCTGCCCCTGGATGGTGTACGTCCCCCCCAGCCCATCTCCCCCCCGGCAGACCCCGATTGCCTGGGTGTAGCCGCCTCCCTGGTGGATGTCCCCTCTTCCTTGCGCCCCGTCGCCGACTTGCTGCTGGGGAACGTGCTGGTAGTGCGCCATCGTGCGGCTGCCCGCCGCCTGGTGCATGGAGTCCCCGAGGGCAGTCGCCTGGTTACCCTGCAAGGGGAAGTGTTTACCCCGGAAGGTGTGGTGCATGCAGGTCTGGGTGGGGGCAGCAGTGTGCTCAGCCGCACCAGAGAGCGCCGCGAATTGCAGCAGGCCCTCGCCGAAGCCGAGAAAAACCTGGCCCGCTGGGAACAGGAAGTCGAAGTGCAGACGCGTGTGCTGGGTGAAATGCGCACCGAGGCCGAAATGCTGCAAGGCGAGATGCGCACCGCCCGGCAGGGTGCAGAAAAAGCCACTCGTCAGGAATCCGAGGCCGAAGCCGCCTTCCGGCAGGCAAAATCCCGTCTGGAATGGCAGCAGGAGCGGTACACGCAACTGGAAGGGGAATTGACCCGCGGGCAACAGCAAGCCGCCCAAATGCAGGCCGAAATCCAGCGCCTGGAGGCGGAAATTCAGCAGGCCGGGCAAACCATTCGAGAGCGTCGCCTTGCCCTGCAGGAACTTCCCCTGGATGCGCTTCAAAATCAAGTTGCCCACTGGAACACCCGCCTGGCCGTGGTGCAGGGCAGTCTGCAGGATGCCCAGGAACGTCTCGAAGAAGCCCGACAGGGTTCGACGCGCTTGCGAAAAAACCGGCAGGCCCTGGAAAATCGCCGCCGCGCCTTTGCAGAGGAGCAGGAAAATTTGCGTCTGCAATTGCAAGCCCTGCACGAGGCTGAAGCGGACGTGCGCGCTCAGGTAACCGAAATCCAGGCCCTGATTGCCCCCGCCGAAACCGAGCGCGACGCCCTGGAAGAAGCCCTGCAGAATCATCAGCAGGCCGTGGATGCCGCCCAAAAGCGGTTGAGTGCTGCCGAGCATCAACACGCTCAGGCGCGTATCCGTCTGAACCGCGAAGAGGAGGCGCTGGAAAGTTTGCGCCAGCGCATCGAAGACGATTTTGGCCTGGTGGAGTTCGAGTACGAGGGACAGGTCTCAGGCCCCACGCCGCTGCCGCTGGACGGTATGGTGGAGCACCTGCCGGTGGTGCACGAAATCCCCCCCGAACTGGAAGAGGTGCTCAAGCGCAAGCGCGCCCAGTTGCGGCGTATGGGGGCGGTCAACCCCGAGGCCGAAAAGGAATACACGGAGGTGCAGGAACGCTACACCTTCTTGACAGAGCAAATGGCCGACTTGCAGCGCGCCGAAGCCGATATCCTTCAGGTAGTCGAGGAACTGGATACTTTGATGAAGGAAGCCTTTGCCCGCACCTTCGAGGCCGTGGCGGTGGAGTTTCGCGAAATTTTCCGCCGTTTGTTTGGCGGCGGTTCCGCACGCCTGATTTTGACAGATGCCGAAGACCTGGACAAAACCGGTATTGACATCGAAGCCCGTTTGCCGGGACGCCGGGCACAGGGGCTTTCGCTCCTCTCTGGGGGGGAGCGCAGCCTGACTGCCGTGGCGCTGGTGTTTGCCCTGCTCAAGACTTCCCCTACCCCCTTCTGCATCCTGGACGAAGTGGATGCCATGCTGGACGAGGCCAACGTGGTGCGCCTGCGTGATTTGCTGCGCGAACTGAGTGAGAGCACCCAATTCGTGGTCATCACCCACAACCGCAACACGGTACAGGCCGCAGACGTGATTTACGGCATCACCATGGGCGCCGATTCGGCCAGCCAGGTGCTCAGCCTGCGCCTGGACGAGGTGGCAGACCTGACGGATTGAGCGCCTGCCGTGGTGCGCATTCCCGAAGGAAAGCCGTCTCTTGCTGGATGCCCTGCACTGGATGACAAAGCGAAAGCCCCTGGGAGGTAACTCCAGGGGCTTTTTGTTGGGTTTTTGCCGAATGTATCCTGACCTACGGCTGCTGAGGCGCACCGGAAAGGGCGCTTTGCAGCGAAGGTTCGCTGGGGACGTTTTCCTGCCACACGGTATCGAAGGTCTGGATATCGGCGGCGGCGCGTTGCTCGTCCAGCCAGTTTTGGAAGGCCTGCTGACGGGCGTTTTCCCGCTCGGAGGGGGAGATGGGGCGCGTTTCGTGTCCCAGCACCTGGATGATGTGCCAGCCAAACTGTGTTTTGACGGGTTTGCTGATTTTCCCAATGGTCAGTGCGAAGGCGATGTTCTCGAATTCCGGCACCATGCGCCCGCGCGAGAACCAGCCCAAATCGCCGCCCTGGTCTTTGCTGCCGGGGTCTTCGGAATACTGGGCAGCCAGTTCGCTCCAGTCGGCACCGTTTTGCAGTTGTTCGTAAATCTGGTTGGCGGTTTCCTCGTCCTTGACCAGGATATGCCGCGCCCAAACCTGTTCCTGCTCGGTGGGGATGTCGCTGGTGATGGCGTCATAGACCTTCTGGTAATACAGTTGGGAGCGTGCCAGCGCGCGGATATCCTCTTCCCCGAAATCGATGGCACTCAGCCCGCTGAGGAAGTCCTGGTAGGCCTGCTGATAGGCTTCGTAGGTGTACGGGGTCGCGGTTGGTGTGGGTTCTGGAATGTCCGTTGGGGTCGCGTTGGGGTCGGGTGTGGGGCTGGGCAGGGGCGCCATGGTGGGGTAGGGAGTCACCAGCGCCAGTTGCTCCGGCGAGAGGGTGGAGGTCGGCCGAGGGGTAGGGTAGGCTGTGGGGGTAGGGGCTTCCCCGTTGGGGTAGTAGCCGAATTGCTCTTCGATGAAGCGGTCAATCTCCTCTTCGGTGACGGTGATGCCCATTTCCTCGGCTTTCTGCCGGATGATGATGTCATCAATCATCTGGTCCAGGGTGTTTTGCCCTATCGAAACCGGGTTGCTCAATTGGGCAGCGATTTGCTGCAACTGCAACTGGTACTGCTGGGCAAATTGCGAGTTGGGGTCCTGTCCAAAGAATTGCAGCATCTGTTGCCCCTGCTGATAGCGGTTAATCAGCGTGCTGCGCATGTAGCGCACGCGAGCCTGGAACGCGCCCAGTTTGATGTCTTCGCCGTTGACAGTGGCGATGGTTTTGTTTTTGAGCAGGACGGTTTGTTGCAGATAGCCAAAAGCCACCAGGCCGATGGCGAAGACGAGCACGAAAATGGTGCCGCCAATCAGCCATTGGCGCTGGATGCGTTCACGCTCAGCGCGGGCGAGGTGTTTTTTGTTGAGTGTTTTTTTTGCGGCGCTTGCGGCCATGTTCTTCTCCTGGTACCAAACAGGGCACAGGAAAAAGAGCCTGTGCCCTGCGTTTGTTGTGTGTTTGCCGTTCCCCCGGTTTGTCTCCGGGCAGGGGCGCGGCTAACGAAGGACTTCCCCGGTGAAGGGAAGCAGGGCCAGATGGCGGGCGCGCTTGATTTCGCGGGCCAGTTTGCGCTGGCATTTGGCGCAGAAGCCGGTCTGGCGGCGGGGACGAATCTTGCCGCTCTCGTTCAGAAAGCGTTTCAGATACTCCACGTTCTTGTAGTCGATTTCGTCGCAATTGCAGGTGCGCTTGGGAGGCGTGTAACTGCGCCTGCGGCGACGGTCAGTATAACGAGCCATAGGGTTATCTCCTTGCAATTCCTGCGGATATTCGACGGAGGGTACTCCTCGTCGCTAGGGCTTGTGGGCTAGAAGGGAAACTCATCCTCTGCAGGTTGGGTTTCGGGGTCGTTTCCGTTCTTGTGCCTGGAATCGCGCCCGTTGCCGAGCATTATCATCTCTTGCGCAACGATTTCGGTAGAAGTGCGCTTCTTTCCTTCGTTGTCTTCCCATTGACGGGTTTGCAGACGCCCTTCGATGTACACCTGTTGCCCCTTGTGCAGATATTGCTTGCAAATTTCTGCCAGGTTGCCCCAGGCGACGATGTTGAACCACTCGGTTTCGGTGCGGCGCTCACCCTCGTGGTTGGTCCACGTCCGGGTGGTGGCCATACTGAAGGTGGTTACCGGGCGTCCCGAAGGGGTATAGCGCATTTCCGGGTCGCGTCCCAGGCGACCGATAAGCAATACTTTGTTCAGGCTGCGAGACATGCCGTGCTCCTCTTAGTTCTTGGAGACCAGCAGGTAGCGCATGATGGGCTCAACAAAGCGCATGTTGCGTTCCAGTTCCTTGCAGAACTCGGCAGGCATTTGCGCCTCGAGAAGCACATACTGTCCTTCACGCTGCTTGCGAATCGGGTAGGCCAGTTTGCGTTTGCCCCAAACATCCACTTTGGAGATGCTGCCCCCTGCCTCGGTAATCCAGCCCTGGACTTTTTCGACCAGTGCCGTGAAGGCGGTCTCATCCAGGTCGGGATGGGCAATGAACACCAGTTCGTATTCGCGCATGTGCTAAAACCTCCTTTCCACGGGATTATCCCCGGCCGGCGCGAGCGAGCCGGGAACGGAAAGTTGTGCTAAAAGCGGCGCATAGTGTAGCACAAAGCGCCGCTTTTGGCAAATGTTTTCTGCGGTTGGCAGCAATGCCCAATTTGCGCGCATGGTATCCGCAGATTACGCGGATTTTTTCCGCCTGGCGACTGGAAGTCGCGGCAACGATTGCCAAACCTGCCTG
>DAOTWV010000381.1:0-5884 GCA_034435695.1 Anaerolineales bacterium | reverse complement strand
GGTCTACCTTCAGGTAGTTACCGACGCGCTTCAGGACGCCGCGGTCCAGCAACATGCGGACGATTTCCTCCAGGTAGAAGGGGATTCCATCGGCGCGCTCCAAAATCTGGCGTCGAAAATCTTCAGGCAATTCTTCCGCATTGAGCAACTCGGAGAGCAGAGTGGCGCTTTGCTGATAGGTGAGTTGCGTCAATTCGATGAGCGCAAAGCGTTCTTTGAGTATTTGCGCCCGGTCAATCAAATCCTGTAATTGCCTGCCATGTGTGGGGCGGGTGACCCCCACGATGAGAATCGGGGATTCGCGCAAGGCATTCAGCAAATATCCCAGCAGCCCCAGCGAAGTTTCATCTGCCCAGTGCAGGTCTTCGAGGATGAGCAGCAAGGGGCGTTGGCGGGCAATGAAGATGAAGAAATCGCGCAGCGCGATGTAGATGCGCTGCCGTAGTTGCTCGGCCTCCAGTTGTGTGAGGCGGTCTTTGTCGTTTTGCGTTTCGGGAGGCAGCCCCAGGACGTATTCCAGGTAGGCGCGGTGTTCCTTGTAGCGCGGTCCAAGGACTTCCTGTCCGTGCTTGCGAAAGGTGGTGCGCAGCCACTCTTCGGATGCGTTTTGCGGGGCTTTGATGAAGTTGCGCAGGGCGTCGCGGAATACCCAGTAGGCTACGCTGCGCCGGTATGTCAGGCTAAAGCCTTCGATGATGCGGATGGGTTGATTTTCGATATGGGCTTTGGCTTCGCGTACCAGGCGGCTTTTTCCCATGCCGCCATCCGCGCGAATGATGACCAGCCCGCCGCGCTGGTGTTCATGCAGTTGTCGGGTTGCCTCGAGCAGGGTCTGTAACTCTTTTTGGCGGCCTACCATGCGGGGGGTGATGCCTTCCAGGCCGCGTACCAGGCCGCGTCGGGCGCGCTCCCCGATGACTTTGTACACCTGGACAGGTTCATCAATCCCTTTTACCTGGATGGGGGCCTTGCGCAAGAAGCGGAAGAGGGCTTTGGTTTGCTGGTAAACGCTTTCGCTGACGAGGATATCCCCTGGCGGTGCGGCGTCCTCCAGGCGGCTGGCAAGGTTGACCGTGTTGCCGATAGCCGTGTAATCCATCAACATATCGGAGCCGATGCCGCCAACGATAACTGTGCCTGAGTGCAGGCCAGCGTGCAATTCGATGTTCAGGTTGTGTTTTTTGTTCAGCGTGGCAATGGCTTTTTGCATTTCGAGGACGGAACGCAAAGCCATTTCGGCGTGCGTTTCCTGTGCCAGAGGAGCGCCAAATAACGCCATCAGCCCGTCCCCCAGGAATTTGTCCACGAAGCCTTCGTACTGGTACACGCAATCGGCCAGGGTTTTGAGGTACTCCTGCACCAGGTAGTACACCTCTTCGGAATCGAGGTGGCTGGCGATATGCGTATAGCCGGAGAGGTCAACGAACAGAACAGTGACGTTGCGGCGCTGTCCCGCGGCTTCCAACCCGGCGGCCTGGAAGCGTGCCATCAGGTTGCTGCCCATCATGCTTTGAGGCTGCCCTGCAGCACCGACGCTGGCTTCCGTATCACTCAGACGAGTGCCGCAGTTGCCGCAGAAACGCATGCCAGGCGGGTTATCGAAGCCGCAATTTGCACATCGGGAAGGCATGAATGGAAGATGCTCCTTTGCTTCAACGGTTGCACACAGACGAATTATCGCAATAGAATTTTACCGCTTTCTGGTAATTTTGCCACCTGAATCGTATAAGGAAAACGTTGACACAGCGTATCAACCCCGTTATAATTCTCCCGCTATCGCCCCGGCCCTTGCTGGGGCTTCATTGTGTTTCCTGGTGCAGAGCGCCAGGCACGAGGTTGTTTTTCCATCCCCCCCAACTTCCCCGCAACCGGGCGGTTTCCGCGTGGTGTTGTGCGGTGAAGTGAAGATTGGAGGTTATACCATGCAGTATGCTATCGTTGAAAGTGGCGGCAAGCAGTACCGCGCCGTCCCAGGCGAAACCATTGAAGTGGACCGCCTGCAAAAAGAGGTCGGCGAAAGCGTAGACCTGAAGGTGTTGTTGCTGGCCGATGGTGACAATGTGACCGTAGGCACGCCCTACGTGGAAAATGCCACGGTGCAGGCCAGTGTTGTGGCGCAGGTCAAAGCGCCCAAGGTGATTGTTTTCAAGTACAAACCCAAAGAGCGCTATCGCCGTAAACGTGGTCATCGTCAGCAGTATACGCGCTTGAAAGTGGAAGCAATCCAGGTAGAAGGATAGGAAGGGTATCATGGCTCATAAAAAAGGTGGCGGCTCCAGCCGCAATGGTCGCGATAGTAAGGCTAAACGCCTGGGCATCAAGAAATTTGGCGGTGAATTCGTCATTCCCGGCAACATTCTGGTGCGCCAGCGTGGTACCCGCATTCACCCCGGCCTGAACGTTGGTATGGGGAAGGACTACACCATTTTTGCTACCATCGAGGGGCGGGTGGTGTATGAGACCGTCCGTGGCCGCAAGCGGGTCAGTGTTTTGCCGGTGGAATCCGAGTAGCAGGAAAGGACTTTGGCGTTATGAAGAAAGACATTCACCCCACCTATTACCCCGACGCACAGGTCGTGTGCGCATGCGGCAACACCTGGACTACCGGCTCGACCCAAAAGGTTATCCACACCGATGTGTGCTACAAATGCCACCCCTTCTACACCGGGGAGCAACGCATCGTGGACACCGAAGGCCGCGTCGAACGCTTCAACCGCAAACTGGAAGCCCGCAAACGCTACGAAGAGGAAATGGCTGCCCGCAAGGCGGCGCGCACCTCTCCCGAACGCCCGGTGGCAGAATTTGGCCTGGGCAAGCGTGCCGTGGACGCGCTGGAAAAAGCCGGCATCAAAACGGCGGGCGATGTCCTGAAAAAACTGGAAGAAGGGGAACAGGCCTTGCTCGATATCGCGGGCTTTGGCCGCAAGTCCCTGGCCGATTTGAAGAAGGGCATGCGCCAGTTTGGGTACCAGTTGCCTGAAATCGCCGATGAAATCGTCGTCTGACATTCCATCTTCCATCATCAGGTAAACCAGCAAGCAGGTGCCGCGGTCGCGGCATCTGCTTGTTTTTTTTCGCTTTTTTCATGCAGGAGGAGACCCCCATGAAACATCACACTGGTAGCATCGAGGTCATTACCGGCTCCATGTTTTGTGGCAAAACGGAAGAATTGATTCGCCGTCTGCGTCGCGCTGCCATTGCACGCCAGAAAGTGCAGGTTTTCAAACCCGTCATTGACAATCGGTATGCTTACGCGCAGGTGACATCCCATTCTGGCAGCGCCTTCGATGCCCGCCCCATTGCCCAGGCGCAAGATATGCTTGCCTTGTTGGATGAAGACACGACCGTGGTGGGCGTGGACGAAGCCCAATTCTTCGATGAAGACATCATCGCCGTGGTGCGCCAATTGGCCGACCGCGGCATCCGTGTCATCCTCGCTGGCCTGGACCAGGACTTCCGCGGAGAACCCTTTGGCCCCATGCCGATACTCATGGCCATCGCAGAGCGGGTGGACAAACTGCATGCTATTTGCATGGTGTGTGGTGAAGCCGCCAGCCGTACGCAACGGCTGGTCAATGGAGAACCTGCCCGGTATAATGACCCTGTCGTTATCGTTGGCGCAGACGAATTGTACGAAGCCCGTTGTCGTAAGCACCATGTTGTGCCGCGTTGACCCTATTCGTTCTTGTGGGATTGCCTCACAGTGTTTTTGGAGAAACTCGTATGCAAAATTACCAAGACTTCCTGGGCGAAATCCTTATCTCCGAAGAAGCCCTACAGGCGCGCATTGCCGCTCTGGGCGAACAAATCAGCCAGGATTACGCCGGACAAGACCTCTTGCTGGTGTGTATCCTGCGCGGTGGCGTGCTCTTCCTCACCGACTTGATGCGCCACATTACCGTACCCCACGCCATTGATTTCATGGCCGTGTCTTCGTATGGCATTGGCGCGCGTCAAAGCAGCGGACAGGCGCGCATCAATCTGGATATCAACACCGATATCCGCGATAGAAACGTGTTGCTGGTTGAAGACATCGTGGATAGCGGCTACACACTGGAAGCCGTCCTGGCGTTGCTCAAGACGCGCCGCCCCAAGACATTACGCACCTGCGTTTTGCTGGATAAAGCCGAGCGCCGCGAAGTGAACATCCCCGTGGATTATTGCGGGTTTACCATCCCCAATGCCTTTGTCTTTGGCTATGGCCTGGACATTGATGAGTACTACCGCAATCTGCCCTTCATTGGGGTGGTGGACCTGGAGAAATACCATCCCGAATTGTGAACCCCTCCCAGCCCTCCCTGCAAGACAGCCTTCGCCCCTATGCTGGCCGCTGGGTGGCGCTGGTTGACGGGCGCTTTGTCGCCCAGGGAGGCACCCCGGAGCAGGCCTTGCAGGCGGCGCGTTTGATACGTTCCAAGGAACGCATAACCTTGCGTTATATTCCCATGCACAATACCCTCCCTTTTCCCCCTTTACTGCACCGCATTGTTCAGGTACTGCCGGATGACGTTACCATGTACCTGGTCGGTGGCGCTGTGCGTGACGCCCTGCGCGGCCGCACATCACACGACCTGGATTTTGCCGTTCAGGGCAATGCTCGCGCTATGGCGCGTCGTGTGGCGGATGCCCTGGGGGCAGCGTATTACCCCCTGCACGATGACATCGACGCTGGCCGCATGGTCTTGCAGGAAGATGACCAGCGTTTCATGGTGGATTTCGTTGGATTGCACCCCCAGGGGCTGGAAGCCGACCTGAGGGCGCGCGATTTCACCATAAATGCCATCGCTGTGGATGTGCGCGCCCCCCAGCAATTGCTCGACCCCCTCGGAGGCGCGGCCGCACTCCGTCAGGGCGAATTGCGCGCCTGTGCTTCCACCAGTGTGCTCGATGACCCTGTCCGCTTGTTGCGCGCCATCCGCCTGGCTGCCTCCCTGGGATTGCGCATTTCCCCGGATACCCGCAAACAGATGCGGGCGGCTGTCCCACTGCTGGCACGCGTTTCCCCTGAGCGTATCCGTTTCGAGTTGATGCGCATTCTGGGAGGTGTGCAGCCGGCTACATCGCTGCGCGCCCTGGATATGCTCGGCGCATTGGCGGCTGTCTTGCCCGAAACCGCAGCCCTCAAAGGGGTTGTACAATCTCCTCCGCATGTCTACCCCGTATGGGAACACACCCTGGCGGTTGTGGAGCGCCTGGATGCTCTGCTGAATGCCCTGGGACCAGATTACGATGCCGATACCTCGGCTAACAACCTGGTGCTCGGACACGCCGTGTTGCGCTTGGGACGATACCGCCAGCGCTTGAGCGAACACCTTTCGGTGGAGTTGACGCCGGATGTCTCTCGGCGCGCGCTGCTCTTTTTGGCTGCGGTGTATCACGATATCGCCAAACCCCAGACGCGCAGTGTCGAGTCGGATGGTCGCATTCGCTTCTTTGGGCACGAGGAGCAGGGTGCCAGCATCGTGGGGCGACGTATGCGCGCCTTGCACATGAGTGGCGAAGAAATTGGGATTGTCAAGCGCATTGTCAAAAACCACATGCGCCCCCTGTTGCTGGGCTACGATGGGGCCATGCCCACCAGACGGGCTGTGTATCGCTTGTTCCGGCAGACCGGAGATGCCGGTGTAGATGTCTGTGTTCTCTCGCTGGCTGACTTTTTGGGGACGTATGGCCCCGCAGTGCCTCAGGAAGGATGGAGCCACCATGTGGATGTGGTGCGCCACTTGCTTGAGGGCTGGTGGGAACGTCCGCAGGAGGTCGCCCCCGCCCTGCTGGTAAATGGCAGAGACCTGATAGAAACCCTGCATTTGACCCCTGGGCCGGTGATTGGCACCTTGCTGGAAGCCATCCGCGAAGCCCAGGCGTGTGGTGAAGTGCAGACGCG
>DAOTWV010000380.1:0-9894 GCA_034435695.1 Anaerolineales bacterium | reverse complement strand
GGTCACTCCCCAGCGAGGCATCCTGATAATCCAGATTGAGCACCTGACCAGGCGCGAGGGTAAGCACATCATCGAAGAGCACCTGCACCTGTGATTCGTCTGGGCGGTCACGTAACAGCAAACGGATGTGGTGCTCTCCCGATGGGAAGGTCGCCTGTCCAAAAGCAAACGCACGACCGCCAGAATATACCTCCTGCCAGAGGGGTGTCCCATCCACTTCCAGCGTCAGGCGGATGGGGGCGTTCCCCGGCTGTGGTTCCAGTTCCTGCAAGCCCCCCTCCACAGGGTAGCCGCTGCGGTGGGGCAGCGTCACCTGCACCCAGGCCTGCTGCACAGCACGCACAGGCAACGGCAGGCGCGTCAGGAAGACCTGTCCCACCAGCACCAGGAACAGCAACCCTAAGCCGGGCAAGAAACGCTTCCAGGCGACATCCTTCCATGGCAGGGTATACGCCGTAGGCGGCGCAGCCGGTACTTGCAGCGCCAGAGGCGGCAGGTAATGCCGGTAAATGGGCGCGTCCTGCCAGGGGGCGGGGAGTTTGGGCAGGCGCTTGCGCTGTAAACGCTCTTCCAACCACAAGTTGCCCTCCCGGTTGGCGCAATCTTCCGCCGGGCACCCCACGAAGTGGACTTCCTGTGCGCCATGTTCCAGCGCCTGCACTGCCAGGTCGGGATGCGCCATCCCCAGGCAGGTCAGGGGGATGACGGAAACGGAATCCCCATCGGGAGAGACCAACTGCTCCAGGGCTGTGGAATCCGCCTGAAGGGCGTGCCGCTCACAGGTGAAGACAACCTTCGAGGCGGCCATCCCACCCAAAAGGGATGCCTCCCCCTGCCTCGCCCGATGAGGGACGACCCCATTCAGGGAAAGCGCTCCCTCTGGGCAACTGCCCACGCAAATGCCACAGGCCACACACCGGTCTGGGTTCACTTCTGCCTGAAATTTGTGCCGCGCCCCATCCGTGCGGGGTGCCATTTTGATGGCGTTATAGGGGCAATCGCGGGCACACAGGGTACAGCCATCACATGCGGCGAGGTCCAGCACCACAGGCCGCGGCACGCTGCGCTGAAAGAAACGCGGCAACACGGCCAGCAGGGTCAGTATTCCAGCCACCAGCCCCCAAAACGCCCAGACCGGCCAGTCCAGTGCGGCAGGCAGATACCCCAGGTAAAACGCATCCAGAGGCACACGCGAAGGGAATTGTGCCGGGTCCCAGGCGGAGAGCATTTCCACCGGGAAAAGCACTGCCACCAGGAGCAGCACCACCAGCCCCCCCAGAGACCAGTACCCCGGCGGCATCCACTTGGGACGGCTCAAGCCGCGAAAGTGCAGGTAGAGCAGGAAGAAGAAGATGAGCAGGGTAAGCACGAAATGCGCCGAGAGCAGCATGAAAACGAAAGGCCACCCGCTGCCGGCGGGTTTGCCGGCTACAAAGCGCACCAGAAAATGCTGCCCGGCCTGCCAGGACTGCAACAAGCGCATCAACGAGGCGTTGAGCAGGTGGGCGCGTCCGTCCCAGATGAGCCAGTAACCGGTAACCCCAATGAACCACACCAGGGCAGTAACCAGCACTCCAGAAAACCAGGCTATGAAGCGCGGGCCGCGAAAGCGGTCCTGCACGAAAGTGCGCCAGGCATGCAGCAAGGCCGTGAGCATCAGCGCCGCGGAGGCATAACGGTGTACGCCGCGTATCAGGTGGCCGATGAGGTTGCGGTTTGTGGCTGCTACGGCATTGTAGGCGTCCTCGAACCCGAACTGGTAGAACATGGTCAGGTAGACGCCGGTGAAGGCGAGTATCGTCAACAAGAACACAGCCAGGGTTCCTGTGTGGTACAGGGGGTTGAAGCGCGCGTCCCCTACCCAGCGGGCGATGGGGGCTTCGATGCGCAGGGTCAGGCGTTCCAGTCGGCGTAAAAAGCGGCGCACTGGGGTGCGCCAGCGTGTACTCCAGTCGGGCTTCGAGAAGTGCATGTTGGAATACCCTGAACAAAGAAAAGCGGGCAGGCGGTGAGGCGTCACCGCCTGCCTCGCAGGAAGTTACCAGACTTTCAGGCCAGGAGAGCCGACCGTATGGGTCAGCAGGTCAATCAGCACCGGCCCATAGGCGATAACGACCAGCAGCAACGCGCCAATCACCCAGGGCTTGAAGGTATCCAGCCATGCGGGGGCATGGGCAGCATCGTGCAGGGGTTCAGCCACCGGGATGCGCACGCGCTCGCTTTCCGAGGCCTTTTCACCGCCAAAAGCCGTTTTGGCAATGATGAACACATACAGGTACGCGCCGACAAACAAGATAGCGCCGCCGATACCTACACGCAGCAGGTTACCGTTCCATTCCGGCGGGATGTAGGGTGCCTCGCCCAGGGGGGTGCGGCGCGGCGCGCCCAACAAACCGAGCATGTGCATGGCGTTGGAGAAAATCAGCATCCCAACGAACCATATCCAGGACTGCACCACAGCCCATTTGGGCTTCCACAGTTTGCGCCCGGTCAGGTACGGCACCAGCCAGTAGGTGATGCCCATGAAGGACAGTGTGACCGCAGAGGCCACCGTGAGGTGGAAGTGCCCAGGCACCCAGGCCGTGTTGTGAATCACCAGGTTGACGTTGTACGAGGCGTTGGTGATACCGCCGATGCCGCCAAAGAAGAACAGGATGCCTGCCAGCAATTGTGCCGTTACCGAGGGGTCATCCCAGGGCAGCGCCCGAATCCAGCCAAACAACCCTTTGCCGCCGCGCTGCCGTCCGGCGTATTCCAGGCCCGCGATAACGGTGAAGGCCGTCAGCATGGAGGGGAAGGCTACCGAGTAGGTCAGGATGGCATGGATGTACTTCCAGGTAGGCGGCACACCGGGGTCCACGTACTGGTGGTGGAAGCCCACCGGCACGGACACCAGCAGGAAGAGCCAGAAGACCAACCGCGCCATCGTTTCGCTGAAGAGTTTGCCGCCCGCCTGTTTGGGCAACATGGCATACCAGGAAAGGTACGCCGGCAACAGCCAGAAGTACACCAGGGGGTGGCCGGTGAACCAGAAGTAGGTGCGCGCCAGTTGGGCATCCACGCCGCCAATCATCCCCAGCGACCAGGGCAGCAGCATGGTCAGGATTTCCACGGCTACGCCCAGGGTGGCAATCTGCCACATGACCATGGTAATGCTGCTCGCCAGCGCCAGGAAGGGCGTGCGCTGCCCAGGATTGTCCTTGCGCCAGGCCGCCAGCGTAAAGTAAAAGCCATAGCCTTCAATCCAACTGCCTACCACCACCAGGGTCAAGCCGATGTAGAAAAGTGCATCGGCTTGCAGAGGCGGGTAGAAGGTGTACAACACCGAGGCCTTGTTCGTGAGCAGCGGCACGGCGGTCACCAGCAGCCCCACCACCATCACCCAAAAGCCGGCGTAGTTGACTTTGGGATAGCGCAGGCCACGCTGCAGACCGTGGATAGTCGTCAGCGTGAGAAAGCCGGTGATGAAGAAAGTCGTCCACACCAGGGCATTGAGCACGCCGTGAATGGTCAAGCCCTGGTAGTACGACTTGAACAACGGCTGCAGGTAGGGGTACAAATCCCAGCCTGCATGCTCAAAGGCCTGCAATGGGCCAAACAAACTGCCCACAGCCAGGGCGGCCACGGCGACAATCAGATGCCAGCCGATGAATTTCTTTTCCTGGGCATTGAGTTCATAATTTCCGTTTGCAATAGTCATGGCATCCTCCGGTTACGGCTCCACGATGATTTTACCGAACATGGCGGCGTGCCCCGTCCCGCAATATTCAGTGCAGATGAAATTGTATTCTCCCGGTTTGTCAAAGGTAACGGTCAATTTGGAAACGTAGCCGGGCAACACCTGCATGTTGATGTTGGTATCCTGGATTTTGAAGCCGTGCTGTACGTCCTTGCTGGTGACGTAGAAGGTAACGGTGGAACCCGCCGGAACGGTGATTTCCCGCGGGTTGAACAGCCAGATTTGCGCCAGGACATAGGCTTCGTACTTTCCAGGGGCCAGTTCGCGCAAGCCGGGATTGCTCCACGGGCTGTTGGGGTCTGTGGCTACCGTCCTGGGGTCAACGCGCGCTTCGGGGGCGGGCACCTGAAACCCCAGGGCATATCCCGCTACCCCTACCAGGACAATGAAAATCACCAAAAGCGCCAGACTCAGGCGCATCCACGTCTTTTCATACGGGTCAATCTCAAAGGTGGGTGTGGTAGTCATAGCGTCACTCCTCGCGAAAGCAGGATGTAATACACCGACCCCCACAGGATGATGAGGGTTATCACAAAAATCGCCAGGACAGCCATCGTCCCTTTGGGTTCAAAAGCCGGTTTTTCTGGCATAGCAAAACCTCCTGTGTGAAAAGGACAAATTTACCGTGGCTCATACACAAAGGGCGTCCACAAGGGCGCTGCCCTTGTGCGCACCACCACATGCTTTGGCTCCACAGGCCACGTATTACCGTATGTGCTGCAAATCGGCAGCGATATCTTCTGGTGCCGTACCAAAAGGTAACAACAACCTGAGATAGCCCTTCCGGTCTATTACCATGACCGTGGCGGTATGGTCAACCAGATAACCACTGGCAGCGGTACCCTCCTGCTTCTGGTAGTAAATGCCGTACAACGTTGCCACCTGCGCTACATCCTCCGGCGAACCGCTCAAACCAAGAAAGCGCTCGTCGAAGTGCTTTGCATAGGCATCAATTTTTTCTGGGGTGTCCCGTTCCGGGTCCACCGAAACCATGATGACCTGGTAACGGTCAGCCTGCCTGCCAAGCAGGGACATGGTTTTGGCCAGGTCGGACATGGTGGTGGGGCACACATCCGGGCAAAAGGAGTATCCAAAGAAAAGCAAGACTGTCTTACCGCGAAAATCCCGCAGCGAAACGGGGCCATCGGCACCTTGCAGGGTAAAATCTGGCGCAGGATTTTGCGATTGGATGACTGAACCGTGAAAGGCATAGGGGCGCAGGCGGGTGTAAGCAAAACCGCCAACCAACGCCACGCCCAGGCCAATCAACACACTCAACAGGAAGACGCGTAGTACAGGTTTCACAATTTCCTCACGGGGCATAACACAGGAACAGATGCGCCGCTTCATAGGCCAGTTTGGCAGCGCCTTTGCTGTTTTCGATTTCATCGGCCAGCACGCCGATGTGGCGCAAAATGCGGTCGGTATTGGGCGTCAGGGTCTCATAACGGTACTCGCCGCGGATGATGCCCCAGCCATCCACCAGCACAAAATGCGGGTCGAACTGGAAGGAACCGTCCTCCTGGGGCTGGTAATACACCTCAAACCCCGCGCCCAGGATGGTTTTCAACAAGTCCGGGTTTTCCGCGGTGGCGAAAATCCATTGGGAGGTATCCGCCCCCAGGGATTCAGCATACGCCTGCAACACTTCCGGGGTATCATGCTGGGGGTCAAACGAAATGGTGACGAATTTGATAGCAACGTCCGCCGGCAGCACTTCATCCAGGCGAGATTGAATTTCCTGCATGGTGGCATTCAGGTCATAGCACGGAGCCGGGCAGCGTGTGTACAAAAAGTCGTACAACACGACCGTGCCGCGCAAGTCCTCGCTGGTCAGAGATTCTCCATCCTGCGTGATGAGATGAAAACTGGGTGCCAGGCGTACCCGCGGCACCACCTGCACGGGCTGAAAGATTTTGAATGCCAGCGCCGAAACCGCCACTAACGAAAGCAGGCCAAAAAGCACCCATTGCCACAACGGTTTCATGCCTCGTCCTCCACAAGCGGCAGTACGCCATCGAGTAATTTATCCAGAGAGGCGCGCTCCAGGTTTTGCAGCAAGGCATCCTGGGCATGCTGCCACCACGGACGCACCGGGCAGGCATCCCCAAAAGGGCATGTGCTGTGTTCCAGCAGGCACTCAGAGAGCGCTACCGGCCCTTCCAGCCCTTCCACAATCTGCCGCAGGGTGATTTCCCGCAAAGGCAAAGCCAGCCGCACCCCACCGTGTGGCCCGCTGATGGTTTCCACCAACCCCAGACGCGCCAGGTCGGCAACGATGCGGCGGAAAAAGGCCTGCGGTACGTTGCACTCATCCTGCAGGGCTTTGCCGGAAAGACGCTTCTCTCCGGTGTGCTTTGCCAGAGTCAGCAGAATGCGGATGGCATAATCGGTGCGGCGTTTGACTCGAATCACACCACTTCACTCCAATTAGTGACGGAAAGGGTAACCATTCGGCTTGAGTATAAAAATCTTTACTGCGAAAGTCAACGGTTACGCGTCACATCTCGCCCTCACCCTTTTATCATTTTCCCATGGCAATGCCCGTTTGCCGCTCCGGCGATTGAAATCACCTCGACCACACTCAGGGCAAGCACTACAACCGTTGCCAAACCTCCTGCGCAGGGTGGATTTTTTCTGTTCCACCGGCGCAATCTGCGCCATCTGCGGATGAATGGTTGGAATTGCTGTAATCACGCCCGACCACTTCTCCCATTTCCTTCAGGCATGTTACAATGCCACAAAATGCCGCATTGTTTCGGCGCGGCTATCAGCCGAAACCACGCTTACAAACCCCTATGACCCGTTACCGCATTGAACACGACCTGTTGGGTGAGCGTCAGGTACCCGACAACCGCTACTATGGCATCCAGACCCTGCGGGCGCTGGAGAACTTCCACATCACCGGTATCCCGCTTTTTCATTATCCTCACTTCATTCAGGCGCTGGCCTACATCAAAAAAGCCGCTGCGCTGGCCAATGCCCGTCTGGGCTTGCTGGATGAGACCCTGGCCAACGCCATCGCTCAGGCCTGCGATGAAATCCTCGCCGGCCAATGGCATACCGAATTCGCCGTGGACATCGTCCAGGGCGGCGCAGGCACATCCACCAACATGAACGCCAACGAGGTGATTGCCAACCGCGCCCTGGAAATTTTGGGCTACGAACGCGGCCGCTACGACATCCTGCACCCCAACACCCACGTCAACATGGCGCAATCTACCAACGACGTATACCCCAGCGCCTTGCGCCTGGCGCTGTACATGCAAATCGAAGGCCTGCTGGAGGCCATGCACGTCTTACATCAGGATTTGCAGGCCAAAGCAGCAGAATTCGCCAACGTGCTCAAAATGGGGCGCACCCAGTTACAGGACGCCGTCCCCATCACCCTGGGGCAGGAATTCGCGGCCTACGCCACCATGCTCAAGGAAGACATGCAGCGCGTGCGCGAAGCCCGCGCCCTGGTGCTGGAAATCAACATGGGCGGCACCGCCATCGGCACCGGCCTGAACGCCGACCCGGACTACCCCCCGCTGGTCATCGAAATCTTGCGCCGGGAAACCAACATCCCCGTGGTGCTGGCCGAAAACCTGGTCGAAGCCACCCAGGACACCGGCGCATACGTACAACTTTCCGGCGTGCTCAAGCGCGTGGCCGTCAAACTCTCCAAAATCTGCAACGACCTGCGCCTGATGGCCTCCGGGCCGCGCGCCGGCCTGGGCGAAATCAACCTGCCGCGCATGGCGCCCGGCTCCTCCATCATGCCCGGCAAAGTCAACCCCATCATCCCCGAAGTCGTCAACCAGGTTGCCTTTCAGGTCGTCGGCAACGATGTCGCCATCACCCTGGCCGCCGAAGCCGGTCAACTGGAACTCAACGTGATGGAACCGGTCATCGCCTACAATCTGTTCACCTCCATCACCATGCTGCAGCGTGCCGTACGCACCCTGGCTGAGCGCGCCATCCGCGGCATCACCGCCAATGCAGAACGCACCCATCAGATGGTCGAAGAGAGCATCGGCCTGGCAACCGCCCTCAACCCCGTGCTGGGCTACGAAAAAACCTCCGAAGTCGCCCAGGAAGCCCTGCGCACCGGACGCAACGTGCGCGATATCGTCATCGAAAAAGGGTACCTGAGCCGCGAGGCGCTGGACGAACTGCTCAAACCCGAAAATATGACCCGCCCGCGCCCCATCAAGCCATCCTGAGGCCCCACCCCATGTCTCTTACCCGCCGCGATTTCCTCAAACTCAGCCTGCTCAGCCTGAGCAGCCTGGCCTTCCGCCCGCCCTTTGGCCGCCGTGAAGCCCACACCGCGCCGCGCCTGGGGCGCGTCACCATCCGGGAAATCGAAGTGTACGCCGATCCCACCTCCGACAGCCCCATCATCGGCAAGCGCTACCGCGACCAGGTCATCACCATCTACCGCACCATCGAGAGTCCCCACGGCCCGGCCTACAACCCGCGCTGGCACCGCGTCTGGGGCGGCTACGTCCACAGCGCCTACGTGCAGCCCGTCCACACCCGTCTCAACGAACCCCTGCCCGGCGTCGCTACCGGCGGCCAACTGTGCGAAATCAGCGTCCCTTACACCGAAGCCTACACCTACAACACCCGTGACGGCTGGCAGCACCGCTACCGCCTGTACTACGAAACCACCCACTGGGCAACCGACGTCATCGAAGGCCCGGACGGCCAGCCCTGGTACGAAATCACCTCCGAACTCGACCGCTACCTGAAGTACGCCGTCCCTGCCATCCACATGCGCCCGATTTTGGATGAAGAAATCGCGCCGCTCTCCCCGGATGTGCCCCCGGAAGACAAGCGCATCGTGGTCTCGATTGCCCGCCAGGAACTGACTGCCTTTGAGGCGGATACCGTTGTTTTCAAAACGCGCATCTCCTCCGGGCTGCCCAGCCCCGACCCCATTCCTGAGGGGACGCGCACCACCCGCGGGCGCTTCAACGTCTCCTCCAAATCGCCATCCAAACACATGGGCGCGCTGCAAACCAGCGGCGCGCCCGGTTCCTACACCCTGCCCGGCGTCCCGTGGACTTCGTTCTTCATCCCCGAATACGGCGTGGCCTTCCACGGCACCTTCTGGCACGACAACTTCGGCGTCCCCATGAGCCACGGCTGCGTCAACATGCGCAACGCGGACGCCAAATGGCTCTTCCGCTGGGTCACCCCCGTCTGGGAAGTGCCGCCCAAAGACCCCACCCGCTGGGACCGGCGCGGCTTCGGCACCACCGTCATCGTGGAGTAACCGCATGGACAAATTCACCGACCAGCAATACCTGGTTACACAGCAGTACGCCAGCGATGCCAACCTGAGCGCCCGCATCGCCCTGCACGAGCGCTTCAGCACCAACCCGCAGGGCTGGTACGCCTGGTATTTCGAGCAGATTTCCCTGCCTCCCGCGGCGCGCATTCTCGAGGTGGGCTGCGGCTCCGGCAAACTGTGGCGGGAAAACCTGCACCGCCTGCCCGCCGCGTGGGACATCACCCTGAGCGACCTCTCCCTGGGCATGCTGCGCAGCGCCGAGCGCAACCTGGCCGCCGCCGGAGAGCGCTTCACCTTCCGCGTCCACGATGTGCAACTGCTGCCCTACGAAAACGCGACCTTCGACGCCCTCTTCGCCAACCACATGCTCTACCACGTCCCCAACCTGGAGCGCGCCCTGCTGGAAATCCAGCGCGTGCTCAAACCCGGCGGGATGCTGTACGCCGCCACCAACGGCGAGCGCCACATGGCGGAGATGGACGCCCTCGGCATGGCCTTCGCTGAACACATCGGCTTCACCCTGGAGGAAGGCTTCACGCACCGCAACCTGCGTTTCAGCCTGGAAAACGGAGCGCGGCAATTGCAGCCGTACTTCTCTCGCGTTGAGCGCCGCGATTACCCCGATAGCCTGGTCGTCACCGAAGCCCGTCCGCTGGCCGCCTACCTGCTCTCCACTACATCCGCCGTTGCCAGCCTGGATGCCGCATTCCGCAAGCAAATCACCCGACAACTGGAAGCGTTCATGGCACAAAAATTGCAGGAAAACCACGGCGCAATCCATATCCACAAAGCCACCGGCCTGTTCATCGCCCAAAAATAAACTGCGCGCTTTCCGGGCAACAGTATGCCCGCAGTGAATGTCCAGATGGTC
>DAOTWV010000379.1:0-1989 GCA_034435695.1 Anaerolineales bacterium | reverse complement strand
TCCACCCACCAGGTTTCACGCACCCCGCCGGGACGAATCACATCCACCTGCACGGCATCCCGGCCGGCCACCTGCGTTCTCCCCACGATGCGCAGCGGCGGCGGCTCCGTCAACAGGTACTGCGCGGCGAAGAGCATGTGCCCCAGGTAGGCATCAACGGATACCGCCTCGGCATAGTCGTCATAGTGTCCGATGGCCTTGAAGCGCGCTTCCGGCAGGGAAGCACCGTACACGATGCCGTCCATGGAAAGCCATGCCCGCGTGCCGAAATCGCCGACCCCGCCCGACAAGACCAGGGAACGCCCGTTCTTCGTCAGCCAGGCCTGCTGGCGGGTGATGCGCGGCGCGCCGGTGTAGCCTTCGGGGCCGTAATCGGTGATGAAGGCATCCACCCACAGGGTGCGCCAGACGGCCTCGCTGCGCTTCATCAGGTTGAGTACGTCGGCAGCGTCGGCAGAGGCGGAGAGCGGCGGCAGGGGGGTGGGCGCGTCGGGGAGAACCCCCAGCGAAGCGACCTGCGTGCCATCGGCCGCGGCCCGCACCACCAGCAGTTGCCCCGCTTCCAGGGCGGCATTTGCGTCATCCAGATGGTTCCAGGCCAGCAGGTCATCCACCGAAACACCGAAGCGCTGCGCCAGCGCGGGCAGGGTATCGCCCGGCTGCACACGCCAGAAGACCGGCTTTTGCGGGTATTGCGCAATCGGGGTGGGGATGACCGTCACCACCACCGGCGTGGGCTGGATTTCCACGACCACCACCTGCGTGGCGGCGGGTGTGGCGTGGTGCGGGTCGAGCACCTGTCCGATGCGCATGCCGGCCAGGACGAAAGCGGCCACCAGCAGCACCAGGACGGCTTCACGCAGGCGCAGGCGGCGCTGGCGGCGGGTTTGTTCGGTGCGCGCCAGGGAGACGGCGCGTTGCAGAAAGTCGGGGAGGGGGAAATCCCCAGGGCTGGCTGCCCCTGGAAGGGAATCCGCGCCCCCCAGAAGGCGGGAGAGGGACTCCCCCAGGGGGGGCGCGGCATTCTCTTTGGCTATGCGCACCCCAAAGGGAGGCGCGTCCGCCCCTGCGGAAATCGCATCCTGCCAGGCCGCGCGAAAACGGCGGGGGGCGGCATCCCAGAGTTCTCCCAGGGCTTCTTCTTCATAGCCCAGGCGGTGCGCGGCGTACAGGAAACGCCCTTCCACGGCCCGGCGCGGGGCGTCGGCCATCCGGCGGGCGGTCTGCAAGGCGATGCGCAGCACCCAGACGCAGGGCGGCACATCGGCGCGGTAGGCATCGGCCTGCAGGAGGCACGCGGCTGTCGCCTGTGTGACGAAGGTCTGGGCGTGGTCTTCCCCAAACAGGGCTGTGCCCAGACGCTGCAGGTGCTGCCCGCAGGCCTCCCACACGGCCAGCGCCAGGGCCTCCGGCGTGGCCTGCGGGCTTTGCAGCAGCCATTCCAGGTTGGATGAGAGTTCGGGTTGCGGGAACATGCGGGGGTGAGGGTCAGGATTGTGGTGCGGCTTCGCCGGGGCGGACGATGAAGAAGGCGATGGCGCCCAAAACGGGAACAAGGCACACCAGCGCAGCCCACACGGCTTTGGGGGTGGCAGGCAGGTCGACAGTGCGCAGTTTGAGCAAGGCCGCGATGGCGGCCGCGAACCATATCAGCAGTATGCTCAGATTGCACAGTTGCACGAGCAGAAATCCGGCGTTCAGGCCAAAGTGTTCCATAGGTTCCTCCCGGTGTGTGAAAGCATGATGGGTGTTGAACGAAGGTCTTCCTTTTGCAGTTCCCGCTCCCGCGCACATCTTCCCGGACTGCCAGCGCCAGGTTTGCCCCTCTTGGCCGTTACGCGGCAGATTATACCGCGAGTGCTTTCCACTGTCTCGTTTGGCCGGTGGTTGGAGACCACTTCGGCATGCTCAGTGCAGGCGCTGCAACGGGTGCAGGCAAAAGATGCAGATTGTTTCCTGTTTCCCCCCTCTGTCCTGCGGACATCTCCC
>DAOTWV010000378.1:0-2938 GCA_034435695.1 Anaerolineales bacterium | reverse complement strand
CAGACGAATACCTACCTTGTGGCTGACCCTGAGACCCGTACCTGTGCCGTGATTGACCCGGCCTGGGACGGGGCGCGCATCGTGGCCGCGGCGCGCAAGCGCAACTGGCGCATTGCCCACATCTGGTTGACCCACGCCCACTTCGACCACATCGGCGGCGCGGGCGCGGTCTCGGACGCGCACAATCCGCCCATCCCGGTGGCGCTGCATCCGGCGGACTATCCGCTCTGGCGGCACAAGGGCGGCGCGCCGATGTTTGGGTTGCACATTGACCCCGGTCCGGAGCCGACCATTGATTTGCAGCACGGGATGACCTTGCACCTGGGGGCGTACACCTTCGAGGTGCGCCACGCCCCCGGACACACCCTCGGTCACGTGATTTTCTACTGTCCCCAGGCGGGCGCGGCCTTCGTGGGGGATGTCATCTTTCAGGGCAGCATCGGGCGCACCGACCTGCCCGGCGGGGATTACGATACCCTGATGGAGAGCATCCACAGCCAGGTGCTCACCCTGCCCGACGAG
The DNA here is from genome assembly GCA_034435695.1 of Anaerolineales bacterium. Lineage (GTDB taxonomy): Bacteria > Chloroflexota > Anaerolineae > Anaerolineales > DRKV01 > DRKV01. The sequence goes on along the minus strand of DAOTWV010000378.1, from coordinate 2,416 downwards.
ACGCGCCTGTACTCCGGCCACGGCCCTGCCACCACGGTGGGGCGCGAGCGGCAAAGCAACCCCTTCCTGCACCACAGATGAAGACCACGGATAAAGGGGATGCAAGGGATGAGAAACCGCAGATGAAGACCACGGATGAAAGGGATGCAAGGGATAGTTCCCCTCCCCCTTAGGGGGAGGGGGTAGGGGTGGGGGAGAGAGTTACCGCAGATGAAAGGGATGCAAGGGATGGCAGAAGCCCCTCCCCCTTAGGGAGAGGGGTTGGGGTGAGGGACGGGAGTGGGGGAAAAGATGGGGAAACACCCCAATCCACCTTAGTTATCCGGCGCGCCGGCGGCGACCCAGGCTTCTATCGTCGCAATCTGTTCGTCGCTCAGGAAGGGCGGGCCGTCGAAGGGCATACGGGGGATGGATTCACCTTTGATGCGGTGGATGAGTTCACTCTCTTCCGGTTTTCCGGGGACGATGACCGGACGGTAGGTGCCGCCGGCCAGGACGTGCTCGTAATCAATCAGGCGCAGGCCGCGCGGCGGGTTGTCGCCGCTGTGACATTTGATGCAGCGCCCGGTGAAGATGGGCTGGATGTCGGCGGCGTAACTCGGCCCGGCAGGGGTGGGGGTAGGGATGGGCGTCGGGCTGGCCGCGGGGGTCGGGGTGACCGTGGGGGGCGGCGGCGCTTTGGGTGCGCAAGCCGCTGTGAGCAGAGTCAGTCCCAACAGCAGGGGGAGCAGGTGATGCTTCATGGCGGGGTGTCCTTACGAAAAAGACTTCCGAAGCCGGGGGGACTTCGGAAGTCTTGGGTTTTGACGGGATGGTTACGGCAATTCCGGGAAGCCGTTGACTTCATCGTTGTGGAACCAGATGAGTTCGTTGGCGGCGTGCATTGCCCCGGCGGTATCGAAGTTGCCGTTGGTTACGCTCCACGTACCCATGTTGAAGGTGACTTCGGTGGCGAAGACCGGGGCGACCCCGAACTCTCCACCAGCCATCGGCGGCTTCGGGATGCTGGGGTAGCCGTAGAAGATGGGCGGTTCGTCCTGCTCGAACTTGCCTTTGGCGACCGGGATGGGCGGGACGGATTGCTGCAGGCCGCTCTTGTTCATCACGTTCAGCCAGAAGGTGGTGAAGATGTCTTCCACGGCGGCGGTATCCACGGCGTCGCCGGCGTAGTAGCGCAAACTGTTGAGGGCGCCCATGATGACGGCCACGTTGTCGATGGTGTAGGTGTGCTGGCTGTCGAAGATGCCGTGGTTGGGGTTGAAGTCGGCGGAGAGGGCATCGAAGGCGTTGGCGGCCGCGTTCAGGTAGGCGTCGTCGCCGGTCAGTCGGTAGGCTTCTACCAGCCCGCGGATGGCGAGGGCGTTTTCGGTGGCGTTGGCCGGGCTGGCGGCGGAGAGGGCATCACCGAAGGCGGCGATTTTCTCCAGCGCGCTCTGTACGTTGGCGTCGTTGGCGGTGTTGACGGCGTACCAGGCCAGGGCCTGGATGGCGAGGGAGGTTTCCTCGATGCCTTCCGGCTGACGGTCGGCCAGCGCCGCGTAGAGCATATCGGCCGCACCCTGGAACATGGCGCCCTGTTCGGGGTTGTGGTAGCGGTTGGTGGCGCTGTGCGGCAAGGCTTCGGCGTTCAGGGTTCCGGCTGCGTCGCTCAGGGCTTCCAGCATGACCCAGTTTCCGGTGTAATCCAGCGTGCCGTCGCTGTTGACGAACAGGCCGGCGTCGTTTTTCAGGTTTTGCAGGGCGTATTGCAGTTGCATCTTGGATTCGGCGTTCAGCACCATGCCCACGAAGCGCCACTGCGCCCCGAAATTGTCTTCGACTGTGCCGAAGTGGTTGTCCACGTGGAACTGCTTGGCCCATTCGCTCTCCTTGATGATTGTCCACCCCATCGCGCGGGTGGTGACGGTGCTATCGAAGGAGTCGGGGTTCCAGCGTTGCGTGGCGAAATCGGCGGGGTCGAGTTTGGTGATGTAGTGCGGGGCTCCACTGGCGTAAACGGCCTGCAGGAGGGCGGGGTTCACGGGCGGCATGACGGTATCGCCGTCCTCTGGGTTGGCGTCCACGGCCTGCATCATGGCCTGCATCATCTCCGGTTGGGGCATGAAGGTCACGCCCATGCCGGAGCGAAAGACCAGGTTGCCCAGGTTGTAGCGCGAGTACCAGTAGCCTTCTTCTTCGGCGGCGGTCACATCGAAGGGGATTTCGGTGGGCGCCGGCTCCATGGTGGGGGCTTCGGTGGGCGCTTCGGTTGGGACGACCGTTGGGGCTTCGGTGGGGGCGGGGACGGCGGTGGCCGGTGCCTGGGTTGGAGGCGGGGACTGCGTGGGGGTGGCTGCGGTGCCACAGGCTGTGGCGAAGATTGCCAGCAGCGCAAACAGCAGGAAAACAACAGGTTTCTTCATGGTGAACTTCCTTT
>DAOTWV010000377.1:0-2944 GCA_034435695.1 Anaerolineales bacterium | reverse complement strand
TTCGGCATGCTCAGTGCAGGCGCTGCAACGGGTGCAGGCAAAAGATGCAGATTGTTTCCTGTTTCCCCCCTCTGTCCTGCGGACATCTCCCACCGATGGGGGGAGAATCGTTCCTGCCCCCTGTGACCGGCTGGCTTCGATACGCGCCTGCGGCGCACTCAGCCAGCGTAGCAGGACAGGCGCCTGTACCCGCCAGGGTATTCCAGATAGTCTTTGTGCCGGACATGAAAGTCCGACTTGCTTGTGATGGAGGGAGAACAGTTCTTTCCCCCGCGGGGGAAGGGCAGGAAGGAGGGTCTCCTACGACATTTGCTTGCAACCGTTTGGCGGTGAGTGCGAAAGATGTGTTGGCTGACAGCCTGACAAAACGTGCAAGCGCCGGTTTATTCGCACACAGAGCCACGGAGCACACAGAGTTTGCCTGAAGCGCGGCAATGATTTCTCCGTGCGCCGTGTGGCTCCGAGTGGAAACCGGGTATGGATGCCTGGCAACCTGCTGCAACGGGTGCGAAACCTGCCTTCGCAGGTTGGCTTTCAGTTGCCACGCAACTCAGCGGGTTGCTGCGACTTTCGCGAAGCATCTCCACAAGGGTGGCAGTCGCCGGGTTGCACGGTAGAGGATAGATTCCTGGCATTGCAGTGCATCTCAGCAATTCCAAATTTGCCGCGTAGTATCCGCAGATTACGCAGATTGCACGGATTTTTTCTTCTTTCCTCGTAACCACCCAGCCACCCACGCCCAACGATAAATCGTCGGACTGAGCGGCCAAAGCCGGAACAATCCGGCTGGCGTCATGCAGTCGGGTTTCCCCGACTTTGGTGTCCTCAGCCGGGGGAATTGATTCCCCGGCGGGTGGGCTGAGCAGTTGCAAAAAAAATCTTGACATTGACGCGACGTCAAGCGGTATGATAAGGGGCGTATGAAATACTACACCATCCGAGAAGTAGCCAGGATGTCCGGTATCACCACACGCACCCTGCGCTACTACCACCAAATCGGGCTGCTCACCCCAGCAGCCACGGACTCCCGCGGGCAACGCCTGTACGACCGCGCTAACCTGCTGCGTCTGCAACAAATTCTATTCTTTCGCGAACTGGAATTTCCCTTGCAGCAGATTCGCGCCATACTCGAAACGCCGGATTTCGACATACAGGCAGCCCTGCGGGCACACAAAGAGGCCATCCAACAGCGCGTTGAGCGGTTGAACACACTGATAGCAACCCTTGAGCGCACCATTGCCAGCATACAAGGAGCAAGAGACATGCCAGATAACGATTTATTCACCGGATTTGACGAAAAAAAATATGCCGAAGAAGCGCGCCAGCGTTGGGGAAATGACCCCGCCTATGCCGAATCCCAACGCCGATGGAAAACGTACACCCCCGAAGAGAAGCGCGCCATCCAGAAGGAGGGACAACGCCTCATGGAGTCTATGGCAGGCTCCCCCGAAGCGGCACCCGATTCCCCGGAGGTACAACAGGCTGTGGAAGCATACCACGCTTACATCCAGCGGTACTTTTACCCTTGCTCTCTGGAGCGCCTGCGCGGCCTGTCCCAAATGTGGGTGCATGACCCCCGTTTCCAAGAGGTCTTTGAACGCCTGCGCCCAGGGGCAGCGGAATTCGTACGACAGGCCGTTGCCGTGTACTGCGATACCCACGCGTAAAACCGCTTTTCCACGATAAAAAAACGACACCCCGAACCCAGGGTTCGGGGTGTCTGCATGTCCACGTCTCAGGCGACCACTTCTGCTACACTCTCGAACTGACTGTTGTACAGGTCGGCGTAAAAGCCGCCTTTGGCCAGCAATTCCTCGTGCGTGCCGGTCTCGATGATATCCCCTTCGTTCATCACCAAAATCAGGTCTGCATTGCGGATGGTGGACAGGCGATGGGCGATGATGAAACTGGTGCGCCCCTTCATCAGTTCGTCCATCGCTTCCTGAATCAGGATTTCGGTGCGGGTGTCCACTGAACTGGTGGCTTCGTCCAGGATGAGCATCTCCGGGTCAGCCAGGATGGCGCGGGCAATGGTGAGCAACTGCTTTTGCCCCTGGGAGATGTTGGTGGTCTCTTCGTTGAGCACCATGTCGTAGCCCTCCGGCAGCGTGCGGACGAAGTGGTCTACGCGGGCGGCCTTCGCCGCGGCGATGATTTCCTCCTCCGTGGCATCCTCGCGTCCGTAGCGGATGTTGTCGCGGATCGTGCCGTTGAACAGCCAGGTATCCTGCAGCACCATGGCGAAGCGACGGCGCAGGTCGGCGCGGCGGAACTGGCGGATGTCGTAGCCATCCACCTTGATGCTGCCGCCCAGCACGTCGTAGAAGCGCATCAGCAGTTTGACGATGGTGGTCTTGCCCGCGCCGGTCGGGCCGACGATGGCAATCTTCTGGCCAGGCTTGACCTCCACCGAGAAGTCCTTGATGACGATTTTCTCCGGATTGTAGCCGAAGCGCACATGCTCGAAGGTGACGTGCCCCTCGACGCGCTCCAGTTCGACCGGGTTCTCGGTTTCGGTGACCTCTTCCTCTTCTTCCAGGAACTCGAAGACGCGCTCCGCCGCCGCGGCGGTGGATTGCAAGGTGTTGGTCACCGTGGCGATTTGCCGGATGGGCTGCGTGAACGAGCGCACGTACTGGATGAACGCCTGGATGTCACCCACGGTAATCGTCTGCCTGGCGGCCAGGTAACCGCCGAGCACGGCCACGGCGACGTAGCCCAGGTTGCCAATGAAGTTCATCATCGGCATCAGCAGGCCGGTGAAGAACTGGCTCTTCCAGGCCGAATCGTAGAGTTTGTCGTTGAAGGGGTCGAATTTGCCCAGGCTGCGGGCTTCGCCGCCGAAGGCTTTCATCACCCGATGGCCGCCATAGACCTCTTCCACGTGGCCGTTGACGTGTCCCAGGTACTCCTGCTGCTCCTTGAAGTACTTCTGGGTGCGCTT
>DAOTWV010000376.1:0-2115 GCA_034435695.1 Anaerolineales bacterium | reverse complement strand
GTCGTCCGTCGTCCACCGTCCACCGTCCTTCGTCCGTCCTCCGCCGTCCACCGCCCGTACCCCCACACCAGGACGGTGCCGAGCAGCAGGGCGGGGAGCAGCACCAGGCCGGCTTCGGGGCCGAACGCGCCGCCGGTCCACAATTTGGGGCCGCGGATGACGGGTTGCAGCAGCCGGAAGGTATCCAGCCCGCTGACGGGGAAGCCGAAGACCGCCCCCTCGAAGAAGTTCCAGCCCAGGTGCAGGCCGATGGAGAGCCACAGGCGGCGCGTCCACACCCAGGGCAGCGCCAGGAAGACCCCGGCCAGCAGGATGCCGAGTACCGAGACCCAGGTGGCGTTGGGGTTGCCCAGGTGCAGCAGACCGAAGATTGACGAGGAGATGAACACCGCCCAGGGCACGTTCAGGCCGTCAGCCAGATTTTGCAGCCAGTAGCCGCGCATCCACAGTTCTTCTTTCCAGCCTACGAGCAGGAAGATGAGCAGCCAGAAGCCCAGTTTGCCCAGCACGGCGGGCAGCGGCATGGACTGCCAGGCGTAGGCGACGGTTTTCGTCCAGCCAAAGAGCAGGTGCAGCAGGAAAATGAAGCCCATCATCACGCCGGCGATGAGCACCCCGGCCAGCAGGTCGCCAATCATCGCGGCGTCGAGCGGCAGCCCAAAACTGACGAAGGAGCGCCGGTCGAGGTAGCGGCGCGCCAGGTAAACCGAGAGCGTCAGGCTGAGCAGTTCCACTACCTGCTCCCAGACGATACGCTCCGTGCCGGTGGAGGGCAGCCTCAGGCGCTTGAACACCAGCACGGCCAGCGCCACCAGCACGCTGGAAAACAGGAAAAAGAGAATCGTCTGGAGCAAAAGCCGCCATCCGGCGCGCAGACGTTTTTCTTCGGGGGAGAGAAAAATTTTGGCAGGCAAAGAGCGTGAAGCGGTCATGAAAGCACCTTTGAGATTGGGAAGAATGCGCAACGCGCCCAATTATACTGCACGAAAAGGCTTTCCCCGCCCTTCCACTTGCCCTATGCGCGGGAATACGAAAGATGTGTTGAAGGGTATACGCTGTCTTGCAGTGCAACCCGGCGGCTATCCTCATTTGCCGCGTAGTATCCGCAGATTAGGCAGATTGAACGGATTTTTTCTTCTTTCCTCTGCGCCATCTGCGGATGAATCGGCCCATATTTGGAATTGCTGCTTTGATATGCTTCTTTAACACTTTTTGTCTCTAAAAGGGGTACAATATCACAAATTTTTATTGCCGAATTTTTTATTCCGTCAATTCTGAATTCATACTGGTGTCACGAGGAAAGCAAATGGTGAACGATTTACTACCGAAAGCATGGCGCAGGCAAAAGAAGGAAACGGGAGGGTTGCAGCCCCGACAAAATGGACGTAGACCTGCGCCCGCGAAAGGCAAGGTTCCGAGGAAACCATCCCCCCACACATCGCAACATCCCGCTAAGTTACCGGAAAATTTTTGGGATGTAGACCTGGAGCAGGTGCTCAACGCCCCGCAGGGATACGCTTACGAAATCTCGCTGGATGTATTCTTCAATGCCCGCCACGCCGTGGTTTCGGATGGCACCCAGGGGGTGGTGCATGCCCACTCCTATCGTCTGGCAGCCACTTTTCGGGCGCAGATTCTCTCCAAAGAGGAGGCCTTCGCGGTGGGGTACCAGGAATTGCGCGAACGCATCAAGCAAGTTGCGTCAGCGTACAACAATACGTTTTTGAATGACCTGCCGCCATTTCGCAAGATACAACCCACTACCGAAGCGCTTTCGGCGGTCATCTACCAGCAGGTGCAGCGGCTCATCAAAAAATTGCCTGTCGAACTGGTGCGGGTAACCGTGTACGAATCCCCCACCGAGGCCGTGGCCTTCCAGCGCACGAAAGAAATCGAACCGCAGGTAGATGTCAAGGTATCTGCCACCGAGCAGGTAACGTTTCAGCGCACCAAGTGACCCTGGAGGCGCGCTATGAAGCGTGGCATCAAGGAGATTTTATTCGGCTTGGTGATATTGGCCGCTGTCACGATAGCGGTATACAGACCAATTCTTTTCCCTTCTGGTACCGCGTTGTATCCCTGGTCATCAGATGCTCTGGGGCATGTTCTCAAGGC
>DAOTWV010000375.1:0-2977 GCA_034435695.1 Anaerolineales bacterium | reverse complement strand
GGCAAGGACTGGCAGCGCATCTTTGACTTTGGGCATGGCACAGATAGATACATGATGCTTGCCCCGAATAATGCCAATCTCGTGTTCTGGATTGTTCCCAATGGATGGCATTCTCGTCAAGAGTTGCTTGCTCCGCCCTTGCCGCGTAATCAATGGGTGCATGTTGCCGTTACCCTGTCGGGCAATACGGCGCGCATGTACATCAATGGTGTAGAAAAAGCCAGCAATGCTAACATCACCGCCAACCCCTCGCAAATTGCTGGGGCAAACAACTGGTTAGGAAAGTCGCAATATGCATGGGACCCGTACTTCAACGGTAGCATGAACGATGTGCGTGTATTCAATCGTGCACTGAGCAGTGCGGAAATCCATTCCCTCTGGCAGGGGACGCGTGCTGTGCTGGTGCTGCCGTTTGATGAATCCTCAGCTGTGAATGGTGCGGCCTTGCAGGATGCCAGTGGTTGGGAATACTATGCCACGTTGCAAAGTGGTGCGAACGATACCGCGGAAAAGGCTGTGTGGGGCAATATCGGTTCCCACGCCCTTTACTTCGACGGTGTGGATGACCGTGTGGTTGTTCCCCACGCTGCACAACTGAGCCTGGACCGCTTCACCATCAGTTTGTGGGTCAATCCCACCAGCGCACAACCAAACTGGCACGCCTTGTTGTCGAAATCGGATTCCTATGGGCGTGGACGCAATTATGCCCTCTTCCTCATGCCTGGGTCCACTCGGGTGCATGCCTACGTCCATAAGGCGGATTGTGCATCTTACACGAGACTCGATTCAGGTATTGATTTGCCATTGAATACCTGGAGCCATGTATCACTTACGTATGATGGTGCTTTTCTGCGGTTGTACATCAATGGCAAATTGGACCAAAGTGCGGCCTCCACGGGAGGATTGTGTCAGACCAACAACGACATCTGGATTGGCAAGGTGGCCAACGCCTACGATGCCTTCCACGGTGCCCTGGACGATATCCGTATTTATCCCCGTGCCCTGAACACCGCGGAAATTGCCGACCTCGGCAATGCTCATTGGCGGCATACCAATGTAAGCGGTAGTCTGTGGGCATTGAACGTACCAGCCGGATTGGAAGGCGTATATCGTATCGAAACGCGTGCTGCAGATAGCGCCGGCCACACATCTTTCAACACACATGCCCCCATCAATCAGACTATCGACAGCCTGCCCCCGCGCCTTTCGCTCACTCGAGAGGTGCTCAACACTACCGGAAGTTGGAACAACAAGAAATATAAGTATGTATTCCGTGCAGAAGACCTGTATCTGGATGACAAGGGGCTGGTTACTCCCTGTGGCACAAACGGGGAGGTTCAAAAAGAGTACCGCAAGGATGCGGATTCTGGTGCATCTGTTCTGGTGGGCATTACCGTTACCTGCACCTTGCCTCAACCTGCATCCAGCGAAACTGCCAGCGTGCGCGATGTAGCCGGAAATACATCATCATGCAGCGCACCGGGTGTATGTACTCAACCGCTTGCTTCTCTTTCTATGCCTGTGGTGAGCACAGCGTTACCGGGCATTGCCAGTGACGCGAAGTCCACGGTTCTGCCTTCAATGAACGCTGAAGGGATGCAGGATACGGGAATGGCCAATGTCCTTCCTGATAGCATCGCGCTGGCGCGTTTCGATGCTTCGACGCCATTTACCAGCGCCTGGAATGCCAGTACACACCAGAGTGAAAACACGCCAGAGGGCACTTTCTGGGGGTACCTGGCTCTCCAGGTATTGAAACCTGCCCCCAAGGATGGCGTCGATGAAAGCACTCCCGAATCTCCATCTGGTGACAATGTATCCACCGTAACAATTGTATGCCGGGGAGATAGCAGCGACTCTACGATGTGTGCTGACCTGTTGCCTTCCAACGGGTTTGCTCAGGGAGCGGGCATCTTCGAGACAAGCGGAGCAGAGCCAATGGGGGCTGGAGCGTCTTCTGCTATCGCCCCCTCGGATGTCTTTACTATCACGGGCACTGCTGGGCCTGAAACGATACTTCTCAGTGCTCCGCCGAATCCCGCGGCCAGTAGTGATGCAGCATTCACCTTCACCAGTGATGACCCGGCAGCCACGTTCGAATGCCAATTGGATGGCGGCGGCTTTGCGGCCTGTGTCAGCCCACAGACCTATGCTGCCCTTTTGGACGGTTTGCACACCTTCAATGTGCGGGCTATAGATTTGGTGGGTAACCCTGACCCCACGCCCGTTGTGTATACCTGGACGGTGGACACCATTGCGCCTGATACTACCCTCCTCAGTACACCGACAGACCCGACTGCCAGCACTGCGGTAACCTTTACCTTCAACAGCGATGACCCGGCAGCCATGTTTGAGTGTCAGTTAGATGGTGGCAGTTTTGCGCCATGTGATAGTCCTCAGACCTATACTGGCTTACTTGACGGCCTGCACACTTTCGATGTGCGCGCCATGGATTTGGCCGGGAATGTTGACCCCACGCCTGCCGTGTACACCTGGACGGTGGATAGCCTGGTTCCAGATACCATACTCCTCAGCACACCACCAGACCCGACAGCCAGCACTACGGTGACTTTCACCTTCGGCAGCGATGACCCGGCGGCCACGTTTGAATGTCAGTTGGATGGTGGTGGCTTTGCGGCCTGTGTCAGCCCGCAGGCTTATGCAGGTCTGCTGGATGGCTTGCACACCTTCGAGGTACGCGCCATGGACTTGGCGGGGAATCTTGACCCCACGCCTGCCGTGTACACCTGGACGGTAGATACCATCGCGCCGGATACCGCCCTGCTCAGCACGCCGCCAAACCCGTCTACCAGCATTACAGTCACATTCGCCTTTACGAGTAGCGACCCCACAGCCTCGTTCGAGTGCCAGTTGGATGGTGGCGGCTTTGCGGCCTGTGCCAGCCCACAAGCCTATGCGGGCTTGCTGGATGGCTTGCATACCTTCGATGTGCGCGCCGTGGATTTGGCGGGGAATG
>DAOTWV010000374.1:0-7922 GCA_034435695.1 Anaerolineales bacterium | reverse complement strand
GACCCGCTGGCCGACGGGCCGACCATCCAGCACAGCACCCAGGTGGCCTTGCAAAACGGCATGACGGTGCGCCGCTGCCTGGAAGCGGTGGCGGAACTGCGCCGCCGCGGGGTGACCGTTCCCCTGGTGCTGATGGGCTACCTGAACCCGATTCTGGCCTACGGGCTGGAAGATTTCGTCGCCGCTACCGCGGCCGCCGGTGCGGACGGTTTCATCGTCCCCGACCTGCCGCCGGACGAGGCAGGAGAGATGCAGGACGCCTGCCGACAGCACGGCCTGGATTTGATTTTCCTGCTGGCCCCCAACAGCCCCCCTGACCGCATTCGCCTGGTGACGGAACGCAGCCGCGGCTTCGTGTATCTGGTTTCGGTGACCGGCGTGACCGGCGCGCGGGCGCAGTTGCCCCCCGAACTGGCGGACTTCGTGGGCCGCGTGCGGGCGGTCACCGACAGGCCGCTGGCGGTCGGGTTTGGCATCGCCACGCCGCAGCAGGCTGCCGCCGTCGGCAAACTGGCGGATGGCGTGATTGTCGGCTCGGCGCTCATCCGCGCCGTGCAGGGCAGCGCACGGCCAGCCGAGGATGCGGCTGCCTTTGTCCGCGCGCTGCGCGAGGGGATGGGGGCGTAGTCCTCTTGCCGAAAGCAAAAAGGCCGCACCGATGCGGGTGCGGCCTTTCGGTTGGGCAAGGGTGTTCCGGCCTTGCCGTTTTCAGCGCAGCAGGTGCGGCAGGATGGAATACCCCGTCCAGAAGAGCGGCCCCAGGTTGAGCAGCAAATGGGGGAGGAAGGTGAAGACCATTTGTTTCGATTGCCGCCAGACCACGATGTGCAGGAAGCCGGAGAGCGTGGTCAGCAGGATGAAGAGCACCCCCCAGGTGGTCTCCGGCTGGACGGTGGTCAGGAACTGCGCCCAGAACAGGGTGTGAATCTGGCCGACGAAGGCGGCGAAGAGCAGCAGCCCGACGGCGCGGAAGGCCGGGTGCGTTTTTTCGGGGTACAGGTCCCAGGAATCGAAGAGATACAGCCAGAGCAGTTGTTCGCTGGCGGCGTTGAGCGGCGCCCACAGCAGGGCGGTCAGCAGCACGCCGGCCAGGTGCGGGTTCTCGGTCACCACCGGCGCGAGGCGGGCGGCCGCCAGGCTGAGGAGGATAACCCCGACGTTGACCCAGAACCAGAGCGGCGGACGGGCCGGCATCGGGTTGCGGTAGCCGCTGCCGCCGCGCCGCCACAGGGCCACGCCCCAGGCCAGGCCGTAGTAGAGCAGCATGGGCAGCAGTGCGCCAGTCTGGTGGTAGAGCAAACCGGCGAGGGGCGGCAGGCCGAGGGCCAGCAGGACGGCCAGCGCCAGGTCAAAGCGGGTGGGTTTCCAGGGTAGCGTCATGAGGCAACTCCTTTGCGATGTTCCAGGCAGGTGCAACGGGCAGGGCATCTGTTATGAGGGGAGATGGCCTGCAAGTTTTGATTTTACCCCGATTCCCTGTTGAGAGAGTGGAAATGCACCCCTGGGGAGTGCGAAAAGGTCGTTGGAAAATTCGACGGTTTTGATTGGACGCAGATGGCGGGATGGCGCCCAGTTCGGGTTAGCCAGAATCCACATCAAAAAATCGCAGTACAATTGTGACATTATGCGTACCCCCTGGTTTTGCCTGACGCGCGGCAACCCCGAACATCCGCCGTTGATTTTGCTGCACGGCTTCATGGGCAGCGGCGCGGATTTCCTGCCGCTGGCGGAGCGCCTGGCGCGGCGCTATTTCTGCATCCTGCCCGACCTGCCGGGGCACGGCAACACCCCCTTGCCGGATGCGCCGCTTTCCTTCGACGCACTGTACGTCCAGTTTCAGGCGCTGCTGGCGGCCTGCGAAATCGAAACCTTCACGCTGGGCGGCTATTCGATGGGCGGGCGGCTGGCGCTGTACTTCGCCGTGCAACTGGCGCACCGCGTGCGTTCTCTGCTCATCGAGAGCGCCAATCCCGGCCTGCAGACGGATGCCGAGCGGCGCGCCCGCCTGGAAAACGACCGGCAGCGGGCGGAGCGCATGCAGGCGATTGGCATGCCGGCCTTTTTACGCGAGTGGTACGCCATGCCGCTCTTTGCCAGTCTGCATCGCCGCCCCCAGGTGCTGGATGCGATGATTGCCCGCCGCAGCCAGATGGAAGCGCAGGCCGCCGGGCGCGTCATCGTGGAACTAAGCCCGGGGAATCAGCCACCGCTATGGGACGCGCTGCCCACCCTGTCCATGCCGGCGCTGCTGCTGGCCGGGGAACTGGACCCCAAGTATCCGGCGCTGATGACACGCATGGCTGCCCGCATGCCGCGCGCCGCGCTGAGGGTGGTGGCACAGGCCGGGCACAACGTGCACGCGGAAAAGCCGCACGCCTGGCTGCGCGCCGTTATGCGTCATCTGCGCATCTGAACGGGGGAGAACACCTGGACATTGCGGCGCTCCGAGTCCATCATGTTCAGGAAGATGGGTACAACCTGAGGGTCGAAGTGTTTACCGGACTGCTCCGCCAGGTAAGCGCGGACTTTCTCCCAGGGCCAGGCGCGGCGGTACGGGCGGTCGTTGCTGAGGGCATCCCACACATCCACGATGGCAAACAGACGCGCCGCCAGTGGGATTTCGGTTTCCTGCAAGCCGCGGGGATAGCCGCTGCCATCCCATTTTTCGTGGTGGCAGTAGGGGATATCCAGCGCCGGGCGCAGGTACTCAATTGGCGAGAGCAAACGGTAGGCCAGCACAGGATGTTGGCGCATGATTTCCCATTCGTCATCGTCCAGCGGGCCGGGTTTGTGCAGGATGCTATCGGGGATGCCCATCTTGCCGATATCGTGCAGCAACGCCCCCCGGCGGATGTGGGCAATTTGCTCTTCGGGCAGGCCGTAGGCGCGCGCCAGGTCAATGGTCGTCTCGGTAACGCGTATCGAATGCCCCTTCGTTTCGTTGTCGCGTAATTCCAGGGTGCGCGCCCAGCCCTCGAGGGTTTCATCGTACGCCAATGTCAGGTGCATGGTGGATTCTTGCAGGCCGCTCAGCAGGAGGGCGCTCTCCACGGCAATCGCTACCTGCCCGGTCAGGGTCTGGTAGAAATCGAGCCATCCCTGTGACGGGTCGAAGGGGTGTCGCAGAAATACCTCGAACACGCCTTTGACATTGCCTTTACTGACCAGCGGCCTCATGAAACAGGCCTGAAAACGCTCGCTCTCACACCATCTGGCATCCGCTTTGGGTATCTCTACTTCCGCGAGGTTGGGTAGCAGTTTTGGACGCCGGGAAAGCACTACTTCCCCGGCCAGACTGTTATGCAGCATGACCGTGCGGGCAGGGGAAAACGGGGAGGAGAATCCGCTGGCGGCGCGGCAGGTCAGGCTGTGCAGATTGCTATCCAGCAGCAAGACATCCACGGCATCCACGCCCAACTGGTGCAGTGTCTCTTCCATGATGATTTGCAGGGTCAGGTTGAGTTCCATGCTGGCGCTGATGGCCGTATCGATGCGCCGCAAGGAGGCCATTTGCCCGATTTTTTTCTGGGTTTCGATGCTCAGGCGAAGGTTCTCCAACACACCGGCCACCTGCCCGGCAAAAGACTGCACCACAGGGATGGATTCTTCGTCCAGGCAGGGAGAGCAGAGAATCAGCCCGCCTCTGGCCTGCACGCCAACGATGAACGGAGCGAAGATGACCGGCGCAGCCGGCACAGACACCCCCGCAACCTCCTGTGCAGCCGCCCAATCGGGCAGAAAGAACGGCTGACGGGTGGTGATAACCCTGCGCAGCAGGGCAATTTGACTTTGCGCCCATTCTTCGGGACAGTGTGACGCGCCACCCGGAGGAGAAAATTCCCCCGGCAGCACAAGGACCGGGGGAATAGGCTGACCATCATCGCCGCGACCTGACAGGTAGTACCCTCCCCACACCCCCAGGGCGCGCAGGCCATCCACAAAGGCCTGCCGGATTGTTTCTTCGCTGCCATGCGCTTCCTGCATGGCTTCAGCCACGCGATTCAACCCCGCAAGCAACTGGACCCCTCTCTGTTCCCTACACCGATAAGATGCTTTCATTTTGTGATTCCATTTTGCATTGGGGTTTCCTGTTCACCACACATGTGCGGGTGCCAACCATACGGAGGTCATGCCGGGTCACGGTTTTGCTGCCGCGCTTCCGCCTGGTAGATGATTTCCAGCAGAGCCTTTTCGACCTGGAGGAAATTCTTGTTCTTGTCAATGAAATACTCTGCACCGGCCAGCAAAGCCTGTCGTTTGTACTGGTAATCCGCACTCCCGGTAAACACGATTACCCAGGGCGGATGCGGACGCTGCTTTGCGGCTTCCAACACCGTCAGCCCGTTGCCATCCGGCAGATGAATATCCAGGATGATGATATCCGGCTCAGCCTGGCCCAGCAGCGCCAGGGCGCCGGAAACCGAATCGGTCACCGCCGCCAGCGCGACACCAGGAACGTTTTCGACCAGCGCCAGCAAGTACCGGCTAATCACTGCGGCATCTTCCACAATCATAACGCGTAATGCATGTTCACTGCTCATGGTTTCATGATAACAAAAGAAAAGTTGCAATTAAATCAGAAAACCCCCTCTATGGCAGTGCGACAATGCTTACAACGTGTCAGATTTTCCCTACATTCCCCCTCAAGGAATGAGTTTGTGCTCTATGACGTAGCGCACCAGTTCGGCATTATTCTTGAAGTGCATTTTTTCCATGATGCGCGTGCGGTAGGTGCTGATGGTCTTGGGACTCAGCCCCAGCGCGCCGGCAATCTCGTTCAGGGATTGTCCCTGCCCCAGGCGCAGGAAAACCTGGAATTCGCGGTTGGAAAGCGCCTCGTGCGGCACGGCAGGCGTTTCCATGCCCAGGGAATCGGCCAGACGCTCGGCCAGCGCCAGATTGATGTAGCGTCCGCCCCGCGCCGCCTTGCGGACGGCGGTCACCAGTTCGTTGGGGGCGCTGTTTTTGGTCAGGTACCCCGATGCGCCGCTCTTGAGGGCGCGCACGGCATACTGGGTTTCGGGGTACATGCTCAATATCACCACACGCGGCGCGTCTGGCAGGGCAGTAATCTGGCGCAGCAGTTCCATACCGCTGACGTCCGGCAGGGCGATATCCAGCACCACGACATCCACCGGGGTTTTGCGCAGCAAAGCCAGGGCGGTCATACCGTCTGCGGCCTCGCCAGCAATGACGATATCCTGTTCGGCAAGCAGGATGTCGCGCAAGCCGTGCCGCACAACCGCATGGTCATCTACCAAGAAAACGCGTATCACACTGTCCTTACCTGTTCCGTATCGAGTGAAAACGTCGCAACTACGAGCGCACATCCAGCGGGATGTGCAGCCTGACGGTCGTCCCCTGACCGGGTTCTCCGTCGAACGAAATTGTACCATTCCACTGCAGGGCGCGTTCCTGCATGCCCAAAATTCCCAGGGCGTCGCGGTGCTGCAACTCGGCTGTCGAAATGCCGCGCCCGTCATCCTGCACCATCAGGTGCAGGCCGTCCGGCTCAATCGTCAGGCGGATAACCACCCGGCTGGCCCCGGCGTGCCGCACGACGTTGGTCAGCGCTTCCTGGCAGATGCGGTAGGTATCGGTGGCAATCTCCGGGGGGATTTCGGGGGCCTCTTGCGGCAGGTGCAGTTCGCAGGCAATGCCGGTGCGGGCGTCGAAATCTTCTCCCAGCCACTCCAGGGCGGGAATCAGCCCCAAATCGTCCAGCAGACCGGGGCGCAGGCGGCTGGAGAGATTGCGCACGCGGTCAATGGTCTCGTCGATGGCCAGACTCATGCGGGCGGCGCGCGCCGCCAGGTCGAGGCGCTCTTCGGGCAGCAGGTCGGCCAGGCGCACGGTTTCGATTTTCAGGCCGGTCAGGCGCTGGCCGAGGTCGTCGTGAATTTCGCGGGCAATGGCCTTGCGCTCGTTTTCACGGGCAGTTTGCAGGTAGCGCGCCAGTTCGCGCAGGCGTTTGCGGGATTCTTCCAGTTCGGCGGCGCTGCGCACACGCTCGGTGATATCGCGTACGATGTTCAAAAAGCGGTTTCCGCCCAGCCATTTGGTGCTGAGTTCCGTTGGCAGGTAGGTGCCATCCCGTTTCTTGAGCCGATAGTTGCTGAGAACCGTCTCACCGCGCATCAGTGCCTGGTAGGCAGCAGCATGGTCTTTGGAGGCCAGGTCTTCCGGATGCAACAGTTCAATGGCGTTGATGCCGCGCAGGGTCTCCCGGTCATACCCCAGCATCTGGCAAATGCGCCCGTTCAAATCCAGAATGTTGTTTTCGGCATCCAGCACCAGCAGGCCATCGGCAGCGTCCTCGAACAACTGGCGATAGCGGGCTTCGCTCTCCTTGAGCGCCTGCTCGGCCTGCTTGCGTTCGGTGATGTCCTGCACGATGACCTGCACGGCCGGCCGTCCCTTGAAGGTGAACGGCGCGGCGATGACTTCCACTGGTACGCGCGAACCGTCCAGACGCACGTAAACGTCCTCTGTGGGATACAGGCCGCGTTCCCCTTGCAGCATGCGCCGGATGCGCTCACTGGCCGCCGCCAGATTTTCGGGGGCGATGATTTCGGTAATGGACATGCCAATCACCTGCTGCGGGCTTTCCGCGCCGATGAGACGCGCCCCCGCCTGGTTGGCGAACACGATTTTCCCGTCCTGGTGAACGGCAATCCCGTAAGGGGCCAACTCCACCAGCAGGCGGTAGCGCTCCTCGGATTCCCGCAAAGCGGCTTCGGCCGCCATACGGTCGGTGATATCCGTCCCGACAATCAGGATGCAGGGTTCGCCCTCGACATCCAGCGTGCGAGCGGAAATCAGCATATCGCGGATTTCGCCGTTCCGGGTGTTGACGCGCGTTTGCATCTGCGTCACCTGGCCTTTTTCCCGCAATTCGGCGCGCAGCCGCTCGCGGTCGGCGGGGTCAGCCCACAGGTTGATATCCGCCGGCCTGCGGCCGATGACCTGCTCGCGGGGGTAGCCCAGAATAGCCGTGAAGTTTTGGTTGGCTTCGATGAAAAGCCCGTCCGACATGCGCGTGATGGACATCAGCAGCGGGGACAACTCGAAGGCGCTGGAAAAACGCTCCAGGCTGTGCTGCAAGGCTTCTTCGGCCTGTTTCCGGTTTGCAATTTCCTGCCGGGCCAGGCGCATGGCCACCCGCGTTTCGCGCGACATAAGCGCCAGCAGCAGCGCCGAAAGCCCGAAGATGAACACCCAGGCTCCGAAGGCGCTTTGCGGCGTGATGGTATTCGGCGAGATGGGCAGCAGGCCGCGCGTTTCGGCAATCAGCAGGCCGGCGCCGGTCAGCAGGCTGAGGGCGGCAGTCGCCAGCGCACTGCGGAAACCGACCAGCACGGCGGCCAGCAGGCACAGAGGCAGAAACGTCCCGAAAGCGGGCGCGCGCACGCCGCCGCGCAGCAGGATGGCCGTTAAGCCGCCCCAGTAGAGCAGCAAAATCGTCCAGCCGGCCAGCGCCACGCGGCCGCGCCGCAAAATCAGCCCGGCGCACAGCGTGCCCGCCAGCATGACCAGCAGCACCGTCAGGCGCAGGTCACCCCACGGCAGAACGCTCGCGGCCATCCAGAGCGCGAACAGTATCTCGAACGCCAGCAGCGCAAGAATGGTGCGGCGCGCCAGGTCGGCGCGGTAGGCACGCAAGGGGTCTTCGAAAGGGGGCGGCATGAAAAATCCGCGCAAAAAGGAAAACATCACATCCTCACTTCCACAAAACAGCAGAGAACCTGTATGGCTGCAGGCATTGTACCCTCAAAACAAGACAGTGCACCCAACGGAAACGTTACAACAGCCACACGTACGCCGCCCGGCAGCACTAAGAACCTATCCGAAAATTTCTCCCAGGCGTGTCACCGCGAGCAAAGCGAAGCGGTCTCCTTCGTTGGCGGTACAACTGCTCGCCA
>DAOTWV010000373.1:0-8797 GCA_034435695.1 Anaerolineales bacterium | reverse complement strand
AGACGGCTTCTCATGAGCCAAATGACAATGGGCCTGCCGTGCCCCTTTTATGTATCCTACCACGCACCTGTAAACATACTAATGACATATTCCGGGTGGTCACGATTAAGTGCCGTGGTACCCCTCGAGTCTTTGTGGGGCAAAAAAACTCTTCACAGTGCAGCAACGCCCCAAAAAGAAACAGGGATGCCATAACCATCAGGCATCCCTGTATTGCACTGTACTTCTCGGCCAGAAAATGGCTCAGGCTACAACAATACCCTTCTCGTTGGTGACTTCGCCAATCACCCACAACATCTGTCCGCAGCCAGATGCAGCCTCCATCAATGGAGCCAGTCTTTCAGGCGGCAGAGCAAAGAGCAGGCCGCCACTGGTCTGCGCATCGAAGAGCAGCATGTGTTCGTATTCCTGCAAGTGTGCAGAAAAACGCACATGCTCGCCATAGTACAGGCGATTGTCCGATGAACCGCCGGGGAAAATCCACGCTGCAGCATAGCGACGCGCCCCACGCACGAAAGGGATACGCTCAAAGGCAAAACGCAGCCCTACGCCGGAGGCCTGCGCCATTTCCCAGGCATGCCCCAACAGGCCGAAACCGGTGATGTCGGTAGCCGCATGCGCGCCGTTCGCCACGGCCAGGCGCGCCGCATCCCGGTTGAGACGTTTCATCCAGCCAACAGCCTCGCTCACATCGGTTGGGTCGGCCACACCGCGTTTGAGCGCCGTGGTCAGGCAGCCAAAACCCAGGGGTTTGCTGAGTACCAGCACATCTCCGGGACGTGCGCCGCCTTTGGTCAGCATGCTATCGGGGTGGACAAAGCCCAGCGCCATCAGGCCATATTTGGGCTCCTTGTCTTGAATGGTATGCCCCCCGGCAATGACCACGCCAGCCCGGCGCGCCACCTCTGCGCCGCCGCGCAAAATTTCAGCCGTTACTTCAGGTGGCAATTCTGGAGGGAAGGCAGCCACATTGAGCGCCAGGAACGGCTCGCCGCCCATGGCATACACATCCGATAAACTGTTGGCCGCGGCAATCGCGCCGTAGTCATACGGCTTATCCACCACCGGGGTGAAGAAATCGGTGGTCACCACCAGGGCGCGCGAATCGTCCAGCCGCCAGACAGCGGCATCATCCGGGCTGCCCAATCCGGCCAGCAACTCTGGAGGCGTCTGCCCCTGAAAGGTCTCTTGTAAGGGACGCAGCACCTGCGCCAGCGTTTCCGCATTCAATTTGGATGCTCACCCGGCACAGGTAGCGTAACTCGTCAGGCGGATTTCCCGTCCAGAGGGAGATTTTTCATTCATAGCACACAGGGGGTACAAAAAAGGGATGGGTAGGGAAGGGCATTCCCTTTCCCTACCCCGTTTTGCAGGCTAACGATACAGGACAAAATCTTACGGCACGGTCGGCGAAATGGGTACCGAAGGGGCTATCTGAGGCTGTGGCGTAGGCAGCGGCAGCAGGTAGGGATTGTCATTAGGCACCAACATCACACTGATGTTCGGTGCCAACTGCTGGATGTACTCGTAGGTCAACAGGTCGGGGTTTTCCTTCAACACATCGGCAATCAGTTGCAAAGCCTTGGCCTCTGCCTGGGCCTGAATCAGGCGCGCATCGGCCTGGCCTTTGGCAGCAATCACGGCAGCATCGGCTTTACCTTGCGCCACCTGACGGGCCTGCTCGGCTTCCTGCTTCTTCTGCTCGACCACGAACTTGGCCTGCTGGGCCTGCTGTTCGGCAATCTGTTTTTGCTCCACAGAGGCAGCGTATTCCGGTGAGAAGGTGATATTGCGCAGGATGAAATCGTCCAGCAGCAGGCCGTTTTCTTCCAGTTTACGCTTCATTTCGGCTTGAATCTCGGCGGTCATCTCCAGGCGGCGGGTGCTGACCACCTCATCCACGCGGTACTGCGAGACGATATCCCGGATGATACCGCGCGCCAGCGGACGCACCAGGTCATCGGCATAGCGCTTCTGCCAGTTGATATGCACCTCCACCACCTTGGCCGGGTCTACCTTGAAGAGCACCGAGGCATCCATGAAAATTTCCTGCCCATCGGCAGTGCGGGCGGCTACCGAGTCGTTGCCCTGCACCTGTCCTTCGGAAACAGAGCCAGACATGGTATAGGTTTGTTTGGAAATGCTATAAAATTCCACGCGCTCGAAGAAGGGGATAATCCAGCGCAATCCAGGCTCCAGGGCTTGCTTGCGGTAGCCATCCGGGGCAAGGGCGGAAATCACCACACCGCGCTGCTCTGGCTCCACGAAAACGACGCCCGCACTCACCGTGGTCAAAGCCACAGCAAGGAGCAGCATGGTAAACAAAGCGCCGGTCAGGCCCTTGACGGGTTGATTACGACTGGCGCGGAGAACCACCAACACTACCAGGCCAATGAATGCCAACCAGGCCAGGTTGGCGATGCCCTGAATAGCAACAGCAACGTTCATTTCTTCTTACTCCTTTCTATGTCTGCACAGAACGATGCAGCAGGGCGGCACATACGCCGCGTAAAGGATTATACCGTGTTTCCTGACCAACTCATGGTATCATGCAGCCATGCACACCTGGCACAGCCATATCGCTGCCAGAGACATCCACGGACGCATTCGCATTTCCTGCCCCCCAGAGCGGATTCCGCACCCCGGACAATACCTGCTGGCGCAGGGTGAGCCTGCCTCCCTTCTGGCGGTTCCCCTGTACCCCGGAGGAAAGCCGTCCCAAGGTGGTCTCTGGTGCGCGCCAACAGCCCCATCTACGTGGCTCCCCGGCACCACGTTGCACCTGCGCGGCCCACTGGGGCGCGGCTTTCGAGGCGCCCTACACGCGCGCAGGCTGGTGGCCTTCAGCCCGGATGCTTTCCCCTGGGTACTGCTCCCCCTTATCCACCGGGTATTGCAGAACGGCGGAGAGGCTGCGCTGTTCTCTCCTCCGCTCCCCTCTGGAGTACCACTTCCCGCGGCGCTGGAAATCCTGCCCCTGGAAGCCCTCTCGGAAACGATGCAAACCTGGGGAGATTTTTGGGCAGCATGTTGCCCTTTGGAAAGCCTTCCTCATTTGCGCGTCGTTGTGGGCAAGCGTCCGCCCATCCCTGGCGAGGTATTTGTGCACACGCTCATGCCGTGTGGCGGCCTGGCCGATTGCGGCGTTTGCGCCGTGTCCCTGCACGGAAAGCCCATGCTGGTCTGCAAACAAGGGCCTGTTCTTCCCTGGCTACCATAACCACAAGACCCTCTGTACATGCCATGAACCATCCCCCCACTATTCTGACCTTCTTTGCGCACCCCGATGATGAAACCATGCTGGCAGGCGGCACGCTGGCGCTGCTCGCACAAAGCGGATGCACCGTACACTACCTGTGCGCTACCCGCGGTGAAGGCGGCGAGACTGGTGAACCGCCGCTATGTCCACAATCTGCCCTGGGAGACCTGCGAGAGCAGGAAATGGTATGCGCCGTGCAAGCCCTCGGCGGGCGCAGCCTGACCTTTTTGGGCTATACCGACCCACTGGTAAGCGAAGACGGCACGCTGCATCCGTACACGGATGACCTGACCACCCTGGCCGGGCAGGTAGCCGCCAGCATCCGTCAATACCAGCCCCACGCGCTCATCACGCACGGCGTCAATGGGGAATATGGTCACCCGGCGCACGTCCTCACCTGGCAGGCCGCCTGGGTTGCCGTACAATCCCTGGGAAAGGATGCTCCGGCGCTGTACACGGTATCGGCAGCCTTCGAAGCACACCCCCGTCCACGGCTGGCCAATCCCGACCACCCGGCGCATTTCGTCATCGATGTGCGTGATACGCTGGAGCGCAAGACACAGGCCGCTCTGTGCCATCGCAGCCAACACGCTTTGTTTACACGGCGCTCGTCAAAAGAAGCCGGCCGTCAACTCAGTGTGCCGGAGGTGGTTGCACGCTTGAATTTGGAAAGTTTACATCGCGCCGCCCCTGCCAATCCCCCACTGGATGACCCGCTGGCACAATGGTTACAGCACTTGCCACAGGTACAGGTACATGCTCCCTGAGGACTTTCCTCACCTGATGAATGCTGCTGGTTTCGGCGGCTGGGTATGCCCCCCGGCCTGGGAAACCACGCTGGATGCCTTCATCACCAACCCGCTCACCTTGCAGGCGCGTTCCCCTGCGCATCCGCCGCGCAGCGCACGTGATGAGGGGCTGCTCCTGCTGCATACCGGACATCCCAACCCTGGCCTGCCAGCCGCGCTGCAACGATATGCCTCGGTGTGGATGCGTAGTTCCGTCCCCGTGTGGGTTCACTTGCTTGCAGATGAACACCTGCCGGAGGTGCTGGACAGGCTGGAAGAGGCAGGTTGCGCCGCGGGAGTGGAAATTCGTCTGCCGCCCGGTTGTGATGCGCAAACCGCTCGACATATCACACGGACGGCATGGCGCGGCACGCCTCTCATGGTGCAAATTCCCCTCACTCAGGCGCGAGAACTGGCCGATTCCGTGTGTTCGGAAGCCGAGGCCATCATCAGTTTAGGCGCACCGCGCGGCACCCTGAGGGCGTCAGATGCCAGTATGCTGCATGGACGGGTGTACGCGCCAGCACTCTATCCGCTGGTGTTGGAAACCACCCTGGCATTAGCGCAGGCGGGCATCCCGGTGGTGGCCTGCGGGGCGCACACACCCGCGCAGGTGGATGCCCTGCTTCAGGCGGGGGCACTGGGGGTACAACTGGATATCCCCTTGTGGAGCGACCTTACTTTTCCAGCAGGATGGTGACCGGGCCATCGTTGACCAGGTCTACCTGCATGTGTGCGCCAAATTCTCCGGTTTGGGTGGGCACCCCCAGGGCACGCAGCGCTTCGGCAAAGGAATCTACCAGGGGACGCGCCACTTCTGGGGGCGCGGCATCCACAAAGGCCGGGCGGCGTCCCTTGCGGGTATCAGCATACAACGTAAACTGGGAAACCACAATGGCTTCGCCACCCACATCCAGGAGGGAACGGTTCATCTTCCCCTGGTCATCTTCGAAAACACGTAAATTGGCGATTTTCTTCGTCAGGTACGTCACAGCACGCTCGTCATCTCCGTGGGTAACGCCCAGCAGGATGACGAAGCCGTGCGCAATTTGGGCAATGGTACGCCCGTCAACACGCACTGCGCCGCGTGAGACACGTTGAATCAAGGCTCTCATGATGGAAAAGCAGCCTGTGCGCCCGACGGGGCGCACAGGAACTTGCGTGGTGGGGTCATGCCTGCCGTTTGCGGTATTCGCTAATCAGCCCGCGCACCTCGCCAGGCTCGGCATGCCGTTTGGTTTGCAGTTTGGAGTACAACAATTCGCCGTTGACGCTGACCTCAAAGCGCCCACCATCGGAGGGAAT
This sequence comes from Anaerolineales bacterium, assembly GCA_034435695.1. Taxonomy (GTDB): domain Bacteria; phylum Chloroflexota; class Anaerolineae; order Anaerolineales; family DRKV01; genus DRKV01. The sequence goes on along the minus strand of DAOTWV010000373.1, from coordinate 3,445 downwards.
AAGCGTGAGGCTGGCGATATCGGCTTCAAATTCCTTCAGCAGTTCGGCCGTCAAACTGACAGCCCGCGGGGTGTAGCGTCAGGTAACACAGTACACGATTTCGATGTTCATTTTCATGGCAACCTCCAATGAGAAATGTAGGGGAAAAATCACTCGTTGAGCAGGTACGCTAGAATCCAGCGCGTGGTAGCAAGCAAGGCTTCCGTGTGGGTGCGCTCGTAGTTGTGTGAGGCATCCACACCAGGGCCAATGAGCGATACAGCCACATCCATGCCTGCGCGCCAGGCTGCTTCACCATCGGAACCGTAGTAGGGGTAAATATCCACTTTGTATGGAATGTCGTAGGTATCAGCCAGGCGGCGAAGGCGCTGGTTCAAGCCGTAGTGGTAAGGGCCGCCGCTGTCCTTGACACAAATGCTGGCGTGGAATTCATCCGAGGTTTGTCCTTCGCCCACGGCAGCCATGTCTACTGTGAGGATTTCGCTGGTGTCTGCCGGCAGGCCGGCCGCCGCGCCATGCCCAACTTCTTCGTAATTACTGAAAAGGAAATACGTGGTTTGGACAGGTTGCAAATCTGCCTGCGCCATGGCATGGATGGCCGCGATGATGTTGGCAACGCAGGCTTTATCGTCCAGGTGGCGGGAACGCACAAACCCATTGACGGTTTCTACACGCGGGTCGAAGGCGACGAAATCGCCGACCTCGATGCCCAGTGCACGGGTCTCCTCGGCGGAGGTGGTGCGGGCATCCAGGCGCACCTCCATGGTATCGGGGCCGCGCTTGGTTTCGGAAAGCGCGCTGCCGTGCACATGCCCGGATGCTTTATCCAGCAGGACGGTGCCGCGAAAAGTCTTGCCGGTGTGGGTAAAAACGGTACACCCCTCGCCTTCGATGGTATTCCAGGAATAACCGCCTATGCGCGTCAGGCGTAATCGCCCGTTGGGCTTGATGGCCTTGACCATCGCCCCCAGGGTATCCACATGGGCTGTAACCAGCCGGGGAGCGTCATCGCGCAGGCCTTTCCAGGTAGCCAGCAACGCGCCTTTGCGCGTCCGCTCCAGGGAAAGGAAAGGGAACGGCTTCAAGGCTTCTTCGACGCGCACAATGGCCTGTTCAGCAAACCCTGTGGGGCTGGGCGTTTTCAGCAAATCGACGAGAAAGGTGAGCATGAATTGCTCGTCTATGGGTGGTAGAGGCTTCATGACTGTTCTCCTTTGGCTTCATATGCAGTAATGACCTGCCGCCAGGCTTCGGGAATTGGAACAGTGGTCTCGCGTTGGTAGTCATACGCCACCAGGACGCTCTCGGCTACGGCCACCTGTTCCCCTGTAGCGGCGTTTTCTACGCTGTATTCCATGACAAAACTCTTGTTCCCCAGACGAGGAACACGCACCCCCACGCGGATATCCTGTCCCAGCAGAATAGGGGCCTTGTAGGTAATGCGAATCTCGGCAATGATAATACCAATATCGAAAAAGGACTTGCCATCCCATAGCCCCAGGGCTTGCAAATACCCCGTACGAGCATGTTCCAGGTACGTCAGGTAGGTGGCGTTGTTGACGTGCCCCTGGGGGTCCAGGTCGCCATAACGCACCACGATGGGTTGGTAAAAATGGAATGTCATGGTTTAGATTATACTCTAATCGTAACGACTCAGCCACCCGCCTGGCGACTGGAAGCAGGGCTTTCTTAAAGTGGTGCAAGTCTCAGAAACCGGGCTTTGAGAACTCCATGGTGAGGGGGATGATTCTCACACAAAGCCACGGAGCACACGGAGAAAAATGCATAAAGGACTCTGCGCGCTCAGTGTCTCCGTGTGAGCCTTTTTTGCAGGTCCGTGAGCAGAACAGGGCTTTCCCAAACTGGTGCAAGTACCAGAAACTGGACTTTAAGAAAACCCTGCCCCCCAGCGCCCTGACCGCGTTCATTCATCTAAAATGTTACCGGGCTACAATCAACCTCCAAAAGAAAATGTTACTGGAGGTTTCCTATGAATCCCGAGGAAAGCATGACGATTGATGAACGCCGCAAATACCTGCACAAGATGCAAGACCGCTATTGGAAAGCCACACGCAACGAAAAAGGTCGTCTATTGGATGATATGCAGGCGGTAACCGGATTGCATCGTAAGAGCCTGATTCGCCTACTGCGGGGCGACCTGCGCCGCAAACCGCGCCAACGTCAGCGCGGCTTCACCTATGGAGCAGTTGTACGCGATGCAGTCCAGTTATGTGCGCAGGCATTGGATTATCCGGCCGCGGAACGTCTCAAGCCAGTACTTGGGCAGACGGCCCGGGACCTGGCGCGTCACGGACATTTGCACCTCAACGAAGCGTTGATTGAGGCGCTGGAGGTCATCAGTGCCAGTACTGTGCACCGTATCGTTGGCCCAGTACTCCGCAAGCCGCAGCGTTTGGGGTCTCCTCGGAAGCCTGGTCGCCGCCGCCCTCGACAACACAGCGTGCCCATTCGTACCCTGCCCAACAGCACCGAGAGACCTGGATGTCTAGAAGCCGATACCGTGCAGCACAGCGGCCCCGAGGCATCTGGTCAATATGCCTATTCACTGTGTCTCACCGACGTTGCGACCGGCTGGGTCGGCACGCAGGCTACGCTCGGTAATAGCGGTCTCGTGATGGAAGATGCCTTTCGGGGGGTGCTGTATCACCTCCCTTTCCTGGTACAGGAAATCCATAGCGATAATGGCAGCGAGTTTCTCAACCAGATCGTCGTCTCCAGCCTGCAAGAACAGGGCATTTCCCTTTCCCGCAGTCGTCCTTACCACAAGAACGACAATCGCTTTGTAGAAGAAAACAACAACTCCCATATCCGGGCCTACATCGGGTATGCCCGCTTTGATACCCTGGCCCAGGTGGAGGCACTCAACACCGTTTACCGTTTGCTGAACCTGTACCATAACTTCTTCTTGCCGGTGATGCGTACCATCCGGGATGCAGCAGGCCAAAAACACACCACGGTAAATACCCCCTGGCAACGTCTCAAAGATAGCGGTGTACTGGACGATGAGGCTGTTGCCAACTGGGAAACCTTCCGACAGCATATTGATCCCTTGTGCCTCAAACGCTCCATTGAGACGGCTTTGCACACGCTGGATGCCTTGCCGGGGGCCGTTCCAGGGCATACGGAAGATGTCCGCCAAAGTCTTGGGGTGTGGAAAACAGGGACAACCCTACGCTCCGCTTCGGGTTGCCCACCGTTTCCCACACCCCCTGCTACGGCTACGGCTGCGCTGCCTCTGAAAAAAATTTCACCCCAACTTGAGTGACATTCCCGGTAACATTTTCATTTGGCGATTACTTCCCCTTCGGTAACATTATCATTTGACTTGACACGGAGTGAGTCGCGGAAAGCAGCAATTTCGAATTTGCCCGCACGGTATCCGCAGATTACGCAGATTGCACGGATTTTTTCTTCTTTCCTCTGC
>DAOTWV010000372.1:0-7606 GCA_034435695.1 Anaerolineales bacterium | reverse complement strand
GTGTGTTCGTCGGCGAAGTCGTGGCGGTTGGCTGGGGAGAAGCCGTCGCCGATAGCGGTGCGGGTGCGGGTGTGGGCTGGCAGGCGGTCAGTAGAAGGGCGAGGGTGAGGAGGAACAGGCTCAGTTTGCGCATGGTGTTTCCTTGTGATGGATGTGGGACGGCCTTTCCAGGCCGTCCAGGTACAGGCTGGCCTTGAAAAGGCCGGAAAGCCTGTCAAGTAGCATGGCGGAACAGGGCTTGCGGCGTGGCAACGGCGATGTCGTCACCAGCCCGGCGCAGGGGGCCAGGCTGGAACACCCTTTCGGGGGGTAGGTGACGGCAATGCCGTCGCCTACCCCCGTGTGCTGAAAGGTATTCTTGTCCGGCGGGCCGTAGGCCGGACTTTCCAGTCCGGCGTGCCGGGTTGGAACACCCTTGTGGGTGCAGGCACCCGGCGTGCCGGGTTCGAACACCCGGCCTACATCAACGGCTTACGGTATGACAAAGAGCGTGGCCGAGTAGGGCGGCAGGGTGACGTGGGTCTCCACGTCCCAGGGGACGGGTTCGATTTCTTCGGCCGGGTGGTCGGCGTCGAACAGCCAGACGCGGGCCGGTCCCTGCGGACGCACGCCGGAGACCTGGATGACCTTTTCGACGTTTTCGGCGCTGCGGTTGATGACCAGCAGGCTGAGCGCGCCATCCGCGCGGCGGGCGGCGTAGAAGGACAGGCGCGGGTCATCGTATTGCGTGGGCAGGCGCTGCGTCCCGAACTGGCTGTAGAGTTGATAGACGTGGTAGGTGGGACGAACATCGCGGCGCGCCAGCAGACCGTAGCCGCCGATGGCCGGGCTGCTCTGCAGCGAGAAGAAGGCCACAATCTGCACGTCCTGCTCAATGAGATGGCCGAGTGTGTCGGCCCACCACAGGGCGCTGAGGAAGGAATCGGGCGTGGTCTCGCCGCCAACCGCGTTCGTCCAGTAGGAGTTGACTTCGGTGACCGCCACCGGCAGGTCACGGCCAGCGTTCTCGCGAATGGCCTGGCGCAAAGCCGGGATGATGGTCTCCCATTCGGCGGGATTGGCCAGCAGCTCTTCCGGCGTGGCCGGGCCAGCGGACATGCCCTGCGGGAAGGGGTAGCGGTGGATGGAAACCACGTCCACCAGGTCGCCGTTGGCCTGCAGGAAGGTGCGCACCCAGTCGTGCCCGTGCTGGTCTTTCGGGTCGCGGGCCGGGTCGCCGGTGAACTGGGTGACTTCCGGGCCGAGCAAAATCAGGTCGGGGTCCACGGCCAGCATGGCTTCGGCGATGGCGCGCCATTCACGGTTGAAGCGTTCGGTGTCGTAGCCTTCGAAGCCGGGCTTGGATTTGTAAAGCGCCGGTTCGTTGCCGATGCTCCAGTAGCGGACGTTGTAGCCTTTTTCGATGTTGACGTAGCGCACCAGGTCGGCGGCCTGTTCAGGCGTGCCGCCGCGCAGGCGCACCGAAATCTGCGGCTCGGCGTTCAACTGACGGCAGAGCGCGATGAAAGCGTCCACGTGCCAGGAGCGCAGGTCGTTTTCATCGCCCCAGTTGCCGCCGGGGAAGCGGATGAAGGTAATCGGGATTTCCGTGGAGCGTGCCAGCAAATCGGAATCAAAAAACGCCCAGGGGCCGTGGTTGACTCCGTACACATAGGGGCTGATATCGCCCCCAGGGGAGGCCGCGTCCACCCAAAGGGCGTCGGGAAGCGGCGTGACCGTCTTCCCACAGGAAGGCAGCAGGAAAACGGTCACGCAAACGAGGAGGAGAAGACTTGCGCGTTTATTTTTCCACACCGGTAATCACCACACCCTGCATGAAGACGCGTTGGGCAAAGAAGAAGACAATCAGAGGAATGACCGAGGAAATCATGGCCGCGGCCTGAATCAGGTTGGTGGATTGTGAATACAGGTTGTTGAAGGCCGTCAGGCCAACGGTGATGGGGAATTTTTCGGGGTGCCCGGCCAGGTAAATCAGGGGGCCAAAGAAGTCGTTCCAGGCCCAGAAGAAGTGGAAGAGCGCCACAGCGGTCAATGCCGGACCAGACATGGGCAGGATGATGGAGAAGAAGATGCGCAGCGGGCTGGCGCCGTCAATCATGGCGGCTTCGTCCAGGGCACGCGGGATACCCAGGAAGAACTGGCGCAAGAGGAAGACGTTGGTGCCCCAGGAGAAGAAGGCCGGGACGATGAGCGGCAGCCAGGTGCCCACCCAGCCAAGTTTCAGGAAGACGAAGTAGGTGGGGATGAGGGTGACCGCGCCCGGCAGGATGACGGTGGAGAGCATGAGCATGAAGAGCACGCCCTTGCCAGGGATGCGGAAGCGGGCGAAGCCATAGGCTACCAACGCGGCGGACATGACCGCTCCAAAGGTGGTGATGAGGGCGTACATCAGCGTGTTGCGCAGCAAGATGGGGAAATCGATGGTGTCCCAGGCTTCGATGTAGTTTCCCCACTGAGGGGCAAATTGCCAGGCGCGGTCTAATTTGCGCCAGGAGCCTTCCCACTCGATAGGGCCGGCGTCGGGGTTGGCCGGGTCGAGGAAGAGGCTGCTCTTGCGGCCTTTTTTGAACAACGCCAGGTCGCGGTATGTGCCATCCGCCATCGGGACGCGGTAAATCTGGTATTCTTTGCCCTCGTAGGTCATGCTGGCGGCTTCGGCAGGCCACCAGGGGGCGTTGATGGTGGAAATTTGCTCGTTGGTCTTCAATGAGGTAACGATGCCGTAGACCATTGGCACGAGGAAGATGAACAGGACGGCCAGCGTAAGCCCGGTGAGGGCCATGCGCATGGAAGCCACGCGCACTTTTTTGGGTACGATAAAGGAAGATTGCCTGGTGGTCTGCATGGCTATCGCTCCTCAGAAGCATAGTACACCCAGTAGCGGGCGGTTCCAAACAGGATGACGGTCAGGATGATTGCCACGATGAACATCAGCCAGGCCAGGGTTGCGCCGTATCCCATGTTGAAAAAGGCAAAGGCCTGTTTGTAGAAATAGACCATGTAGAAGCGGGTCTTGCCTTCGGGGAAGCCGCTGCCACCGTTCAGGACGAAGGGCGCCAGGAAGTATTGCAGAGAACCGATGACGCCCAGCACCAGTTGGTAGAAAATGACGGGGGTAATCATCGGGATGGTAATGCTGACGAGTTTGCGCCACCAGCCAGCGCCATCAATTTCGGCGGCCTCGTAGAGTTCGGTGGGCACCCCCTGCAGGCCAGCCAGGAAGATAATCATGGCGTTGCCCACGCCCCACAGGCCAAACATGGTGTAGGCGTAGTACACCAGTTTGGGGTCAGCCAGCCAGCGAATGCCATCCGTGCCGGTTGCCTGAATGCCGGTCAATTTTTCAATCAAGACGTTTATCCAGCCGGTGTGTTCGTTGAGTACGCCGTTCCAAATCAGTACCGTGGCAACCAGGGGAATCATGGTGGGCATGTAGAACAGGGTGCGGTAGAGCGTTTTGCCGATAACGTGTCTGGAATTGAGCAAAATCGCCAGGAAGAGCGCGAATCCGAGGCCGATGGGCAGTGAGATGGCAGCAAAGTGCAATGTGCGTATGAAGGACAGACGGACTTCTTCATCCACAAACAAGGCGCGGTGCCAGTTGGCAAAGCCGATGAATTGCGCCTGGTCGGGTACCGCGGGGTTGAAATCGAACAGGGAGAAAGCGAAAGAAGCAATCATTGGGAGGAAGTAGAACAGCAAAAACCCAATCATCCAGGGACTGAGAAAGGCCAGCCCCCAGAGGGCTTCTTTTTTCTCCAATCGGGAAAGTTTGCGCCGTTTTTTGCTGCGTTCTTTTTTCAAAAGGTCCATGCCTTCGAAAACTGTCATCTCACGCCTCCGGGAGAGAAAACGGGTTCCCCTCTCCCGGAGGAGGGAGAAAGGAACCCGTTTTGGTTGTGCGAAAAATTATTTCTTCGCAGCGTCGAAAATCGCTTGCAGGTCCTGGCGAAGTTGTTCTATTTCAGCATCGATGTCCAGGTCCGGGGTGTTAGAGATCTTGTCCCAGAACGCGTTGTAGCGGTCCTGGGTTTCCTGGAAGGAAGGCATCCAGGATTCGTGGTTGGGGTTGTCGGCGTAAGCCATGGCTTCCACGACCACGTCCCAGTTGATGTCGGTCTTGTTGGGGAAGACGGTTTCCTGCTGGGTCTGGAAGAAGCCGTCCTGCAAGGACAGGCGCGCGGGCATACCGCCGTAAATGCTGAGCAGTTCCGGAGCGTGTTCCGCGCTGGTCATGTAGGTGAGCACCTGGAAGGCTTCGTCCGGGGCCGGGCAGCCCTTGAGGATGCCGAAGGTGTCGGCGTGCATCTTGGCGGTGATGGTGCCGTTGTAGGACGGGGTCGCAGCCAGGTTCCAGTCGAAACTGCTGTCGGTCAGGCCAGACCAGGGAGCCAGGTACCACAGGTGGATGTGAATCATGCCCATGTTGCCAGAGGAGAAGGGGCCGCCGGGGCCCTGCAGGAATTCGGCACCGCCGTACACGCCGTTCGGAATGAACCAGTCTTTCCAGTAGCCGTCATACGTCCACTTCCAGGCGGCTTTCCACTGTTCCGGAATTTGGGCATTGCCGTTTTCGTCCACCAGCGAGCCGGCGCCGAAGAAGGTGCCGATACCGCGGGCGTCCGTCCACTGGTTCATGAAGCCGAATTGCACGATGTTTTCGGGGTCGAAATCGGGAGAGGTGGCGTCATTGCCGTTGGCGTCCACGGTCAGGCGCATGGCAACTTCGCGCAGGGTGTCCATGTTCCATTCGACTTCCTGCCCGTCCAGCATGTAGGGGTCGCCGTGATGCGCAGGCGGATATTCCAGGCCGGCTTCGTCAAAGAGGTCTTTGTTGTACAGGATGAAGGAGGGGTAGATGGCAAAGGGAATGCCCAACTGGCCTTCTTCCTTGACGGAGAGGAACTTGACCATAGCGGGGTCGAAGTCGCTCAGGTCGTAGTTGTATTTGTCGATGAAGGGCTGCAGGTCGAGCCAGGCGCCTTTGAAGGAGTCACGGCCGCGAATGCCGGTGGGGCCGACGATGCAGGGGGCGTTGCCGGCGGCAATCTGGGTAGCCAGGGTGTCGTAGGCGGAATCGTTGTCCACGATTTCCAGTTTCAGTTCAATCTGGTCCTGGCTGGCGTTGAATTTTTCTACGAAAGCCTCTTGCCCAGGAATGGCACCTTCGTCAGTGCCGGCGCCCAGGCCGACGAACCAGCGGACTTCGGTCTTACCGGCCGGTGCGGGGGCCTCGGTGGGAGCGGGGGCTTCAGTGGGCGCAGGGGCTTCTGTGGGGGCAGCCGCCTCGGTGGGGGCGGGTTTGGCCGGTTCCTGGGTGGGGGTAGCGGCGTTGGGGCCGCAGGCCGCCAGGACAAACGATGCGATAATCAGGATGGTCATCACAGACCAGAACTTCTTCATTTTTCATCCTCCAAAATCATGTGTTGGAATAGGGTAACTGAACTACACGGGTCGGGGTGGGTGGAAAGCGAGGACAGGGGGAAAGGCATCACCTCCTTTTGAGATGTAATTTCTGAAAGCGCTCTCATAACCATGACAAAAAAAATTCTACACAGCACCACAAGATTTACGAACAACCAATTCGGTTTCCAAAACGACCTGACGGGGGGGAGTGGAGCCATTTTCAATGACATCCAGCAGGATTTCCAGGGCATGCATACCAAAGCGGCGAATAGGCTGACGTACCGTGGTCAACGGAGGGTCTGCCAGTTGCGCCGGCGGCAGGTCATCATAGCCAACAAGCGCGATGTCTTCCGGGACGCGCTTTCCCACATCCTTGATTGCCTGAAGGGCACCCACGGCCATGGTGTCCGAGGCTGCAAACAAAGCATCCAGGTTTGGGTCACGCTGTAACAACTGTCTGGCAGCATAATACCCACTTTGCTGCGTAAAGTCTCCCGTGACAATCCAGTCTTCACGCCCTGGCAGGTTGCGGTCGGCCAGAGCACGCCGATACCCTTCCAGGCGGTCCAACCCGGCAGCGGTGTTGAGAGGGCCGGTAATGGTTCCAATACGCCTGCGCCCCACCCGAATCAGGTGTGCGACGGCGTTGTAGGCCCCAGTAACGTTGTCTACGTCGATGTAATTGACCTGGGAAATGCCCAAAGGACGCCCGGCAATGACGAATGGCACCTTTCCATGGACAAAACGCTGCAGGACTTTATCATCCGTATCCGTAGCCTGGACAATGATTCCATCTACCAGGCCGCCTCCCGTAAGACGAGGCAGCAGACGCGCCTCCATTTCAGCAGTGTGGAACACGAACAACGAAAACGTGTAGTCATTTTCGTTGCAGCCGTGTGCAATGCCCTCGATGAGACGGGGGAAATAGGGGTCGGTGAAAAAGGTGTGCAAACTATTGGGGATGACAAAGCCGATGTTCCCCGTGCGCCTGGATGCCAGAGAACGCGCCGGAATGTTTGGGTTGTAGCCCATTTCTTCAATAGCCCGCAAGACGCGCTGACGGACACGGCTGCTCACATGCGGGTAATTGTTGACAACCCGCGAGACCGTGGCTCTTGAAACCCCCGCTTTTCTGGCGACATCATCCAGGGTAACGTTCTTCACTGAAACACTTGCCTGAAGAGAGTATATTTTGAAAGCGCTTTCAAAATATACCGTATTCAGCGCAGGATGTCAAGTTGTTTTAAGGTGGAAGAGGACTACCATTCGCATGTACAGCCTCTCCCACAAAGCAACTCCCTTATGGGGGCTGCCAGGGTGCAATCCATACGATACGTTGTGCCACCCCAGACGTACACGTCCAGGCCGTCAGGGCCTTGTTCTCCCTCCCCATCGCTTGCATGGGGGTTGGCCCTTTCCATGATAGCACATGAACTTCAAGGTAAATGACACAGGGCGCTGCCAAGGGAAACAGCGCCCTGCAAGTAAATGTGTTCCGGCTCTGGCTCAGGCTTTTACCAGCCGCACCTGGGTATCGTAGAAGGACACCGAACCGCCGATGGGGTCGGCCAGGCAGGTGTTGCCGGTGGCGTCGTCCACACGGATTACAGCGTTGGTACACAGTCCCGTGGCGCGGCGCGGGTCACCGGGCACCACTTCACCGTCCACCAGCGTATCGCTGGCGCCGTAGCCCCAGTGCCCGTAGTGCCACGAGACGGCCACCACGCCGGGGCGAATGCCCTCGATGACCTTCACCGTACCTTCCACGGGACGGATGCGGCCATGCCCCAGGTTCCAGACGCCATCAGGGTTGCTGCGGGAGACGATGCGCGCCCGGTCGCCATCGCGCAGTCCCAAGGCTTCGGCATCCCGCCGGTTGACCAGCACCGGGTTCTCCGGCAAAATGGAACTCAGCCAGTAGGACGCAATCGTACGGCTCTGTCCGCCAGTGATTTCCTTGAAGGTAATCAGCCGCAGGGGGTATTCTTGCCCATCCTGCACCACTTCGCCCAGGCCGTTGCGGGTGGGCTCCACGCGCGGCAGGCCGTGGAAGTGCTCGCCGGTCATGCTGTGGTGCGCCTGCGCCACGCGCTCCACGAAGATGTTGAAGGGGCCTTTGTAGGCGTGCGCCAGTTTGTCGCCCTGGTACGCGCCACTCAGGTGCTCGAAGCGCCCGCCGCGGTTGAGCACGTACACCACC
>DAOTWV010000371.1:0-10251 GCA_034435695.1 Anaerolineales bacterium | reverse complement strand
AGCGACTAACCGACCAACCGACTACCCGACCAACCCATGAACCAAACACTCGATTTCCAATCCATCATCCTGAAATTGCAAAACTTTTGGGCTGAACATGATTGCCTCATCTGGCAGCCCTATCACACTGAAGTTGGCGCGGGCACGATGAATCCCGCCACCTACCTGCGTGTCCTCGGCCCCGAACCGTGGAATGTGGCCTATGTGGAACCCTCCATCCGCCCTGATGATGGACGTTATGGAGAGAACCCCAATCGCCTCAACCAGCACACCCAATTCCAGGTCATCCTCAAGCCCGACCCCGGCAACCCGCAGGAACTCTACCTGCAATCCCTGGAAGCCCTGGGAATTGACCCCCTCGCGCACGACATTCGCTTCGTAGAAGACAACTGGGAATCACCTGCCCTGGGGGCCTGGGGGCTGGGCTGGGAAGTATGGCTGGATGGGCAGGAAATCACCCAATTCACCTACTTCCAGCAGGCTGGCGGCATGCCCCTGCACCCGGTTGCCGTAGAAATCACCTATGGCCTGGAACGCATCGCAATGGCTTTGCAGGGCGTGCATGATTTTCGCGATATTGCCTGGGGCAATGGCCGCACCTATGGCGATGTGCAACTGCAGAGCGAGCAGGAATTCAGCAAGTACTCCTTTGAAATCGCGGATGTAGAGCGCCTGCGCGCCATGTACACCGCCTACGAGGCGGAGGCCGAAGCAGCCCTGGCAGAAGGACTGGTTTTGCCGGCGCACGATTACGTGCTCAAGTGCTCCCACACCTTCAACCTGCTGGATACGCGCGGCGCAGTGGGAGTCACCGAACGGCAGGCACTCTTTAGCCGCATGCGAGACCTGGCGCGCCGCGTGGCTGAGGCCTATTACGCCAAGCGAGAAGAGGCCGGCTTCCCCTGGCTGGGAAGCGCCCACTCGCAGGCTGCAGAGCCTGCCCGCCCTGTGGCGCAAGATACCTTCCCTCAGGAGCCTGCACCTTTGCTGGTGGAAATCGGCACCGAGGAACTTCCCGCTGCGGAGGTAGATAACGCTTTGCAGCAACTCCGCCAGGCTTTCCCTGCCTTGCTGGACGATTTGCGCCTGGAACACGGCGCGGTGCATGTCTGGGGTACGCCGCGGCGTCTGGTGTTGTACGCTGAGACGGTTGCCCCCTCCCAAAGCGACCTGGAACAAGTCGTCAAAGGGCCGCCTGCCAATCGGGCTTTCGATGCCGAAGGCAACCCCACGCGTGCGGCGCAGGGTTTCGCCCGCGGCAAAGGCGTCTCTGTGGAAGACCTGGAAGTGCGCGACATGGATGGCGGGCGTTACGTGGTGGCCGTGGTACACCAGGTGGGCCGCCCGGCGCACGAAGTGTTGGCTGAAGCCTTGCCGGGATTGATTGCCGGTATGCGCTTTGGCAAGAGTATGCGCTGGAACGAAACCGATGTCGCCTTTTCGCGTCCCATCCGCTGGTTGCTGGCGCTCCTGGGGGATGCGGTTATTCCCTTCGAGTATGCCGGTTACCGCAGTGGACGCGTCACCCGCGGGCTGCGATTCCCCCTGGGAGGGCTGCCCACCGAAATTCAGGTACGCACCCCCCAGGAATACCTGGAGGCCCTCCACGCCCAGGGGATTGTGCTCGACCCGGAGGAGCGCCGTAGCCTCATCCGGTCTCAGGCTGCCCAACTTGCCGCGGAAGCAGGAGGTCAGATTCCTGATGATGAAGCCCTGGTTGCCGAAGTCGCCAACCTGGTGGAAGCCCCTGTCCCCTTGCGGGGTTCTTTCGAGGAAGCCTATCTCGATTTGCCGCGCGAAGTGCTCATTTCAGTGATGCGCAAACACCAGCGCTACTTCCCCGTGCTGTCTCCGCAAGGCGATGCTCTGATGCCGTATTTCATCACCATTTGCAACGGGCAGAAAGACACGCTGGATGTGATTCGCCGTGGAAATGCGGATGTCATTCGGGCGCGTTTTGCCGATGCCGCCTTTTTCATCCGTGAAGACAGCAAACACAAACTGGAAGATTTTCTCCCTCGCCTGCGCACGCTCACTTTTCAGGCCGACCTGGGTTCCATGCTGGACAAGACGGAGCGCATTCGCGCCCTCGTGGATGCCCTTGCCCCTTCGCTGGGACTGGATGAGGAAGAGCATGCCACCGCCCAGCGTGCGGCAGAATTGTGCAAGGCCGACCTGGCAACCAGTATGGTGGTGGAGATGACCTCTTTGCAAGGGGTGATGGGGCGCTACTATGCCCTGCATAGCGGCGAGACGCCGGAGGTGGCGCAGGCCATCTTCGAGCATTACCTGCCGCGCTTCAGCGGAGATGCCATGCCGCAGAGCAAGGCCGGCCTGCTGGTGGGGCTTGCCGACCGTATCGATTCGCTGGCCGGTTTGTTTGCCGTCAACATGGCGCCTACGGGGAACAAAGACCCCTTTGGTCTGCGGCGCGCTGCGCTGGGGCTGGTGGGCGCGTTGCTGGCCTGGAACCTGGACTTTGACCTGCACATGGCGCTCAAGAGTGCCGCACAACACCTGCCGACGCGCTTCGATGCCGATGAGCAGGAGGATTGCCTGGCGTTCATCGTCGAGCGTTTGCGCAACCTGTTGCTGGAACAGGGCTTCCGGTACGATGTGGTGGATGCCGTGCTGGCGGAGCAAGGGCATAACCCGGCGCGGGCTGCTCAGGCTGTGCAGGAACTTTCGGCCTGGGTGCAGCGCCCTGATTGGGAGACCATTTTGCCCGCCTATGCACGGTGTGTGCGCATTACCCGTGACCAGCCGGAAACGTACCCCGTGGTGCCGGAAACCTTTGTCGAGCCTGCGGAACACGCCCTGTATGCAGCACTGCAACAGGCGCAGGCTGCCCGCAGGCGTGCCGGCTCTGTGGACGATTTCCTGGAAACCTTTTTGCCTCTCATCCCCGTCATCAACGCCTTTTTCGAGGCCGTATTGGTGATGTCCGAAGACCCCACACAACGCGCCAACCGTTTGGGGTTGTTGCAGGCGGTGGCTGCTCTGGCAGAAGGCGTGGCCGATTTCTCCTTCCTGGAAGGGTTTTAGAACGACGCATTTTCGGTGTCATGTGCTCAGGCGCATGGCACCGATTTTTCACCGCTTATGAGCAATCCTGTGCTTTTGCTGGGAATCCTCCTTTTTCTGGCGCTTTCTTTCGATTTTTTGAACGGCTTTCACGATAGCGCCAACGTCGTGGCAACCATGATTGCCTCGCGCGCGATGACACCGCGCGCTGCCCTGGCCATTGCCGCGCTTTCGGAGTTTGCCGGTCCCTTGATTTTTGGTGTGGCCGTGGCCACGACTATCGGGAAAGAGGTCGCCGCCCCGGAGACGTTGACGATGCCGGTAGTGTTTGCGGCTTTGCTGGCTGCCAGCGCGTGGAACATCATCACCTGGTTGTTTGGCATTCCCTCCAGTTCTTCCCACGCCCTGATGGGCGGTATCGTGGGTGCAGTTTTCGTAGGGGCCGGGTGGCAGGTCATTCACCCCGAAGGCCTGACGAAAATCGCCGTGGCGTTGTTCTTTTCGCCGCTCATTGGTTTCATCGTTGGCTGGATATTGATGCGCATCATCATGGTGCTGGCGCGGGATGCCACCCCGAAAATCAACCTGTTTTTCAAGGGGGCGCAGGTGCCCACCGCGTTGGCGCTGGCGCTCAGCCACGGTGCAAATGACGCCCAAAAGACAATGGGCATCATCACGATGGGGCTGGTCATTCTCGGCTATCAGGATACTTTCCACGTGCCCCTGTGGGTTATCATGGCCAGTGCTACCGCTATGGCGTTAGGCACAGCAACCGGCGGCTGGCGTATCATCCACACTTTGGGCGGCAAGTTTTACCGTATTCGGCCAGTGCATGGCTTCAGTTCGCAGTTTGCCTCTGCTGCGGTTATCATCACGGCCTCATTGCTGGGCGGCCCGGTTAGCACCACACAGGTAGTCAGTTCTTCCATCCTCGGTGTGGGTGCTTCGCAGCGCCGCTCCCAGGTACGCTGGGGGGTGATGGTGGATATGCTGATTGCCTGGCTGCTTACCATTCCCCTCTCTGCGCTACTGGGCGGGGCATTTTTCTGGCTGCTTTCTCACATCTGGTAACAAGGATGGCATACGATGGGTATCGCTTCTTTTTTCAAGGTTCGCAGAGAAGATAAATTCATCCAGTTGCTCATTGAGCAAAGTGAAATCACCACGCGCGGGCTGGCCATGTTGCTGGAGTTTGTTCATGACCCCAGCGAGGAGAACATCAAAGCCATGCGCGAACAGGAATACGCTGCCGATGAAGTGCGGCGCATTTTGATTGATGAACTGCACAACACTTTCGTCACGCCCCTCGACCGCGAAGACATCTTCAACATCTCGCTCAATGTGGATGAGATGCTCGATTATGCCTACAGCACCCTGGAAGGCATGCGCCTGCTCAAGGTGGATGCCGACGAATACCTGGTGCAGATGTTGGAGTACAACCACAACGCGGCCAACGAATTGTGGATGTCCATGCAGCGCCTGCGAAACAACCCCCGTGTGGCTGGCGAACATGCCCAGCGCACCCGCAAACTGGAAAACGAGGTAGACCGTCTCTACCGCGTGGCCATTGCCGACCTCTTCACCAAAGCCAAAGACTTCAAACAAATGATGAGCCTGCTGCGGCGCCGTGAGATTTACCGCCATGTCTCCAACATGGCAGACCGGGCGGCCGCGGCGGCGGATGTCGTGGGCATGGTCGTGATGAAATTGACGTGACAAGACGACGCGTTTTGCTCGCAGGGGCGCTGCTGCTGGGTGCCTTCCTGCTTTATCGCTGGAAACCAGTGAACCGCCGCGTGGCGTGGCGTATGGACCTCGTCCGTACCTACCTGCGCGGTGTGCTTTATCCTGCCGATACCATGCCCACCCCCCGGCCTGTTCCTCTGGCCGCATCTCCAACGCCGACCTTTACCCCCGCGCCCCCCTCGCCGACCTCTGTTCTGGCGACTGCTGTTCCCACCCCGCTGCCCTCGCCCAGCCCCACCCCGCTTCCCCAAAACGTCACCCTGCCCTCTCCCGACTGGGAGCAGCAGGACTGGAACAACTGCGGCCCCGCATCCCTGAGCATGTACCTGCGTTTTTATGGTTGGGATGGGGACCAGTTCGACATTTCCCGCCTGCTCAAACCGGCGCGCGAAGACCGTAACGTCAACCCCGAAGAACTGGTCTATTACGTCCGTACCCGTGCCGGCTGGCTGAACGCACTGTTTCGGGTGGGCGGCGACCTGGAGACGCTCAAGCGGCTGCTGGCAGCAGGGTACCCCGTGATGGTGGAAGAGGCCTTCTATTTCGAGGAGCCATACTGGCCTAAAGATGACCTGTGGGCGGCGCATTATCTGCTCTTGACGGGCTATGACGACAGCGCGCAGACCTTTACTGGCCAGGATTCCTTCTACGGGGCAGACCGTACCATTTCCTATGCCGAACTGATAGAAAAATGGCACCCTTTCAACAACCTGTTCCTGGTGGTGTACCCTCCCGATTCTGAAGCCCAAATTCAAACCGCGTTGGGGGACTTGTGGAACATGGACACTGCCCGGCAGACTGCCTTGCAACGCGCCCAACAGGAGACTCAGGAAACCCCTCAGGATGCTTTTGCCTGGTTCAACCTGGGTTCCAACCTGGTGTACTTCGAGCGGTACGATGAAGCCGCGGCTGCCTACGACGAGGCCCGCCGCATCGGGTTGCCCCAGCGCATGCTGCGCTATCAGTTTGGCCCCTTCCTGGCCTACTTCCATAGCGGACGCACCGAAGACCTTTTGGCGTTGACGACTTATGCCCTTCAGCGCACGCCCAATTCGGAGGAAGCCTTGCTCTGGCATGGTTGGGGGCTGTACCGCCAGGGGAAAACCACCCAGGCCATCGCACACTTCCGCGCTGCCCTGGATGCCAACCCAAACTACCAGGATGCCCAATACGCCCTGGATTTCCTCGGTGCCAGCCCGTGAGGTAGACCACGGACGACAGACCACGGACAACAGACCACGGACAACAGACCACGGACGGCAGACCAACAGACCAACAGACCAACAGACTAACAGACTAAACGACCAACAGACCAACAGACTAACAGACTAACAGACCAACAGACCAACAGACTAAAAGACTAACAGACTACCCCCCATGCGCCGCCTCCTCACCTCCCTCCTCGTCCTGCTCACCGTCATCTACCTGGCGTTCCTCGGCCTGGATATGGCCCGCGGTGCGCCCTTCGGAAAAGCCCTGCCGCAGGCCTTCAGCGACACGCGTGCCTACCTCGCCCGCCTGCCGCACGGCGACCTGGGCATGAGCGAGGCCGGCAGCCTCAACCTGCGCCCCGTCGCCGTAGCCGAAATCCTGCCCGAACTGGCCGGGCGCAGCCTGGGCTTGCTGGCCGTTGCGATGCTGCTGGCCGTCGCCCTGGGCGTCCCCCTGGGCGTCTTCGCCGCCACCCGCAGGCGTTTCGCCGACCTGCCCATCCTGCTGGCATCCATCGCCGGAGTCTCCCTGCCCAGTTTCTTCACCGCCCTGCTGCTGCAACTGGCCGTCATCAAAAGCACGCAGACCCTGGGGCGCACCGTGCTGCCCGTCGGCGGCTTCGGCTGGGACGCCCACCTGCTGCTTCCGGCGCTTGTGCTGGCCGCCCGTCCGGTGGCGCAAATCACGCGCATCACCTACACCAGTCTGCGGGAAGTCTTGCGGCAGGATTACATCCGTACCGCGCACAGCAAAGGGCTGCTGCCGCGCACCGTCCTGCTGCGCCACGCCGTCCGCAACGCCGCCATCCCCGTGCTGACCACCATCGGGGTCTCCGGCCGCTTCGCGCTCAGCAGCCTGCCGGTAGTGGAATTCTTCTTTGGCTGGCCGGGGATGGGCTTCACCCTGCTCAAGGCCATCGCCCGCAGCGACCAGAACCTGACGATTGCGCTGGTCGGCGCACTGGGGCTGACCTTTTTGGTGGTGAACGGGATTCTCGAAGGGACGTACCGTCTGGTGGACCCGCGCACCCGCAAGGAGAACGGAATCCAGCGGGAAACGCGTCCCAGCCTCAAAGGGAGTCTGCGCTCCCTGGCGGCGGGTACGCGCGCCCTTTTGGGCGGCCTCAACCCCCTGGGGTGGCGCGTCTTCCAAAAGCGGCAGCCGCTCCCGCCCCTTCCCAAAAAATCTCCCGCCTCTTCCCCCGATTCGCCGCGCAACTCCGCCGCCCACGAGGCCGCCCGCTGGCGGCGCGCCATCCTGAGCAACCCGGCCTTGCTGCTGGGGACGCTGCTGGTGCTGGCGCTGGGCGCGGTCTTCCTGTTCGGGGCGCAACTCGCGCCGCACAGCCCGTACACCACGCAGGGGCTGACGATTGTGGACGGCGAGATGCACGTGCCGCCCTTTGCGCCCGATGCCGCCCACCCCTGGGGCACCGACGTGCTGGGGCGCGACATCCTCAGTTTGATTTTGGCCGGCGCGCAGCAAACCCTGCTGCTGGCCGTGCTGGTGACGTTGGCGCGCCTGGCGCTGGGCACGCTGCTGGGGATGCTGGCCGGCTGGTTCCGCGATTCCTGGCTCGACCGCCTGCTGCTGGGCGCGGTGGAGGTGCTGGCCGCCTTCCCCACGCTGCTGCTGGGGATGGTCTTCATCCTGGCGCTGGGAATCCGCGAGGGGGTGCGCCCCTTCCTGATTGCGCTCAGCCTGACCGGCTGGGGCGAGGTGATGCAGTTCGTGCGCGCCGAGGTGCTCAAACTGCGGCCGCGTCCTTTCATCGAGAGCGCCCAGGCCGCCGGGGCGGGTACGCGCCGCATTCTGGAGCGGCACGTCCTGCCCAACCTGATTCCGCACATGGTTTCGCTGGCCGCGCTGGAGATGGGCGCGGTGCTCATGCTGCTGGGCGAACTGGGCTTCGTGGGCATCTTCATCGGCGGGGGCAGTTTCGCCGAACTGGATATCGGCGGCGCGCCCTACCACTACTCCGACGTGCCCGAATGGGCGGCGCTGCTCAGCAACGTGCGCGCCTACGCCCGCGCCTACCCCTGGACGGGGGTGTACCCGGCGCTGGCCTTCTTCGCCGCGATTTTGGGCTTCAACCTGTTCGGCGAAGGCGTGCGCCGCCTGATGGAGGACATGGGCGTGCGCGTGGCGCGCCTGTTCAACAAGTACACGCTGGCCGCCGGCGCGCTGGCGCTGGGGGCGTTCCTGGCCTGGCAGGGCAGCACCGGCGAGATGGCCGTGTACGCCCGGCAGGCGCGCCTTTTCGATGGGCAAAATGCCCTGGCCTACGCGGCGCAGTTGAGCGCGCCGGAATGGCAGGGACGCGCCCTGGGCAGTCAGGGATTGGGCGCCTCCGCCGAGTGGATTGCGGCGCAGTTCGAGGCGCTGGGCTTGCAGCCGGCCGGCGAGAGCAGCACCTACTTCCAGGTGCGCAAGCGCGATTTCGAGAGCCTGCCCCAACCGCCCGCCCTGCGCGTGGATGGGCGCGCCCTGACCTACCGGCAGGATTTCGTCGAGTTTGCCGGGCCGTACCGCAACCTGGGCGAGGCCGCCGGTGAAGTGCGCCTGGTCACGTTTGGCGCGCTGCGCCGGGTGGGGACGTGGAACGCCAGTTATCCGGCGCTCAAGGGGCTGGATTTTGGGACGGACATCGTGCTGGTGCTTTCCCCCTGGGATGTGCGCTATTTGCAGAGTGTGCCGCACGGCGGCGTGCTGGTGGTGAGCGACGACCCGGCGCGCATGCAGCAGCGTCTGACTCTTTCCGCCGCCGACCCGACCACCACGCTGTTCGGCACCGGGCGCACGGTGGGGCAGGATGCGCCGGTGGTGTGGATTTCGCCCGAAACGGCGGATGCGCTGCTGGCCGCCGGCGGTCTCTCGCTGGCGGAGGCGCAGGCCAAGCGCGATGCCCTGGGGACGGATGAAATCTTCCAGGCGGCGTTGCACACCCAGGCGGCGCTCTCCGTGCCCGGCAAGGTGGTGACGAAATTCCCCGCGCCGCACGTGCTGGGCTTTTTGCCGGGCGTTTCCAGCAGTCAGTTCGGCGGGCTGGATGACCACCTGCTGGTGGTGCTGGCGCAATACGACGCCCCGCCCCTCGCGCCGGGGGATGCTTTCCTGGCGAATGCCAACGACAACGCCAGCGGGGTGGCGGTGATGCTGGAACTCATCCGCACCCTGCAGGAGAGCGGCTACCAGCCCTACCGCAGCATCCTGTTCGTGGCCTACAGCGGGGAGGGGCTGGAGGGCGGCGAGCCGGTGCGCCCGCGCGATGTTTCGAAGTTTTTGCAGGCCAAACCCGGCTTTGCGACCGCTTTCACAGTGGACGGCATCATCGAGTTGCGCGGCCTGGGCAGCGGCGGGGAGTTGCTGCTGGATGTGAGCGGCAGCCAGCGCCTGGGGCAGGTCTTCGAGCAGGCCGCCCGGCGTATGCGCCTGAAAGCCCGCCGTGAAGAAGCGCCCATTGACCTGAGCATCGTCTTCGAGGAGCGTTCCCGCTACCAGGGCGGCGATGAAGCCCCGCAAATCGGGGTGTATGGCCCGGAGTGGGAATCCGTCAGCCGCACGCCGCAGGATGCGCCTGAGCGCCTCTCAGCGGGTGCGCTGGCGCGCTTTGGGCGCGCTGTCACGCTGGCGGTGATGACGCTGGGGAGGTGAGAGACGGGTGCGGGGTGCGGAGTGCGATGTGCGGGGTGCGGGGTACGACGTACGGGGTACGAGGTGTCAGGTGGCGGCGGAATCCAGCAGGGATGTGAGGGGGGCGTCGTGCAACGCATTGGCCGCGCTGGCGTAGAAGGTGCCGGGTGTGCGCAGCAATCCTTCACGGGCGTATACGCTGGCCTGCAGCCCCATTTCCAGGCGGTCGAGTTGGCGTATCAGTTGGGCTTCGGGCGTTTCGCAGGCTTCGTATTCCTGCCACAGGGCGAAGAGTTCCGCGGCGTTGGGCAGGCCCTCCAGAAGACGGGCAACCGCCTCGGCCTCGCGGCGGTGCTTCTCGGCGGGCGCGATGCCGTCCTGCGGGGTCAGGTCGCCCACGAAGGCTTCGCCCAGGTCGTGGATGAGCGCCATCTGCACCGCTTTGAGCAGGTCGAGGTGCGGGTAGTGCGTCGGGACGAGCCACAGGGTGAGCAGCGCCACGCCGAAGGTGTGCGCGGCCACGCTCTCGCAGCGTTCCGGCGGGACGCCATGCTGCAGCCAGCCCTGGCGGTACAGGCGTTTGAGTTGGTTGGCAGCGTAATACGCCCGCACGAGAGGTACGTTATCATCGGTGAG
>DAOTWV010000370.1:0-5691 GCA_034435695.1 Anaerolineales bacterium | reverse complement strand
GGCACTCCCACAAATAGACCCGTTGCAGAGCCACGCGAAGAGGGTTTGACAGCCCGTGTCGCTCGCAGTGGAGAGGCCATTCTGGTAGAAGATGTTTCCAGGCACCCCTTGTATGAAAATTATCCCCTGGCGTTTAGCGGGGCGTTGGCAGGCTTTCCTCTACAGGCTGGCGGGGAAGTGCGCGGCGTACTCAACGTGGCCTATGATGTCCCCCATGCTTTTGAAGCACACGAAATCCGTATTTTGGAACTCTTGGCCGACCAGGCGGCAATTGCCATTCAGAACGCGGCGCTCTACGAAAGGGTGCAACGCGGATATCGTCGCCTGCAATCTTTACAGACCATTGACAACGCTATCACGGCCAGTATGGATATTCAAATCACCCTGGGGGTTTTTCTGAAGCAGGTCATACAACAACTCTCAGTGGATGCGGCTGCCATCGCACTGTACAACCCGATTACGGCCACGCTGGAGTACACCCTCACCCAGGGCATTCCCAGAAGCGCTTTCCCGCGCCGGATGGTGCGCCTGGGAACTACCCTGAGCGGCAAAGTGGCCCTGCACAAGGAAATCCACATTGAAGAATCGTTCTCTCCAGAGCAAAACGCCCTGGATGCCAACGCGTTGAATCGTTTGCCCCGCTTCTATGCCGGCATTCCCCTGGTAGCCAAAGGAGAATTGCAGGGGGTCCTGGATATCTACCACTACCACTCCCTGCAGCCCGACCAGGAGTGGATGGATTTCGCGCGTTCACTGGCCACACAGGCGGCCATAGCCCTGGAGAATGCGCGCCTGTTCAACAACCTGCAACGCTCGAATTTCGAACTGGAACTGGCCTATGACCAGACCCTGGAAGGATGGGCGCGTGCCCTCGAATTGCGCGGCGTAGAACCCGAAGGCCATACCTCCCGCGTGGTGGAATTGTGCATGCTCTTTGCTCAGCGTGTCGTTTTCGATGCAAACCGCTTGCTTGCCATTCGACGCGGCGCGATTTTGCACGATATCGGTAAAATCGCCGTTTCGGATGCCATCCTGCTCAAGCCCGGCCCACTGGATGACACCGAGTGGCAAATCGTGCGTCAACATCCTGTCTTTGCCCGGCAATTGCTCTCTCCCATTGGGTTCCTGCGCAATGCCATAGACATTCCCTATGCACACCATGAACGCTGGGATGGCACCGGGTACCCGCAGGGGCTGCGGGGGGAGCGCATTCCCCTTGGAGCCCGCATTTTCGCCCTGGTGGATGTGTGGGATTCCCTGACATCCGAGCGGCCATACCGCCCCGCATGGCCGCCAGAAAAAGCGCTGGCATACATCGAAGAACAGGCTGGCCGTCAGTTTGACCCTGGCCTGACGCCGATATTCATCGATTTATTGCAGGAAAATTTCAGGCTATCCTCGTGAATCTGCACATTTTTCGGGCTTTGCTCTCTCCCCAGGGCGCACGGGCGCTTCAGGAGGCAATGGCTTTGCAGCCCAGAGAGGCGGATTTCCTGCCTTTGTTGCAGCGTTTGCAGCGCCGCTATCCCACGGATATTGCCCGCGCTGCACTGGAAACCGCCATCTTGCGCCGGGAAGCCCAACGTAAATTCCCCCACACCGCAGAAAAAATGTACTTCACCCGTGAGGCGCTGGAACAGGCCAGTCCTTCGGCGGTTTCCCGGTACCGCTCCCGGCGTTTTGCCGGGTGTGCCCTGTTGTTCGACCTGGGATGTTCCATTGGCGGTGACCTCATCCATCTGGGGCAGGTTGCCCCCACAGTGGGGGTGGACCGAGATGCCCTCCGGCTGGCGATGGCGCGCGCCAACCTGCAGGCGCTGCGCCTGTGGGAGCGGGTGCATCTCGTTCAGGCTGACCTGCGCGCACCCTTACCTGTCGGCGCGCTCCCCCCCCACAGCGCGGCTTTCTTCGACCCGGCGCGTCGCACTGCCGGACGGCGTATCACCTCCGTGCGAGAATACCAGCCGCCTTTGGCGCACATCCGTGCCTGGCTGCCGCGCGTGGAAGGGCTGGCGGTCAAAGTCTCGCCCGGTGTGAATCTGGAAGAATTGGCTTCCTATGACTGCGAGGTAGAGTTCATCTCGCTGCATGGGGCGCTGAAGGAAGCCTGCCTGTGGTTTGGATGTTTTCGCAGCGCCGCGCGTCGGGCGACGGTCTTACCCGATGATGTTACCCTGCTGCCGGATGTGGCTGCCGAATCTGCCGCTCCCCGATTGTGTGAGCCGCTGACCTGGATTTACGAACCCGACCCGGCAGTGCTGCGCGCCGGCCTCGTGCGCACGCTTGCCGCACGCCTGGATGCCTTCCAATTGGACGCGGACATTGCTTACCTCACCGCCGACCACTACACGGCGACCCCGTTTGCGCGCGCCTGGCCTGTGGAAGCCTGGATGCCCTTTCAGTTGAAACGCCTGCGTGCCTACTTGCGGGAGCATAACGTGGGGCAGGTGACCATCAAGAAACGCGGTTCCCCCTTGCAGCCCCAGGAACTGCAGCGCGCCCTCAAACTCAAAGGCGACCGCCAGCGGGTGCTTTTCCTCACCCATCTGCGCGGCCGCCCGATTGTCGTTATCGCTCAGGAAGCCCTCAGGACTCCTTGAAGAGCGGCAGGTGTGCCAGCGCAATCACGTTGTCCCATTCCGCAGGGTCATCTCCCTCTGTGCAGATGGCTGCATGGGCTACCACTTCGGCGCGCGCCTGCTCCATGACGGTTTGCATGCCATTCAGGGTGGAGCCTGTGCTGATGACATCATCTACCAGAATGACTTTTTTGCCCTCGATGAGAGCGCGGTCTTTTTCATCCAGGTACAGCGTTTGCGGCTTGCCCGTGGTGATGGACAGCGTTTCGGCTGAAATGGTTTCGCCCATGTACGGCTTGTAACTTTTGCGCAGCACCACGTAAGGCTTACCCGTGACAACGGCCAGAGCATAGATGAGCGGAATGCTCTTGGCCTCGGCGGTGACGAGCGCATCGTACGACACGCTTTCCAGTTTCTTTGCCAGGGCGCGGGCGCTGGCCTCGGTCAATTCGGTATCGCCCAGGATGTTGAGGACGGCAATACGCAGCCCTGGGGCGACCTCGAATAGTGGGAGTTCCCGGTGCACGCCTGCGATTTCTATTGGATAGGTTTTTCGGCTCATAGGTGGCTTACTCCTGTGAAATGACGAAAAAATCGGACGCCGTAGATTATACCGCCAGTAGGCGGCTCCTCTGGTGGCGGGGCGCGCTCCTCGTGTTGATTTGGGCGGCAGCCCTGACCTTTGCTTCCCGCCGCGGCTGGCGCCTGTGGATGCTGCCTGCCTCGGATGCGCCGCCCCCGCAGGTGCTGCCGGATGTCGCCGTGTGGTTCACCGACCCCCGCCGGGCGCGGCAGACCGGTTTTCAGAGCGGCCCGGCTTCCGAGGTGATTGCCGCCATCGAATCGGCGCGCCTCAGCCTCGACCTGGCCGTCTACAGCCTGGATTTGTGGCCGCTGCGCAACGCCCTGCTTGCCGCACACCAGCGCGGCGTGCGCGTCCGGCTGGTCACCGAAGCCGACAATGCCGCCGATGACGTGGACGCCCTCCGGCAGGCCGGCGTCGCCGTGCGGCTGGATGCCAACCCCGCCTTGATGCACCACAAATTCCTCATCCTGGACGGGCGCGAGGTGTGGAGCGGCTCGATGAACTTCACCTTTGCCAGCGCCTACCGCGATAACAACAACCTGCTGCGTCTGCGCAACCCGCAGGCCGTGGCGGATTTCCAGCGCGAATTCGACGAGATGTTCACCGATGGACTCTTCGGCGCGGCCTCGCGCGCCGATACACCCTTTCCCGCGTTTACCCTGCAGGGAGGCACCGGTGAAGTGTACTTCTCCCCCGATGACGGCGCGCTGGCGCACATCCTGGAAAACGTCGCCGCCGCACAGGAGCAGATTTGCTTCCTGGCATTCTCGTTCACCTCGCAAGACCTGGGCGACCTGCTGCTCGCCAAAGCGGAAGCCGGCCTGCTGGTGCAGGGCCTCTTCGACGAGGGGCAGGTGCACAGCAACCGTACCAGCCAGTACCCCCGTCTGCGCGCCGCCGGTCTGAACGTCCGGCTGGACGGCAACCCCGACCTGATGCACCACAAAGTCATCGTGCTGGACGGGAAGACGGTCATCACCGGCTCGTACAACTTCAGCCGCAGCGCCGAAGAGCGCAACGACGAAACCCTGCTCATCCTGCACCACCCCGACCTCGCCGCCGCCTACCAGGCCGAATGTGAACGTCTTGTAGCGGAGGGAAAGTAGCAAGTGCGTAAGTACGGGGTACAATGTACCTGGTACGACGTACCCCGTACGACGTACCCCGTACGACGTACCCCGTACGACGTACCCTGTACTCCGTACCCCGTACGACGTACCCCGTACGACGTACCCTGTACTCCGTACTCCGTACGACGTACCCTGTACCCCGTACCCGAAAACCTGACCCCTGAAACCTGCCCCCTGCCTCCCATGACCCCAAAACGCCTTATCCTCGCCCTGCTTGGCATCGCCCTGTTCTTCATCGTGCTCGTGTTTGGAGCCTTCTACTTCCTGATGGCAACCGGACGCGGGCTGGGCGGCCCCACCCAGGTGGACGCGCCGCCCTCGCCGACCACCATCCCCCTGGCGGAAACCGTCACCACCGACGGGTACACCATGCCGCCGGGATTTTCCCTCGCCACCTTTGCCGAAGGCATGGACACCCCGCGTTTCATGACCATTGGCCCGGATGGCGCGCTCTACGTGGCCGAAATGGGTGCCGGGCGCGTGCTGCGTCTGCCCGATGCGGATGGCGATGGCACTGCCGACAGCCTGCAGGTCGTTGCCGAAGGCCTGTACCGCCCCAACAGCCTGGCCTTTGCCCCGGATGGCAGCCTCTACGTCGGCGAAGTGGAGCGCGTCGTCCGCCTGCGCGACCCCGACGGCGACGGTTTCTTCGACGTGCAGCAGGCCGTCATTACCGGCATCCCCAAAGAAGGCCATTTCACCCGCACCGTCCTCTTCAGCCCGGATGGCGCGTACCTGTTCCTCTCGGTGGGTTCCTCCTGCAACGTTTGTGAGGAAAAGGACGCGCGCCGGGCAACGATTTTGCGTTACAATCCAGATGGCAGCGGTGAAGAAATCTACGCCCGCGGCCTGCGCAACGCCGTCGGCATCACCTTCCGCCCCGGCACCGATGAACTCTGGGCTACCAACAACGGGCGCGACTGGCTGGGCGACGACCTGCCTCCCGACACCGTCCAGCGCGTGCATCAGGGTGATGACTTCGGCTGGCCGCGCTGCCACGCCGGCCGCATCGAAGACCCCGATTTTGGAGAACCGGGTTCCTGCCAGGGGGTGGCCGTGCCTGAGGTAGAATTGCAGGCACACTCCGCCCCGCTGGGACTGGCCTTTTACGACGGCGACCTCTTCCCGGAAGCCTACCGGGGCGACCTGTTCGTTGCCT
This sequence comes from Anaerolineales bacterium, assembly GCA_034435695.1. Classification (GTDB taxonomy): domain Bacteria; phylum Chloroflexota; class Anaerolineae; order Anaerolineales; family DRKV01; genus DRKV01. Next base: position 237 of record DAOTWV010000370.1, on the reverse strand, counting down.
TTCACGGCTCCTGGAACCGTCAGGAACCCACCGGCTACAAAATCGTGCGCATCCCTTTCGATGAGAACGGCCCCGCGGGCGGCGCGCAAGACTTCGTCACCGGCTGGCTGACCGCAACAGGCGAAAAACGCGGCCGCCCCGTGGATGTGGTCGTCGCTCCCGATGGCAGCCTCTTCATCTCCGATGACGCTTCCGGCGTGGTGTATCGTCTGACCTACACGGCGCCCTGACGTTCCC
>DAOTWV010000369.1:0-4144 GCA_034435695.1 Anaerolineales bacterium | reverse complement strand
TGGCATTGTGGTGGGTAGGCCATACCGTGCTCGATGGCAACATTCTGCTCAGCAACACAGCCACCCTCAGCCCCACGGCTGCTGGCGCTGGTGGCGGGATGGATGTCCACTACGGGCAGGCGCTTACCTTCACCAACAACGTACTGGTTGCAAACCAGGCCAACACGGCTGGCGGCGGTTTTTCTTTCCAAAGCAATATGTGGCATCCGGGAAGTGCCATCTTGCGGCATACCACCATCGCCGACAACGTCAGCCCCTCCGGGGTTTCCCTCAGCGCCTACACCACATTGGTTTTCACCAACACCATCCTGAGCGGGCACAGTGTTGGCATTACGGTGACGAGCGGCAGTACAAGCACCCTGAACGCCACCCTGTGGAACAACACCACGAATTGGGGCGGCGGCGGAACCATCCTGACGGGTACGCATAACCTGTGGGGAGACCCGCGCTTCGCTGCCCCGGATGTGGGCAACTACCACCTGAGGGCGGATTCCCCGGCCATAGATGCCGGTCTGGATGTTGGGGTGGCTGCCGATATGGATGGCGAATCCCGCCCCCAGGGGACTGCCCCTGACCTGGGCGCCGACGAATTCTGGCCGCGCCTCTACCTCCCGCTGATAATGAAGCCCTGATTTTGCCGCGTGTAGAGTATCTTCTTGCAAGGTGTCCTGGAGAATGTAAAGCATCGTGGCGATGAGAAAAATCCTTGCCACGATGCCCATGCGTACTAATCATAATGCAGGTTGGGTAACTGGACTCACTCGATTATGAGGGGGAAATATGCGAAATGGGGCAGATTACCTCTACTTTTTTTTGGAGATAGCATAACTCAAGAGAAATTCCTGATTATTTTCTGATTACAGATTGTTTTGTGACGCTTTTGTGACGCCCCTTTTGATACACTGTTTCCTATATCAACCCCATCTATTTCTAAATTAACAGCGGCAAGAAAGCCTGCGTGCGTAATCTTGCTATGTGCATACAAGGGAAAAGTTTTCTATTCGTGCTTTTGTGTTGTTAACGCATCCGCAATTGTATTCACGTACCGGAGTATCACCACATGCATTTCAGGAGTTTTCGCATGAACAAAAATAAGAACAGCCTGTTGGGTGGCACCTTACTGATTTTGTCGGTTGTCGTCGTTGGATGGTTTGTATTTTTGTATGCAGGATTGCATACTGGTGATACACCGGATGTATTACGAACCGCAATCAAGGAATTAAAGAATTCAAAAGAAGCCGCAGACGTGGTCAAGCGTGCATGGTTATTGGCTCAACAGGCTGGAGCGTATGAATTTGCTACGGATATCGAGCAAACGACATATTACCCGCCTGCACTGACGAATGTCGGTCGCCACGCGCGGGTAGAGCACTTGCATATAGAGGGAAAAACCAATAGCGCGACGCAGAATTTCGAGATGGCAATCTGGCAGGGGGGGGCGGTGTTGAACCGTGATAGCGCTTTTGAGGTGCGGGCGGAAGGCGACAAAGCATTTGGGCGCAGACATGGAGGAGATTGGCAGGAGATTGAAGACTTTACAGGTCTTTTTGCTCCCAACCGGGATATGCTCGCATATTTGCACGGTATCAAGAATGTTCGAGAGGTTAATGTCGATTTACAGAACTACCGTAAATTCAATTTTTCTGTAGATGGACCGGCTTTTGCCGAATACATGCGCTTGCAACTTGAAGACCAGTTACGTAAAGAGGGCAAACTACCATTGGGGGTTTCCCTGGGAACCCCCCAGGTTTACCGTGACATGGTTGGAAATGGTGAGTTGTGGTTGGCTGCAAGCGGTTTACCTGTAAGCCTGAACATTTCCCTGGAATTTCCACAGAAAAGCGATGGGAGCCGGATTAAAGCCGTAATCCACACCGATTTTTCGAATTTCTCAACAGAGCAAATTGCCGGGAAGAATGGTTACCTTGCTGGTTTCATTAGCAGCACCAGTGCACCGACCTGGATTGCTGAGCGAGCAACGCGTATTCTGCAAGATGGTTGGCAAAAGGTAGGGATGCAATTTGTCCTCGGGGCATTGTGTAGTGCGGCGCTTGCTTTATTGGTGGCCTTTGGCCGTCGTCCCAAAGTGTATGCCGCTTTCAGTTTAACAGTTATCGTGGCAATGGTGGTCAGTCCATTGCTTCGTAGTGCCCAGGTAGCGGCATTCAGTCGGGAGCAAGCAGCGGCGCAGGCTGAAGCCAATGCCAGAGATGAACGATTGCAGGCACAGCAAAATCTGGAAACCCAAGTGTATGGCCCTGAATGGGATGGTACCCAGTCTCCTTTGGAAAACATTGACGCAAATACTGATGGGAGCACAATGCCGACACCGCAACCTGTGCTTAGTGTATCTACACACAGCCCTGCATCCTCGGTGTTGGACCCTGCGATATTGGCTGCTGTGACTACTGATAGCGATAAGGACGGTGTCCCTGATGCCGATGAACCGGCCATTTGTCGCGGCTCTAGCGACTGTGATAATGATACGCTGACTGACCTGCAAGAATACCGGCTTGGCACCTCGCTGGACAATGTGGATAGCGATGGCGATAACTTGCGAGATGACCTGGAAGTAAAGGGCTTCTTGATAGGGGGGCGTCGATGGTATTCAAACCCGTTGGCCGCGGATACCAACCGTGACGGTCTTCCCGATACTTTGGAATGTTGGGGCGATAATGTGCGGCCTGCAGTTTACCCTTCGAATCAACCCTGTACTATAGATTCCGATTCAGATGGTGTTCCCGATATCTTTGCATACGACAATGATGGCGATGGTGTGGACGATAAGGTTGATTATGCCCCCTTCTATAAATCCAGTGAAGTTTACAACTACGAGAATGCGTTTTCTTTGCAGGTAGATGGTCTTACACCTCACGAACCCTTGTTCGTAGATTTTCAAATCGTTCCAACAAGTCCAAACCAACTTTCTTACGCACGCAACGTATTGGATTGGCCAGTCAATGATACCGAAGGGCAAATCCAACGCACAAAAGATACAACCTTTGCCACTGGGAAACCCGAGGGGCAATATTTGCCTAGCGATGAAAATGGTGACCTGCGCCTGGTGCCATTGGTAGAAATAACCATTCCTGCAACGGATGCCAGTAATCTGTTGCCCACAACACGTACCCTGGCTGTCAACCGTGGTGGCGTTGGGTATAAAAAAGTGGAAACCGGCAGTGGAAGTCAAAAGAAAACCGAATACAAAATCTGGTTGAGAGCGAAAATAGAACTCCGGGGTGATAACGGCACAACGGCACTGACCTTTGCGGGTTTGACCGATGATAGTGGTGCTGACATATCGGTAGACCGGGTGAAAATCTTCAAATCATCCTGCCCCGTCAAAGAAGGAACGACACCGGAATATCACAAAGATAGCACTACGAAAAGTGGCGATGGTTGGAGTTTGGGGAATGTAAATCTGCCCTCTATCCTGGATGGCAAACATGTCTTGATGTTTGAGCAAGGCAGTGGTGGGAATATGCTCACTGCTTGTATCCCGTTGGGTGATGTTCCCAACGGAAAGTTGCCCGCAGGCTGGATGTTCGATACCGCCAGTCTATCCTCCTATGGCATTAATTTGCGCGATGTAGTGGATGCACAGGGTGAGGTAACGAATATCCTGGCTTATGTTCCGGCGAATGTCGGTACGGGGATGACCGGAGGGGAAAAACAATTCTTCAGCGCGCGCATGGCGTATATGCCGGCAAATGTAACCTCTCTGGGAGACGTGCAAAAAGTTCGTCTGGTTTGGGCTGTGCAGTTGCTTGGAGATGATGGCAACATCAATATTGTGCACACCTATAGCAACGAAGGATGGCGATTGGCTGGTTTGACAGCCCGGCAGGATTTTCAGATGCGTACCGCTGTCATCTACCAAAACCCTGACGACAACGATAACAGTGATATACATGTCAAAGCGATACACGAGCGGTTGTGGGCTGCTGCCAGAGTACTTATGGCGAATTTTGTTACTGTTCCGGAAAGAGGGAATCGTCTGACTTTGGATGGTAATCTGATTCCCACGCTAGAACGGGAATATGGATTTCCCCTTGGGAGCCTGCAGGCTGCGATAAACACCTATGATACGCAGGATGATTTGGCGCGTATTCCTGCAGAAGTCGTGCCGACCATTCTCCCGAAA
>DAOTWV010000368.1:0-5747 GCA_034435695.1 Anaerolineales bacterium | reverse complement strand
CGCCCTGGGGGTTGGCGCGCGCCAGTGCGGCAAGGGCTTCGTCCGTCAGGCGGGCGGCGACATCTTGCGTGTAGTCACGCGCCCCTTCGGCTTCCAGTTGGGCGGCCAGGGCCGGGATTTCCTGCGGGGTAAGCGGCCCGGCCATCCAGCGGCGGGCGAATTCCCCCTCCTGTGCCAGTCCGTACAGCACCGGCAGGGATTTCTTGCCCTCCAGCAGGTCGCTGGCGGCGGATTTTCCCGTCAGGGCTTCATCCCCCCAGATGCCCAGTTCGTCATCCAGCGCCTGGAAGGCCAGCCCCAGTTTTTCCCCGAATTCCCGGTAGGCCTCTTGCGCTTCCGGTGACGCCTCGGCACACAGCGCACCCAGTTCGGTGCAGGCGGCCAGCAGGGCGGCGGTCTTGCCGCCTACCATCGGCCAGTAGGCTTCCAGGGGCAGGCTGCGCTCGTCTTCGTAGGAAATATCCAGGAACTGCCCCTGGGTGAGGCGCAGGCAGGTGCGCTGAAAGATGCGGGCGGCCTGCAGGGTGCGTTCCGGCGGCAGGGCGAGTTCCAGCACGGCCAGATTGGCGAGCGTGAACATGGTATCGCCGGTGTTGATGGCCTGGGGGATGCCCCACAGTTTCCACACGGTGGGGCGGCCGCGCCGCAAGGGACTGTCGTCTTCGATGTCGTCGTGGATGAGGGAGAAATTGTGCAGCAATTCCACGGCCGCGGCAGCAGGCAGGGCAACGTGCCAATCTCCGCCGGCCGCAGAAGCGGTGAGCAGCACCAGGATGGGGCGCACGCGCTTGCCGGAAGCCTTGGGACCGGCGCCTTCGCCTTCCCAGCCCAGGTGGTAGGCCATCATGTAGTGCAGGGAGTGAAAATTTTCGCCGTCAGCCAGCGCCAGGATGCGCCGCATTTCGTTTTCGATGGGGGGAATGAAGTCGAGGAGGTTCATTGGGGGGAGGAGAGGGTGGTGAGGTGATGGGGGGATGGGCAGTCGTCGGTTGTCCGTCATCTGTCGTCCACGGTCTACCGTCCACCGTCCACCATCACCCCTTCCAGTTCCGCGGGGGTGCGGGCGCCGGCGGCGAACATGGCGACGCGCAACTGGGCTTCGAGCAGGCGGATGGTTTCGAGTACGGCCTGGGTGGAGATGGCCGCGGCTTTGAGGAAGGGGCCGGCCAACCCGCCCAGGGTAGCGCCCAGCGCCAGGCATTTGGCGATATCCAGGCCGTCTTTCAGGCCGCCGCTGGCAAAGACGGGGGTTTCCGGGGTGGCGCGCCGTACGTTGCGGATGCTCTCGGCGGTGGGGATGCCCCAATCCAGGAAAGTGGCGGCCAGGCGGCGGGTGAATTCGTCCGGGGCGCGGTGCATTTCGACCTGCGACCAACTGGTGCCGCCCGCGCCGGCCACGTCAATGGCGGCCACGCCGCACCCGGCCAGCAGACGAGCGGTGCGCTCCGAGATGCCCCAGCCGACTTCCTTGACGATGACGGGTACTTCCAGCGCCCGGCATACGGCTTCGATTTTGGCTGCCAGGCCGCTGAAATCGGTATCGCCGCCATGCTGCACAGCCTCTTGCAGGGGGTTGAGGTGCAGGATGAGCGCATCGGCCTGCAGCATGTCCACGGCGCGGCGGCATTCGTCCACGCCGTAGCCGTAATTCAGTTGCACCGCGCCCAGGTTGGCAAACAACAGGGCATCGGGGGCAACCTTCCGGGCGATGGCGAAGGTCGCGCTTAGTTCGGGGTGCTCGATGGCGGCGCGCTGGGAACCCACTCCCATGGCGATGCCGGCTTCCTGGGCGGCCTCGGCCAGCCGCTGGTTGTAGGTGGCGGCCTCGGAGGTGCCGCCCGTCATGGAGGAGATGAGCAGCGGGGACTGGAGAATCTTTCCAAACAGGGGCACCCGGAAATCCACGTCACTCAGGGCAATTTCGGGGAGGGCTTCATGGGGTAAACGGTAGCGCTCCAGGCCGGTGCTCAGGCCGGAGCGTACGTCTTCTTCCAGATTGATACGGATGTGGTCGTTTTTTCGGTTTCCGATGGGCGTAACTTTTGCACTCATTCCGTGTTCCTTTGGGGTGAGGCTATCTTACCAGCGGTATTTTCCCCTGTCAATTTGTCTGCCTTGACATTCTGGCACGCGGGGTTACAATACGTCTTGGTTTTGGGCTTACGGCTGGTAAGCATATCAAATTTTCTCTCAGGAGGCTAGTACCATGGCTGACACTTTTGAGCAAATCAAGGACATCATCGTCGAATTGCTGGATGTACCCGAGAGCAAGGTGACGCCTGAAGCGCGTTTTCGCGAAGACCTGGAAGCCGATTCGCTGGACCTGGTGGAACTCATCATGGCTTTCGAAGATAAATTCGGTGGCGAGATTTCTGACGAAGATGCCCAGAAAATCACGACGGTTGGCGAGGCTGTGGCTTACGTTGACCAGTTCATGAAGGGCTGAAAGCCACTCTGACAGTATTGCGCTCTAACGAAGCAATTCGGAAAGAAAAGCAGAGGCTACGCGCCGCTGCTTTTTTTTTACCGTTTTTTTAGCCGGCCATTTGGAACATCCGTTGACATTTTGGCTTTCACCGTTTATAGTAATCGGAACGATACAAGGCACTTTGCCGATGCAGGTGTATTTTCCCACACACGGATTCAGGAGGAAGAAAATGAAGAGAAAATTGCTTTTCTGGGGGCTGGTGTTGGTTTTGGCGCTGATTTTGGCCGCCTGCGGTGGTTCTGCGACCCCTGCCCCTAAGGCGCAGCCGAGCGGTGGGAACGAAACCAGTGTTCCCGCGTCCTCTGGTGGGGAGGAGGCGGCCCCTACGGAGGCTTCCCCCGCAGAATCGCCTGCGGCTGCGGAACCGGCCAGTGAGCAACCCCAGGATGTGCCTGTCATGGAAGGGGCGTATGACCTCTCGGTAGAGCGCAGCGGGACGCAAATGCGCTACAAGGTGGATAGCGATGTGCAAACGGTGGTAGATTTTTACCACGGCATATTGCCCAGCCTGGGATGGGAAATCAAAGGCCCGCCGGATAGCGTGGTAGGGAATATCGCCAGTATGCTGCGTGAAAACGCGGCTGGCGACCGTTTGTCCATCAACATGCAGTACAACCCCAATGCGCAATTCACTGTGGTGACGATTGCCATCAGCCGCAAATAGAACCTCCCCGAAAATTTTTTATGGGGATGTCACTGCGAGGCGGCATAACCGCTTTTTGCAGACTGACTGCGGTTTGCAAGACATGAAAAAAGCCCGACCAGACGGTCGGGCTTTTTTGTTGAAGGGGGCTATTTGAGCAGTTCGGCGATTTCTTCGGGGTGGCGTGCAACCTTGACATTGGCGGCTTCCAATGCCTTGATTTTGCTCTCGGCGGTGCCGGTGCCGCCCTGCACGATGGCGCCGGCGTGTCCCATGCGTTTGCCTGGGGGGGCGGTTTGTCCGGCGATGAAGGAGACCACCGGTTTGGTCATGTGGTTGGCGATGAATTCTGCGGCCTTCTCCTCATCCGTACCGCCGATTTCGCCAATCATGACGACTTTTTCGGTTTGCGGGTCGGCCTCGAACATGCGCAGCACGTCGATGAAGTTGGTGCCGTTGACGGGGTCGCCGCCAATGCCCACGCAGGTGCTGGCGCCCATGCCGATGTTCTTGAGGGCGTAGAGCACTTCGTAGGTCAGCGTGCCAGAGCGGGAGACGACGCCCACGTTACCGGGGATGGCGATATTCCCAGGGATGATGCCGACTTTGGCTTCGCCGGGGGTGAGCAGGCCAGGGCAGTTGGGGCCAACCAGGCGGGTATCTTTCTGGTCGATGTAGGCGCGCACGCGCATCATGTCGAAGACGGGAATACCCTCGGTGATGCACACAATCAGTTCCAGGCCGGCATCGGCGGCCTCGAAGATGGCGTCGGCGGCAAAGCGCGCCGGCACGAAAATGACGGTGGCGTTTGCGCCGGTGGCTTCTGCGGCTTGCTTGACGGAATCGAAGACAGGGACTTTGCCATCCAGCACCCATTCCCCGCCCTTACCGGGGGTTACGCCGCCCACCACGTTGGTACCGTAAGCGACCATTTGCTGGGTGTGGAACAGCCCTTCGCGGCCGGTGATGCCCTGTACGAGCAGACGAGTGTTTTTGTTGACGAGAATACTCATGGTTAGTTGCCTCCCTTTGCTGCGGCGACGGCTTTTTGGGCCGCGTCAGCCAGGGTTTCTGCGGTAATCATATTGGCCTCGGCCAGCAGTTGGCGGCCTTCTTCGGCGTTGGTGCCCACCAGCCGGACGACCATCGGAACTTCGGGTTTGACCTCTTCCATGGCGGCCAGGATGCCGCGGGCCACCTCGTCGCCACGCGTGATGCCGCCGAAGATGTTGATGAGCACGGCTTTCACCTTGGGGTCGGAGAGAATCAGACGGAAGGCCGCGGCCACCTTGTCGGCGTTGGCGCCGCCGCCGATATCCAGGAAGTTGGCCGGCTGCCCACCGAAGAACTTGGTAATGTCCATGGTGGCCATGGCCAGGCCAGCGCCATTGACCATGCAGCCGATGTCGCCGTCCAGTTTGATGAACGACAGGCCGTATTTGCGGGCTTCGGTTTCGGTGGGGTCTTCCACGTCCAGGTCGCGCATTTCGGCCAGTTCCGGGTGGCGGAAGAGGCCGTTATCGTCGAGCACCATTTTGCCATCTACGGCCAGCAATTCGCCCTCCGCGGTGACCACCAGGGGGTTGATTTCGGCCAGGTTGGCATCGCTGTGGTAGTAGGCTTCCCACAGCCCCTTGGCAATCTTGCCGAAGGCGCGCCAGTGCTCTTTGGGCAGGTCAATGCCGGCGGCCAGGTCGCGGGTCTGGTAGCCCTGCAAGCCCAGGAGGGGGTCAATGTGGACTTTGATGATTTTTTCAGGGGTCTCGCGGGCCACCTCTTCGATGTCCACGCCGCCAGCGGCGGAGGCCATCATGACCGGCTTGCGCGCCGCACGGTCGTTGGTGATGCCGAGGTAGATTTCGGTTTCGATGTTGGCAGCCTCGTCTACCAGGACTTTGCGCACCGGCAGCCCCTTGATTTCCATGGCCAGAATTTGGGTGGCCAGGTCTTCAGCCTCATCGGGGGAATTGGCGAGTTTGACGCCGCCAGCCTTGCCGCGTCCGCCGACCAGCACCTGCGATTTAATGACAACGCGGCCACCCAGTTCTTCGGCAATTTGTCTTGCCTCGGCTGCGGTAGCCGCTACCCGTCCCTTGGGGATGGGGACGCCATACTTGGCGAAAATCTGTTTGGATTGATACTCATGCAGTTTCATGTGAAGCGTGACTCCTGTTGAGGTAGTTGCCTTGCCCCCGAGGGGGGACAGCAATCGTCGTGCAAAGACGCACGAATTATACCACTTTGTGTGCTGGAAACGGTGCCAGAGTGCCTCCAGGAAGGACGAAAAAATCGTTGGTCGAACTGTCCTTCTGGCCAGCGGCAGGTTGTGCAACGCCCGTGATTCCATCCACTGATTACCTGTTGCAAGAACTGTCTCCAATTGGAAACCGCGGTAACAGTTGCAAAGCCCACCCGCCGGGGAATCAATTCCCCGGCTGAGGCCACCAAAGTCGGGTAAACCCGACTGCATGGCGCCAGCCGGATTGCTCCGGCTTTGGCCGCTCAGCCCGACGATTTATCGTTGAGCGTGGGTGGCTGAGTTGTTACCAAACGGGTTAATCCCCCAATTGCCGTCTGCTCCAAACTGAGCCTTGCCTCGACTTGTCCCACAAAATC
>DAOTWV010000367.1:0-4918 GCA_034435695.1 Anaerolineales bacterium | reverse complement strand
TGACGGCCGCCCGCACCAGCCGCCGCACCTGGTCACGCTGCCAGGCCACGCCGTCAGCAATAGCCGCTTGCGGGTCGAGTGGGGGAATGGGTTTCACCATACGGCCACCACCTTGCCGCTCTCACGCTCCACCATTGCCCAGCCGGACACGCCAACAGGCTGCAAGTCATACCGCTGCCAGGTTACAGCAGCCCCGCGCCGGCCAATCTCGCGCATGTACTCCCGGCCGTACCGCTGCACGGTGGCAAGGCCGCCGCGCCGTCCAATCTCGCGCATGTGTTCCGGCCCGTACCGCTGCAACACGGTAAGGCCGCCCTTACGGGGGTGTTCAGGTTTTTGCATGGTCTTTTCTCCTTGCGTATTCTCCCCACTGCAAGGCAAGGTATAATCAGGGTGCGCCTTCTGCCTTGCCTTGCAGTAGGTTTTACCCCGGTCGGTGTGTCAGCACCGGCCGGGGTCTTTTTTAGCCGTCATCTTCCCCTTGCGGGTCAGGGGTTTCCACGTGCAGGGCATCCAGCCCGGCTTCAATCGCCGCCCTGGTTGCCTGTGTCAGGGTGCAGCCCAGGCGCTTCGCAAGCGCCCGCAAGCGCGCTTTCGTCACGTCTGATACACGCGCCGTTGCAAGGTTGTTGTAAGCATGGGGGTTTCGGGGTTTGGTCATGTACGCTCCTTTCGGGTGAGTTTATCCGCCGGGGATGTGCGACTGTGGACGGTGCGCAGGTCGTCTTTGAGCAGCGCAAGGTATCGGTGAACGGTTTGCAGGTCAACGTGTCCCAGCAGCCGCCGGACGGTTTCAAGGTCAGCCCCGCCGCGCAGCATTTCCAGGGTGAAGGCGCGCCGGAAGGCATGGGGCAGGGGGGGACGTATGCCCGCCTTCGCAGCCCTACGGCGCAGCAGGCTACAAAGGCCGGAATACGTCAGGCGTTCTTCGGTCTGGGTTGTCCACAGTGCGCCGGTGCGCCGGTGTCCCAGATAGCGCCGCACAGCGCGCCGGGCAGTCTTGCCCAGAAACACGGTGCGGGGTTTGCCGCCCTTCCCGCTTGCTATGTGTACGTCACCTGTGACAAGGTTCACGTCTTCCACGTTCAAGGCCAGGAATTCAGCCGCCCGTGCGCCGGTGTCCAGTAAGGCCAGGATGACGGCCCGGTCACGCAGGCCGTACCAGTCAGGCCCGCAAGTCTTCAAAAGCGCCTGCACGTCTTCCTGTGGCACCGGTGGCAGCGGGGTGTGGTCAACCTTCGGCGCTTTCACCTTGCGGAATAAATCGCGGTAGTCCGGTGGTTCTGTTTCCCGCACCCACCAGCGAATGAAGGTTCGCAGGGCGCGGTAATGGGCATGTATGCCGCCGGGGTTGTGTCCCTGGTCTTCCAGGTGGACCAGGTACCGGCGCAGTAAATCCGGGGTAATGTCTTCGATGTCCCCCACATTTGCCGCAAGGGAGAAGGCCAGGAAGCCGCCTAACTTCTCGCGGTAGTAGTCCACAGTACGCGGTGAATAATTGGCCGCCTTACGGTCAAGCAGAAAGGCGTCAACCCACTGTGTCAGGTTGTTGTGCGTAGTCCGTGCGTTTTTTACGTCTTTTGGTGGCATGGTGCCCTGTCAGGTCTTTCTTGTGCCTGTATGGAAGACAGCCTGCCAGGGGTGCGCTCAATAGGCAGAGCAGCGGACTCATAAGCCGTCGGTTGTGGGTTCAAGTCCCACCCTCGCCACAAAAAAGCCCTGCATTTGCAGGGCTTTTTGCGTTTTCAATCGTTGGTGCGGTGACTGCGTTGAGGGGTGCTTTCTGGTTTTTTCGGGGTTTCCAGAAAGGCTTTCAGGGTGCCGCGGTATAGCGCGCGTTCGAAATAATCCCCTGACAAAGACAGATTGTCGTAGCCTTTTTGCACCAGCCGCTCCATCAGAGGGGCCAGTTGGCGGGCGTAGTGCCGCATACAGGCGTCGGGGTGAATACCTGGCCATGAGTAGCACGTCACGGTGGTGCGGCGTTTTTCTGTGGGGATGCTTTCAGGGATTTTCTCACACCATTTCGGGTCATCCGGGTGATAGACGTATTGGTCGAGATTGCCCTGTGGGATACCCTCGATACCGCGCACTACGGGGGGCGTGGTATCCAGGGTGTAGGGGTCTACCGCGAGGTCTACCACAACTGCATGCTCAGGTAGCCAGTCAATCCAGGCGTTGGGTACCACAGGTTGGGATGAATCGCGTCGTTGCGTGGCATCTACCAGGATGTCGGCCTGGGAAAACAGACGCTGCATGGTGTTCGGATTGGAGGTGATGTTGCGCCCCACGGCAATTGCCAGCGCCCCCGGCCCGCCACTGGCAATGTGGGCGTTATTGCGTTCGGTGTTGCCCAATTTGGTCGCTGCTTCTACTGCGTGTTTACCAACCATGCCGGTGCCCAGCACCAGGGTATGGATTGGTAAGCCGTCTGGGCGCACCAGACCTGGCCAGCGCTTTTCCAGCACGTCGAAAGCGGCCTCCAGGCCGTTCCATGCTACGGCTTTCATGTTTTCCACCAGGCGGATGTTGTCGTCGTTGGCAATACTGTCCATGGAAATGGCCTTGATACCCAATTCCTGAAGAAGCGCGACCCGTTTCGGGCGAGTGGGGTAGTGTAGCATGGATACCAGCACTGCGCCCCGCTTCAGTAGAGAAAATTCGTGCATGTGCGGCGAGCGCAGAATAATGACGATATCCTGCTGGAAAGCCTCCTCACGCGAGCATTCATGGATGTTGGGGTTAGCCTGTCGGTATTCCTCAAAGGTGTATCCCAGGCGGGAACCATAACCTTCTTCGATAAAGACCTGCAGCCCCAACCCGGCCATGAATTGAATGAATTCTGGCAAGAAGACACGCTTTTCACCGGCTTCCTGCATCATGCGGGGAAATCCTACGCTTTTGAGAGTCATGTTCACCTCCTGATAACGTTAATGAAATGCGTTGTGCATACTGACAGACGCGTAAATACCTCCCACGACATGCTTTACGCGGCTGTCGGAGCATTTTCCTGCCCATTCTCTCATGGTGCAATGGGCAGCATTTCCCCTTCAGCAAGGGGCACTATCCCAGGACTTGGCAATGAAAGCCCATAAGCGGCTAAGCGCCGCACAGCCTCAGGCGGGGTGCAGATGGGATATGCTGCATCCTTTTGGCACAGTGCCTTGTACTGGCCTGGGCTGGGCCACTTTGCAGGTTCTGGCGCGGTCTGGACAAAGCCGGCTACGGTTCGATTGCAGGCGGCGTAAGTCCTGTATGCCAAACCGATGCTACTGATTTGCCAGTGCTCTTGGGGAATTACCCTTTCCACTGGGAAAGCAGCGCCCGGCTCAGGGCGCGTTCAAAGAAATTACCTCTGGGATTCAACCCCTGAGGCCCCCCTTTTTCAATCAATGTGCGCAGCAAGGGGTAAAGTTGCTTGCCGTACACTTCCATGCACTCGCGCGGGTGAATTCCCGGCCAGGAATAACACGAGACGGCGTAACGGCGGTGTGTCGTTGTAACGCAATCGGGAATGCGTTCATAGGCCGGGTCGTCGGGCATGAAGACGTATTGGTCCAGGTTGCCCTGTGGAATGCCCTCAATCCCCTTCACTTCTGGCGGGTCGGTTGTACAGTTGTAGGGGTCGACAGAGAGGTCTACCAGCACGGCATGTTGGGGCATATCGCCAATCCAGGCATTGGGAATCACCACCTGACTTTGGTCGCGCCGTTGGGTTGCATCCACGAGGATATCGGTACGGGACAGAATTTCTCGCATCAGGTGCTCGTTGCTGGTCAAGTCATAGTCCACCGCGGTGACCTGTATGCCCGGCACCCCGCGGCGGGCAAGCGATTGCCATAGTTTGGCATTGCCATAGCGGCTTGCAGCCTGTACGGCGTGCATCCCAACCGCACCTACCCCCAGAATGGTGGCCTGTACGGGGGGACGTTCCGGGCTTTCCAGGCCGGGACTGGGGTAGGTGCGGTGCAATACCTGAAAACCCACCTCCAACCCGTTCCAGGCCACAGCACGCAGATTTTCCACCAGACGGCGACCGACATCGTCCTTGATGGAATCCAGCGAGATGGCTTCGATGCCCAAACTGCGCAGGAAGGCCACACGCTGTGGACGAGTCGGGTAGTGCAGCATGGAAATCAGCGTACTCCCCGGCTTGAGTTTTTTCAAATCTTCATCAGAGGGACAACGCAGCACCAGTACGATATCTTGCTGGTACACCTCGTCATGGGTGGCGTAGGTTGTGGTGCTGCCTTCTGGCTGGTAATCGTCCGGTGAAAACCCCATGCCAGAGCCGTAGCCATATTCCAGCACAACGTGATACCCGGCTTTTTCCAGCCATTGCACGAAAGAGGGCAAGAAGTCGCGGCGCTCGCCATACTCCGCGTGCATGCGCGCCAGTCCAATGTGGATGGTTTTTGTGTTCATAGGCTGTTGCTGTGGTTGCCCCGCCCCCTTTTTCTCCCCAGTCCAGCCCGCTCAAGGAGAGATTGGGTTGGGAGCCTGCTTTGAATTTTTGTATGCTAAGGAAAATGGACGTATTGAGTTTACCATAAATGCGCAGGCCTCCATCCCGAAGTCTGTGGATATTTTGTTAGAAATTCGTTGTGGGGGGCACGCGCCGCCCGTAGATTACGCGGGTTTCGTGAACGCAACCTGCACACCAGCCACAGGGAAATTTGTGCAACGCTCGTGATTCAATCCGCAGATTACCTGGCTCAGGCAGAGAGAAGACAAAAAATCAGTGTAATCTGCGATATCTGCGGATGAAACGACACAAGAAGCGCGTCTCAGCGGGCACGGTTTGGGGGCGGCGTACTGATATGCGTTCCCGCGGGGGGAGACCAGAAAATCAGAACAACCTTGCGGCTTCCCGCACCACGCTTTTCAGGTAGGTGTGTATTTCGCGCTGCATATACCC
>DAOTWV010000366.1:0-2938 GCA_034435695.1 Anaerolineales bacterium | reverse complement strand
TGATGCAGACTTACGGCGAGTTCATGGCCGTGCTCATCCCGGAGATGCACCGCCACCCGGAACTGCGGGACGCCATGGCGCGTCCGTTTCGCGTGATGCAGGCCATCGGCGAACTGATTGCCCGCTATCAGGCCGAAGGCGTGCTGCGCCGGGAACACCCGCTGCATAGCGCCGCGGCGCTGCTGGGGCCACTGGTCTATTTCGCCATGGCGCGCGGCACCACCTTCGAGGCCCAAATCCCCCCCATAGACCCGGAAACGCACGTGCGGCATTACCTGGCGGGACGGCAAAGCAAGTAAGCACCACAAGCACTGCGCAAACGGGCTGGTGGCTAAAATTCCGTAACATTTCTGAAACAACGCAAGGGGCTGAAATCACGGTATAATTCAGGCATGCTCAAAAGCCGTCGCCCCGACCCTATTGACTATCTGCTCATTGGCCACATCAGCCAAGACCTGACCCCGGACGGAGGCTACCGCATCGGGGGCACTGTGGCTTATGCGGCGTTGACGGCACGCGCTTTGGGACTGCGGCCTGGTATCGTGACATCTTGTGCCGAAGACCTGGACATCTCCCCGCTCGACGGCATCCCCATCATCAATCTGCCAGCCGAATACAGCACTACCTTTGAGAACATCGAAACCCCACATGGGCGTGTGCAGAAAATCCATGCCCGCGCGCAACTGCTCGATTACCAGCACATCCCCGAAACATGGATGCACACCCCGCTGGTGCATCTGGCTCCCATAGCCCAGGAAGTCTCTCCCCGGCTGGTGCGATACTTCCCCGATTCCTTCCTCGTCATCACCCCTCAGGGATGGCTCCGGGAGTGGAATGCCAGCGGCAAAATCCACACGGGTGAATGGCCAGAAGCCCGCTTCGTGCTGGAAACGGCGGGCGCGGCTATCTTCAGCCTGGAAGACATGCAGGAAGATGAAAGCCGCATCGAGGAATTGATTCACACCTGCCCGGTCATCGTGGTCACAGAAGGCAGCGCCGGGGCACGCGTCTACTGGCACAGCGACGTGCGCCGCTTCCGCGCCCCGCAGGTGCAGGTTGTGGATACCGTTGGCGCGGGAGACATCTTCGCGGCGGCCTTCTTCGTGCGCCTGGAAAAAACCCGCGACCCGTGGGAGGCAGCCCGCTTTGCCACCTATCTGGCGGCCTGCTCCGTCACCCGCTCCGGGCTGGACAGCATCCCCACCCCTCAGGAAATCGAATACACCACCATCGAGGTCTTCTGAACGCATGGAACGCATCTACACCGTCGTCAACCAGAAAGGCGGGGTCGGAAAAACCACCACCACCATCAACCTGGGTGCGTACCTGGCCTACTTCGGCCAGCGCGTCCTGTTGATAGACCTGGACCCGCAAGCCAACGCCACCTCCTGCCTGGGCATAGACAAACACACCGTACGCGGCGGCACCTACGAAGCCCTGCTGGGCAATGCCAACGTACAGTCCTACATCTTGCACAACCCCCGGCTGAAACTCTCTCTGCTGCCCTCCTCCCCCGCCCTGGCCGGTGCAGAAGTGGAACTGGTCAACGAACTGGCGCGCGAAAGCCGCCTGAAGAAAGCGCTGGAACCCATCCAGGGGCGTTACGACTACATCCTGGTGGATTGCCCGCCCTCGCTGGGGTTGCTGACCCTCAACGGGCTGGTCGCCGCCCAAAACGGGCTGCTCATCCCCGTCCAGTGCGAATACCTGGCCCTGGAGGGGCTGGGGCAACTCATCCAGACCATCGAACGCGTGCGCAGCGCGGTCTTCGCCGGGTTGAGCATTCGAGGCGTGCTGCTCACCATGTTCGACGGACGCACCAACCTGGCAAACGACGTGGTGGGAGAAGTGCGCCGTTACTTCCCCAATCAGGTCTTCAAAAGCGTCATCCCGCGCAGCGTGCGCCTGGCCGAAGCCCCCTCCTACGGCGTGCCGATTTCATCCTACGCGCCCGAAAGCCGCGGCGCCAAAGCCTACAAAGCCCTGGCCCGCGAACTGCTCACCACGGACGGCATCCCCCTCCCCGACGCCTATGGTTAGCGGGTAGCATTCAGCATTCAGCGTTCAGCGCTCAGCGCTCAGCGTTCAGCGTTCAGCATTCCCCATTCGCCATTCCCCATTCCCCATTAATCATTCCCCCCATGCCCAAAAAACGCTCTGGACTCGGCAAAGGATTGGACGCCCTCATCCCCGGCGGCGGAGAAAGCCCGCGCGGGGTACAACAAATTCCGGTAGACGCCATCCACCCCAACCCGCGGCAGCCGCGCGCCCGCTTCCAGCCTGAAGACCTGGAAGAACTGGCGGCTTCCATCCGGGAGCACGGCGTCATTCAGCCCCTGATTGTGACCCGCGGGCAACAGCCTGGGCAATACACGCTGATTGCCGGGGAGCGCCGCCTGCAGGCTTCCCGCAAGGCCGGCCTGCGCACCGTGCCCGCCATCCTGCGCGAGGCCAGCGAACAGGAATTGCTCGAACTGGCGCTCATCGAAAACGTCCAGCGCGCCGACCTCAACCCGCTGGAAACCGCCGAGGCTTACCGTCAACTGGGTGATGACTTCGGCCTATCGCACGAGGAAATCGCCCGCCGCGTTGGCAAGAGCCGCTCGGCAGTCACCAACACCCTGCGTCTGCTGGAAGCACCGCCCAGCGTGCAGCAAGCCGTCCTGAACGGGGACATCAGCGAGGGGCACGCCCGCGCCCTGCTGGGGCTGCCCACCACGCAGGCACAGGCCGCAGCCCTGCAAACCGTGCTCGCCAAAGGCCTGACCGTCCGCCAGACCGAAGAACTGGTGCGCAAACTCAAGGGGCAAAAGCCTGCCCCCAGGAAGCCGGAACCCTCCCCTGCGCTGCGGGATATCGAAGAGCGCCTGCGCGCCCGCCTGGGCACCAAAGTCAGCCTCAAGCACGGCAAAAAAGGCGGCACCATCACCCTGCACTA
>DAOTWV010000365.1:0-4535 GCA_034435695.1 Anaerolineales bacterium | reverse complement strand
GTGACGGATTCCAGACGGTAACCGGCTTCCACCAGGTAGCGTGCATCCCGCGCCAGGGTTGCCGGGTCACAAGAAATGTAGGCGATGACCTCCGCCTGGAGGGCGAGCAACTCTTTCAGGGTATCTCGCCCCACACCGCTGCGCGGCGGGTCCAGCACAACTACCTGGGGGTGCGCCTCCCTCAAGTGGGGCAGCGCCATCTCCACGGGGGCTTCGTACAGCGCCACATGGTCAAAGGCATCCAGGTTCACGGTGAAATCTTCACAGGCCCAGGGATTTTCTTCCACTCCTATCAGTCGTCCCACCCGCTCGGCCAGAAACGCGCTGAACAACCCCACGCCGCAATACAGGTCCAGGGCGGTGGTGTGCGTATCGAGAGGCAGATGCTCCAGCACATGGGTTACCATTTGCCCGGCTACCGGCACATTGACCTGGAAGAATGCCCCGGCTGATACCTGAAAAGTGCGCCCCAGAACGCTGATTTGCTGGTCGGGATACCCTGCCAGCAGATTACGTCCCTGCGGCCCAAGATACATCGCCGAAAGCGGAAAATCCACGCTGAATTCTGGCGGTTGCGGGTCATGGCTTTCCAGCATCAACATCAGGTCATCATCGTCTCCCACGCGTAAGGCCACGCGCTCCAGGCCTGGCAGCGGCTCGATTTCCAGATGTGGCCAGACTTCGGAGATGGTCGGGTGCAGCAGGTAGCATTCCTGAATGGGGATGACTTCTTCGGAGCGCGGGGCGCGAAATCCCAGTTGCCCATCGGCCGTAAGGTGAAATTGCACGTGATTGCGGTAGCGCCATGGTTCGGGGGAGGGCACGATGGGCTGAACAGGCGGTTCCGCTATGCGCCCGATGCGCTGCAATTGCTCGCGTAACAGGTTGGTTTTCAGATGCAGTTGCGCTTCGTAAGGGATGTGCTGATAGTGGCATCCGCCGCAACGCGTAAAGTGCGGGCAGCGCGGAGGAATGCGTTCCGGGGTGGGCATGAGCACTTCCAGTAATTCCGCGCGGGCATAGCCCCGCTTTTCTTCCACCAGGTGCACGCGGACACGCTCCCCTGGCAGGGCGTAGGGCACGAAGACGGCTTTGCGGCGCCCGTTTTCGTCTGGGGGCAGCCGTCCGATGGTTTCGCCGCCATAAGCGGGCGTTTCGAGGGAGAGGATGATAGTTTGGGGCATGGGACAAAGAGAAAAACGTGCCGGCAGGGAGGCGGGCAAGAGATGCGTGGAAAGGGTGTCCAGAAAAAACGACGGTACGCCCCTGATGAGCGCACCGTCGCGTTGGAACAAGTGAAACAAAAGGCTATTGCGCCATGTATTCGTCAATGGCGGCCAGCAATGTATCGATGTCTTCCATGTGTACTTCGCCCATGTGGGCAATGCGGAAGGTCTTGTTCTTCAGGTCGCCATAGCCGTTGGCGAGGCGCATGCCGCGTTCCAGCAGGAATTTGTTCAGGGCGGCGATGTCCACTCCGTGGGTGTTGGCCACCGTGGTCACAGTGTAAGAGCGATACCCTTCAGCGGCAAACAGGCCAAAGCCGCGCTCCAGCGCCCAGGCGTGTACACGTTCGGACATGGCTTTGTGCCGCGCCCAGCGGGCTTCGACCCCTTCAGCCAGGATGCGGTCCATTTGCGCATCCAGGGCGTAAACGAGGGCCACAGCCGGCGTGGCCGGGGTGGAATTTTTGATGCGGTGCTTCTCCAGGCGCAGCAAGTCGAAGTACCAGCCGCGGTTGGGGACGGTTTCCGCGTATTCCAGCGCGCGGTCGCTGGTAGCGCCCAGGCTGATTCCAGGGGGCAGGGCGAGCGCTTTTTGCGAGGAAGTGAGCACGAAATCGATACCCCATTCGTCCATTTTCATTGGCGCACCGCTCAACGAGGAGACGGCATCCACAGCCACCAGCGTGTCCGGGCTGACTTCGCGCACAGCAGCGGCGATTTCATCCACCGGGTTCATCAGGCCGGTGGATGTTTCGTTTTGCACCACGGTTACCAGGTCGTAGTGCTGCTTTTTGAGCGCATCTGCTACCACTTCGGCAGTCACGGGTTGTCCCCATTCGACATCCAGTTTATCGGCTGCCTTGCCGTTGGTCAGCGCCACATCGTACCAGCGCTTGCCAAACGCGCCATTCACGCAGGAGAGAATGCGCTCTTTGGACAGGTTGCGCACAGCCGCCTCGTGCAAGCCGGTGCCGGACGAGGTGCTGATGAACACGCGATACTGCGTACCGAACAATGCCTTGCTCTTGTTGGCCGCGCGATGGAAGATTTCTTCAAATTCCTTGCTGCGGTGCGGCATCATGGGGCGCGCCTGCGCCTGTGCTACACCAGGGTCAACGTCTACAGGGCCGGGAACGAAAAGGTAGGCCATGTTTTAACCTCCAACAGGTTTGTGAGAGAATAGGTGGTCACGATGTACTGCGTCAGGCTTGCGCAACGGTAGACGAAAATTGCGCAATGCCCGCGCGTTTTGATTATACCCGCGCCCAACCCCTTCTGAGGCGGAACGGGAATTTCATCCATGAGATGAGGACAACTTTCCTGTAAGGGGACATCAAGACAACACGGGGATGTGCAGGCAAGTTCTGCTGCCATCCCCGTGCGAGGTTGGTCGCCAGTGTGTTTATGGACAGGCCGGAATGAAAGGAAAGACCGTACACCACAGGTAATTTGCGTCAATGTACCACAGCGCGCCAAGTACCACGAGACACACGATAGTCAGGCAGCCGCAACCAAGCAGAATGATGGAAGTCCAGTTTCGCTCTGCGGGTTGCTGCGGCAACTTGCCCTCCAGGTCACCGGTAGGTCCCTGGGAATATGCATCTGGCGGCGGAGGCTGGTAGGCAACAGGCGGCGGAGGGGCTTCGTTTACCGGTACAGATTGCGCCGCAGACAGGGCTGGCGAGGCTACTGTGGCATCGGGGTCAAATTGCACTTCCTCGAAAACCAGGGTGACGTTTTCCCCCAGCAGAACGATATCTCCGGGACGTAACACATGCGGGCCGGCAAGCCGCTGGCCGTTGACGAAGGTGCCGTTGGTGGAACCCAGGTCTTCGAGAACGTATTGAGTGCCCTGCAGCACCATACGAGCGTGCCGCCGGGAAACTTCCACGTCATTGATGATGAAATCATTGCTTACATCGCGCCCGATACTGATTTCGGCTTGTGTGAGCGCGAAAACTTTGCCGGGTGCTGGACCGGTGCGCATGGTGAATTGGAATGACGGCGCGGGCATGAACTCCTCCTCGTGATGTTGTTTCTTCGCCTGCTATCTGGTACACCCACAGAGCAGCCGTTTTTCGTTGAGTGTACAGGGTTTTCAGATGGTTGTCAAACCATTGCTATCCCAAAATTTGCGCCTGAGGCAAGGCCGCGCGCAATGCTTTGCGGACATCTTCTGGCAGCGGGTTGCCGCGTAAAATGAGAATTTCCAGGCTCTTGAGGGTGTACAACCCTTTTGGCAGGGTTTGCAAACGATTGTCCCATAAGTACAGTTCCCTTAAGGCGTGTAATCTGGCTATGGTTTCCGGCAGGCTTTCCAGTGCATTCCCTTGCAGATGCAGTTCCTCAAGGTGCTTCAAGCGGCCGATTTCTTTGGGAAGGCTGCGTAACTGATTGCCGCTCAAGTTGAGATGTTGCAGATTGGAAAGGGTGAACACCTCCATTGGGACGGTCGTCAACCCTTGTTTGCTGAGGTTCAGACGGCGCACCGCATCTTTGTGCGCCAGCGCATCCTGTAAATCCCGATACGTTTTTTCTTCAGGGGGCATGTACAACCTCCTCCATCTGGTATGCAAACACACGACCGAAAGCATGCACCACTGCCTGGCGCACACTGGACATTTCTGGGGGAGAAGCCAGCATCTGGGACATGCTGGTCACCGCATAGCCACGCAGGCCGCAACCGATGATTCCCTCCCAGTAGGTCATATCTGGGGCTACATTGAGGGCAAAGCCATGCCGGGAAACCCCGCGGACATCCACTTTGACGCCGATGGCCGCGATTTTGGCTGGTTCATTCCCATGGTGTACCCATACGCCGGTCATCCCCTGCATGCGGAAGCCCTGGATGCCAAATTCAGCCAGCGCCTCTATGAGCACTTGTTCCAGGCGGCGCACGTAGCCGACATAATCCGCCCGCGGCAGACGGGCGTGTCCGTTTGCCGAGGAAAGTAACCCTCCGGGGGCCAGTGGCAGCAACGGATACCCGACAAGTTGTCCCGGCCCATGATAGGTCACATCCCCGCCGCGGTCCACCCAAACCACCTGTACCCCCCGGCGGGCGCGTTCGGCGGCATCCCACAACAGATTTTCCTCGTGCCCCCGTCGTCCAAAGGTGTACACATGAGGGTGTTCCAGCAGGAGTAAACTGGGCGGGCGCGTACCGGCCGCAATTTCGGCAGCCCAGGCCTTTTGTAAATCCCAGGCTTCTTGATAGGCTATCCTGCCCAGGTGGTGAACACGGCAAACAGCGCTCATGCAGTAAGTATACCGCTTCTGGTTGCAAAACCCAAACGTAACCACTCAGCC
>DAOTWV010000364.1:0-12777 GCA_034435695.1 Anaerolineales bacterium | reverse complement strand
AGCCGTCGGCCGAAGCCGAGACCACCGACCACGGACAACCGACCACGGAAGCCGAGCCGTCGGCCGAAGCCGACCTCGAATCCCCGCCTGATTTCGAAGACATGGACGCGGCAATGGCCTGGCTGGAAGGCCTCGCTGCCCGGCAGGGCGCCCGCGAGGACGAACTGCTCACGCCGCCCGAACAACGCACTACCGAAGCCCCCGAATGGGTGCAGGAGATGGCGGAGGAGACCACGGACGTCGGACAACCGACCATGGAAACGGAGGAACCGTCCACCGTCCACCGTCCACCGTCCGGCGAAGAGACCGTAGACCGTGGACCGTCGACCGTGGAGGCCGCACCCGCCGAGGAAATCCCCGATTGGCTCAGTGATTTGGGTGAGGAGACCACGGACGTCGGACAACTGACCACGGCAGCCGAGGAACCGTCGTCCGTCGTCGCTCAGCCGTCGTCCGAAGCCGAGACCACCGACCACGGACAACTGACCACGGAAGCCGAGCCGTCGTCCGTCGTCGCTCAGCCGTCGTCCGAAGCCGAGACCGTAGACCGTGGACCGTTGACCGTGGAGGCCGAGCCATCGGCCGAAGGCGAGGCGGAACCATCCCCGCCAGAATGGGTTCTGGAAGGGGAAGCCCCCGAAGAAGAAGCCGCCCCCGGCGTCTCATGGGACGCGGCCGGCGAACCCGTTATCGAAAAACTGGATTTGAATCAGGCTTCCCTGGTGCAACTGGAACGCCTCCCTGGCATCGGATTCCGGTTGGCCCAAGCCATCGTCAATTACCGCGAGGCCAATGGTCCCTTCCGCAGCCTGGACGAACTGGGAAACGTCCCTGGCATTGGACCCATGACCACTGCCGAATTGCGCAATTTCCTGCGTGTGGAAGCCCCAAGCGACATTTCCAGAAGGCGGCGTCCTACCGGAATGCCTCTCCCGGATGCCGAGGCTGCCATCGCCAGCGGCAGCCTTGCCGAGGCTGCTGCTATCCTGGAGCCGGTCATTCGCAGTGGTGCCGCGCTGGATGAAATCATCCACCTGCTCAAACAGGCACTCTTCACCCACCCGCGTAGTTTCGAACTCTGGCAGGCGCTGGGCGATGCCTGCCTGCGGGCCGACCGGCTGGAAGAAGCCCTGGATGCCTACAACCAGGCCGAAGAAATTCTCGCCAGCAACGGGTAAGCCCCCAAAAAATCTGGTACAATTCGCAACGCCTTGCCCCCGTGGCAAGGCGTTGCTTTGTCAATTTCAACTCTACGGAGGTTATCGTGGAAAAAACTCTCGTTCTCGTCAAACCCGATGGTGTACAGCGCGGCCTCATCGGTGAAGTCATCAGCCGCCTGGAACGCCGCGGCCTGCGTCTCGTAGCCGCCAAATTCATGCAAGTCAGCAAAGAACTGGCCGAAACCCACTACGGCATTCACAAAGGCAAACCTTTCTACGATGGACTGATTGCCTACATCACCTCCGCGCCTGTCATGGCGATGGTGTGGGAAGGCCCCAATGCAGTGGCCGCCGTGCGCCAGACGATGGGCGCTACCCGTCCCACCGAAGCCGCCCCCGGCACCATCCGTCACGATTTCGGTCTGGAAGTGGGACGCAACCTGACTCACGCGTCCGATACCCCTGAAAATGGGGAAAAAGAAGTTGCCCTGTGGTTCAACGAAGACGAACTCGTCTCCTGGGAACGCGCCCTGGACCCCTGGTATTTCGAATAAGCCCCCCGGCGGCGCGGGGAACGGGCTCCCTTCAAAGGGGGTACCCCTCTCCATAACGGCAGCCGCCTCAAGGGAATCTGCACCCCTGGCGGGGTGGGTGGAGGCATCAGCCTCTGCCCACCCCGCTTTTCCGCCTGAATCAGTCCAATTAGTCTGAGATACGGTATAATTTCATCCTGACTTGTCTCCCCCTTTTAGAGGTACCTTCATGACCTGGACGACGGAACGAATTCAAATTGAACTGGAAAAAATCCTGCCCCTGGTACAAAAACCGGGACGTTACACTGGCGGCGAACTCAATCAAGTGGTCAAATCATGGGATGCCGTACAAACCCATGTGGCGCTGGTCTTCCCGGATGTGTACGACCTGGGGATGTCCAACCTGGGGCTGGCGGTGCTATACGACCAGGTCAATCGGCGTGAGGATGCCTGGGCAGAGCGCGCTTTTGCACCCTGGACAGACATGGAAGCCCAGATGCGGCGCGTCGGGCTGCCGCTCTACTCGCTGGAAAGCAAACACGCCCTGCGAGATTTCGACATCGTGGGGTTCAGCCTGCCCTACGAAACGCTGTACACCAATACCCTGAATGCGCTGGACCTGGGTGGTATTCCGCTCTTTGCCGCCGAGCGCGGCAAAGATGACCCATTGGTAATTGCCGGTGGGCACGCGGTATACAACCCGGAACCCATACATGCATTCTTCGACGCTTTCGTGCTGGGAGAAGGGGAGGAGGTCATCCACGAGATTGTGGAAGCGCATCAGGTCTGGAAGCGTAGCGGTGCGCCGCGCCGCGCCCTGCTGGAGGCGCTGGCCGGAATTTGGGGCGTGTATGTGCCCGCCTTCTACGAACCACGCTACCACGAAGATGGCACGATTGCTGGCATCGAGCGCACCTGGGAAGGCGCGCCGGAGACGGTGCAAAAGCGCATCGTCGCCAAACTGCCCCCGCCGCCCGTCAACCTGGTTGTGCCGTATGTGGATACCACCCACAACCGCGTCCCTATCGAAATCATGCGCGGCTGCACGCGCGGCTGCCGTTTCTGTCACGCGGGGATGGTGAACCGCCCGGTGCGCGAGCGCCCGGTAGAGGAGGTGCTGGATGCCATCGAGCAGGCCATCCACAACACCGGCATCGAGGAAATCGGGCTGCTTTCGCTGTCGTCTTCTGACTATACGCACGTCCTGGAACTGGTGCAAAAGGCCACCGAACGCTTTGCCGACCAGCACATCAATCTGTCGCTGCCTTCCCTGCGTATCGAAAGTTTTTCGGTGGATTTGATGGACGCCCTCAAGACCTCCCGGCGCAGCGGCTTCACGCTGGCGCCCGAAGCCGCTACGGAGCGCATGCGCAATACCATCAACAAGCCGGTCAGCACAGAACAATTGCTGGAAACTGCCCGCGCTATCTACAGCCGGGGGTGGCACACCATCAAACTGTACTTCATGATTGGGCACCCCTCCGAAACCCTGGAGGATGTGCAGGCCATTGCCGACCTGGCAAAAGCCGTGCGAGAGGAAGGCCGCAAAATCATCGGCGGGCGTGCCAAGGTACACGCCGGGGTAAGCACCTTCGTCCCCAAACCGCACACCCCCTTCCAGTGGGTGCCCTGCGATACACTGGAACAAATTAAGGCCAAGCAGGAACTCTTGCGCCGCGAGATGCGCGGCAAGGGCTTGAAACTCAATTGGAACAACCCGCAGGAGACCATGCTGGAGGCCTTTTTGTCGCGTGGTGACCGCCGCATGGCTCAGGTGGTATACCGCGCCTGGCAGCACGGCGCGAAGTTCGACGCCTGGCACGAACACTTCCGTTACGATTTGTGGATGCAGGCCTTCGAGGAAACTGGACTAGACCCTGCTTTTTACACGCACCGCGAGCGCGCGATTGACGAAATCTTCCCCTGGGAGCACCTCAGCACCACAGTGCGCAAGCGCTTCCTGGCGCAGGATTACATGTGGAGTCATCAACAAAAGACGCGCGTGGATTGCCGCCATCAGTGTTTTGCATGTGGCATTCTGCCCACTTTCAGCGATTTGCGCATTGCCAATCCTGGCGAGGTGTGGCAATGCCCGGAGGTCAAGCCCAAACGGGCACGAGGGAAAAAAGCAATCCCTTTGCAGGTGAGGTGATTTTTCATCCCCCACCCCCAGCCCCTCCCCCTAAGGGGGAGGGGAGCATGTTCCCCCGCCAGCCTTATCGTCCCAAGGGGGAGGGGAGCATGTTCCCCCACCCCCAGCCCCTCCCTCTAAGGGGGAGGGGAGTTCGTGAACATTCGTGGAAATTCGTGAAAATTCGTGGATATTCGTGGAACAACGTATTCGAGTACACTTCTCCAAAACTGAAGCCATGCGCTATACCGGGCACCTGGATTTGCAGCGTGCCTGGGAGCGGCTGTTGCGCCGCGCCGACTTGCCGACGGTCTACAGCCAGGGATATAACCCGCGCCCGCGTATCCAGTTAGCCGCGGCCCTTCCCCTGGGTTTTACCAGCCAGGCCGAAGTGGTGGATTTCTGGCTGGAAAGCCGGTATGAAATCCCGGACTTGCAAGCACGCCTGGAAGCCGCGGCTCCTCCCGGTATTCGTATCCAGCGGGTGGAAGAAATCCCCGAAGGGGAGCGGCGCGCACCGGCATTGCAAAGCGTGATGCAGTCGGCGGAATATGACGTCACCTTACTGGAGCCTGTCACCGACCTGGAAGAGCGGGTAGCCGCGCTACTGCAGGCCGAGCGTTTGCCGCGTGTACGACGCAAGAAGCAGTATGACCTGCGTCCCCTGGTGTACGCTCTGTCCATACAATCGCCCGATGAAAGCGGACATCAGCGCCTGTACATGCACCTGAGCGCCCGCGAAAGCGCTACCGGTCGTCCCGAAGAAGTGCTGGATGCCCTGGGCATTCCGCCGCACCTGGCACGCGTCCACCGCACCGCCCTGCACTACCAGACATGAAAGAACGTGGTACACTGGGGACATGAACACAGCAACAGCCATCGCACATCCCAACATCGCCTTCATCAAGTATTGGGGAAATCGTGACCATGCCCTGCGCCTGCCAGCCAACGGTTCGATTTCCATGAACCTGGATGGGTTGTATAGCCGCACCAGGGTCACTTTTACCCCCGAACTGGAACAAGATACCCTGCGGCTCAACGGCACTCTCGTCAGCGGCGCGGGGATGCAGCGCGTACAAGCCATGCTGGAGCGTGTACGCCACATGAGCGGGCTTTCCTGGCGAGCGCGTGTGGAAAGCCAGAACAACTTTCCCACGGGAGCAGGCATAGCCTCCTCCGCATCGGCCTTTGCCGCCCTGGCACTGGCAGCCAGCGCCGCCGCCGGCCTCCGCCTGGACGAGGCAGCCCTCTCCCGCCTGGCACGCACCGGCTCCGGTTCAGCCTGTCGCTCTGTACCCGCTGGCTTCGTCGAATGGCACCCCGGCACAGCAGATGCCGATTCCTACGCCGTTTCGCTGGCGCCTCCGGAACACTGGGCACTCACCGATTGCATTGCAGTAGTCAGCACGCGGCACAAACCCACTGGCTCTACGCAGGGACACGCATTGGCCGACACCAGTCCATTGCAGGCCTCCCGTGTGGCAGACACTCCCCGTCGTCTGGATTTGTGCCGCCAGGCTATCTTGCAGCGTGATTTCGAGGCCTTTGCCCTGGTCACCGAACTGGACTGCAACATGATGCACGCCGTCATGATGACCTCCAACCCGCCGCTACTCTACTGGAGCGCAGCCACGCTGGAGGTTATGCACGCCGTCCAGCAATGGCGTGCCACGGGGCTCCCAGTGTGCTACACCATTGATGCTGGCCCCAACGTCCACGTGCTTTGTCCCAAGGCATATACCTCCCAGGTTGTGGCAGCCCTCACCGACCTGCCCGGCGTGCAGGAAGTCTTGCCTGCTGCTCCTGGCGGCTCTGCGCGCCTGATTGCCTCCTCCCCTGAGCAGGAGGTATAATCTTTCCACCCTGGAATTCAGCGCCAATGGGCGAAAAACAAACTATGGGGGCAGCAAGAGGCATCCTTGCCCGCTGCACCCTTTGGCTCCATAAGCCTCTACCCTAAGGATACCGGTATGGACATTCTCACCCTGATTCTGGCTATTGCCAGCATGATTCTCCTGCACGAGTTAGGCCATTTTCTGGCCTGTCGTCTGCTGGGCATAGAAGTCGAAGAATTCGGCATCGGCTTTCCCCCTCGCGTGGCACACCTGTTCACGTGGCAGGGCGTGGAATACACGTTGAACGCGCTGCCTCTGGGGGGATTTGTGCGCCCCAAAGGGGAAGGCGACCCCACCATCGAGGGCGGGCTTGCCGCGGCGTCTCCCGCAAAACGTTTTGCGGTCTACTTCGCCGGCCCCCTCATGAACATCCTCACAGCCATCCTGCTGTACTCCATTTCTTTTGCACGCATTGGCATGCCCATCACCAACCAGGTGGTCATCCAGACCGTAGCGCCAGAATCTCCCGCGGCGCAGGCTGGTATCCAGCCCGGTGATTTGCTCCGCAGCATTGCCAACCAGCCTGTCACAGACATGAACAGCGTCCACGAACTGGTTGCCCCCCATAGCGGAGAGGTCATCTCCATGGAAATAGAACGTGAAGGGCAAACATATACTTTCGACGTGCTGGTGCGCGCCAACCCGCCAGAGGGGGAAGGGGCTATTGGCATCGTGATGACCTATCCCTACAAACCCATCAGCGTCATTCAGGCACTGCCCTATGGCACTATGGCCGTAGGCGCACAGGCATATACCCTGTTTACGCTTCCCATCCAGGTTAGCCGCGGTGTGATAGCCCCTGAAGACGCCCGCCTGGTAGGGTACAAAGGCATGTACGACATGTACAAAGCCGTACAACAGGCTGAAGAAAACCCGCAGGCCCAACGCAGCGGCCTGAACAGCATCTCCTTTTTTGCCATGATAAGCGCCTCGCTGGGCATCCTCAACCTGTTGCCTATTCCCGCAGTGGATGGCGGACGCATCCTTTTCTTGCTGCCTGAGGTGGTGCTGCGTCGCCGCATTCCGCCGGAGATGGAAAATGTCATCAATGGCGTGAGTTTCATCGTGTTGCTGCTTTTGCTGGTATACATCAACCTGCAGGATTTCATCAATCCTGCCCACTTCAATTTCGTCCCCTGAGCGGACTCCATTTCGATAACAAAGAGGTACCTGTTCTGTGAGTAAAGAACCCCAAAGCCTGGAAGATTTTGAACGCGAAATGCCTGTCAAAATCGGTTTGCAGGCCCTGCTGGATGCCTTGCTGGACAATGAGAGGGCGTTTCCGGTACGGTATTTGCACCGTTTTTCTGACCTGCCGCCAGAAGAAACACAGGCTGTACGCGAAATCTGGCCGCGTGTCAGCCTCACCCGCCGGCGCGCGTTGATGGAAGATTTACAATCCCTCGCCGAAGACGACTCACTGCTTTCCTTTGAGGGGATGGGACGCCTGGCGCTGGAGGATGCAGACCCCAAAGTACGATTTGGCGGCCTCCAGACGCTGATTGCCAGCGAGTGCCGCGCCCCAGACCTGGTACACATCTTCGTCGGCCTGTTGGAAAACGACCCCGATGAACACGTGCAGGCACTGGCAGCAGTCGCGCTGGGGCCATTCGTCTATGCTGCCGAGGTGGATAAACTCTCTCCAACCCTGGCTGGCTACCTGGAAGAACATCTGCTCGCGGCCATGAAAACGCACATCAGCCCCGAAGTGCGCCGCCGTGTGCTGGAAAGCCTGGGATACTCCAGCAACCCGGAAGTCCCGACCTTCATCGAGCAGGCTATTCAGGAAAATGATGTCCAGTGGCAGGCCAGCGCCCTGTATGCCATGGGACGCTCTGCCGATGAGGTCTGGGAGCCGCACGTTGTGGAAAAATTGCGCCATCCCAACCCTTTGCTACGCGCCGAGGCAGCGCGCTCCGCTGGCGAACTGGAACTCAAATCAGCGCGCCGCATCCTGCTGGAACTGGTCAACGATGCCGATAGCGATGTGCGGGACGCTGCCCTGTGGTCGCTCTCCCAAATTGGCGGGCAGGGGGTGCGCCGTGTGTTGCAAGAGCGCCTGGACGCCGCTGAAGACGACGACGAAAGCCGTTTTCTCGAAGATGCCCTCGATAACCTGACCTTCACCGAAGGTGGGGATGTCTTCAACCTGCTGGATATCTCACCGGAAGACCTGGCGCAATTGAGAGAACTGCTGGACGACGAATAACCCCGGAATCGGCAACGCCCTGAAAGTTGGGGTCTCTATGAAACGTGTGCTTTGGTTATTGCTGCTGGTAGTGTTGTGCCCACTCAGGGGGCAGGCTGCTCCCCTGGGGCAGGACGCGCCCATCGAAATCCAGGGAGAAGCCTCCTACACTTTCGGTAGCCAGATAGCCTTTCGGGCTACGCTCCCACCCGAAATCGCGGCACAATCCCCTCAGGTCTTCGTCTTCTGGCAGGCACAAGGACAAATTGCCACGAATCAGGCAGAGATGCTCCCCGTAACCGATGGGGAATACCAGCACCAGGCCCCCCTGGCAGCCGGTGCAATTCGCCCTTTCGCGGAGGTACGCTACTGGTTTCGCCTGCGCTTTCCCGATGGAAGCAACCAGGAAAGTGTTCCACAGACCTTCCGCTACGCCGACAATCGCTACCAATGGCAAACGCTCGAAAGCGCCCCTTTTCAAGTGCATTGGTACGAGGGCGACCTGGATTTTGGTCAGGCCTTGTTGGATGAAGCCCAGCGCGCTCTGCAGGCCAGCCGTAACTGGTTGAGCCTGCCGCCGCAGGATACCATTCACATCTACGCCTACGCAAGCGCCAGCGAGGTACAAAGCGCGCTGCAACTGAGCGGGTACAACTGGGTTGCCGGTCATGCCGACCCCGCCCTGAACGTCATTTTGGTGGCCCTCCCCCCAGGCATAGACCAGCGCTACGAAATCGGGCGGCAAATTCCACACGAACTGATGCACATTCTGCTGTATCACAAATTGGGGCCGGATGCTGCCCCGCTGCCCGCCTGGCTGGATGAAGGTCTGGCCAGCAACGCAGAGCACATCGTCAATCCGGATTATGCCTGGCTGTTGCAGGATACCTACGCCCGCGATGCTCTACTCCCGCTCAGCGACTTGTGCGCCGCCTTCCCCCGCGATGCTGCCAGCGCTTTGCTGTCCTATGCCGAAGCCCAATCTTTCACCGCTTATCTGCATGCCCAGTATGGACGTTCTGGCATGGAGGCGCTGCTGAATGCGTATGCCGACGGTCTGGCCTGTGAGCGCGCCCCTCAAGTCGCCCTGGGGAAAAGCCTCTCCCAACTGGAACGCGCCTGGATACAAACGGAACTGGCACACTCCATCTGGGCAACGCTACGCGAAATGTACCCCTACCTGCTCTTGCTGGGCATCATTATCCTCGTCCCGTTGCTTGCCTTGTGGCGTTACCCCCCTCCGGAGGGCGCATAAATGCTCCAATCCCTGCTTGCCAACCCCGCCCTGCTGTTTTGGAGTTGCCTGATTGGGCTGTTGCTCACGCTGATTATTACCGAATACCTGCGTCCCTACATCCTCAATGGAAGCAACGACCCGTTGCAGCACAGCAGTTTACGTCTCTACCAGGTTACGGCACTGCTTAGCGGCCTGTTTCTGGCCGGATTATTGCTCGGCCTGAATGGGATGCTGCGCATGCCGCGCCCACAGGAAAAAACGGCTACCCAATCTGCTCCCACCCCTGAAACCTCCGCTCCCCTTCCGGCGGCTACCGCCTCCACAGCCCCTGCCGTCCCGCAGGTTGTCGTCGTGGCCACAGCCACACCTGCACAACCCAGCCCTACCCCGCTACCACAGGCGCTGGTGGTAAATACTGGCGGCGCTGGCGTCAACATCCGCGCCCGTCCAAGCACCAACGCCCAAATCATTGGCCTGGCAGCGGAGGGCAGCCTGGTTACCCTGCTGGGCGAAAACGCGCAGGATGAACGCTTCGTTTGGGAACACATCCGCACTCCGGAGGGCGTAGAAGGCTGGGTGGTCAATCTCTTTCTGGAACCACAGCAGTGAATTTCCCCCCAAAACGACTACACAACAGATTGCGCAAAGCCATCAAGGCCCGGTACCTGAGGCTGCGCTTGCCCCCTGCACACCAGCCAATACTTTTCATTTTTGGCTGCCAGCGCTCCGGCACCACGCTCTTGTTGCAAATTTTCGAGCAAGACTGGAACACCCAAACCTATCAGGAAGCGAGTATTCTCACCCGGCCGGAAGCCCCTTTGCGCCTGCGGGAAGCCTCCCAGGTGCGCCATCTACTCAGCAAATCGCGCGCATCTTTTCAAGTACTCAAACCCTTAGTAGAATCACAACACGCCCGACACTGGCTGGATGCCATCCCCCACAGCAAGGCCGTGTGGATGTTCCGGCATTACCGCAATGTTGCCCGCTCAAACCTGCAAAAATTCGGCATGCGCAATGGCATAGAAGATTTGCGCCCCATTGCCCAGGGGGAACCGGGGAACTGGCGCAATGAGGGTGTACCTGACCATGTGCGCGCCCTGGTACAGCGTCATTATTCCGAACAAATGAACCCCTACGACGCCGCAGTCCTCTTCTGGTATGCTCGCAATGCCCTGTTCCTCGCCCAAAACCTGGCAGCGGATTCCCGCATACGCTTGTGCCGCTATGCCGACCTGGTGGAACATCCACACAGGGTGCTCCCCTCGATGTACGCCTGGCTAAACAGGCCGTCTCCAACGCCTCGCTTGTGGCAGCAGGTGCGCCCGGATGCCCGCCTGAAGCCTGCCGATATCCCCATTTCTCCAGAAATCGAAGAACAGGCCCAGACGCTTTGGGAGGCCCTGCTCCATGCTTACCGCGCGCAGAAGGAGGTACCATGAACGATACTTTTCGCCTGCATGCTTTTGTGGAAGGTCGCGTGCAAGGAGTGGGCTTTCGCTATTTTGTCCAGCAACGCGCTGCCGCGCTCGAGGTCGTCGGCTGGGTACGCAACCGCTGGAACGGCAAGGTGGAAGTCACCGCAGAGGGAACGCGCCCGGCGCTGGAAGCCCTGCTTCAGGCCCTGCACCGCGGCCCACGCTCAGCCTGGGTACGCACAGTTGAGGCAGAGTGGCTTCCCGCCACAGGAGAATTTCACGGCTTCCATGTGCGTCCCACGGTCTAGCCGTTTCAATCGCTGGGAGAAAACATTCGCCGACGCATCTGACGGCCAGCCACCCACCACCCCTCCAGAGCATACACCAGCAACCCGGCCCACACCAGGCTGAACCCCAGCAAGCGCTCTACAGGGAACGGTTCATGATAGACGAAAACCCCAATCAGAAATTGCAAGGTGGGAGCCAGATACTGCAGGAATCCGACCATAGACAAGGGAATACTGCGTGCAGCCGCGCCAAACATCAGCAGCGGTACCGCCGTTACCACCCCTGCAAACCCCAACAAAAGCGTGGTTTGCCAATTCTGGTGCCCAAAAGCCGCTACCCCCTGACTTTCCAGCCAGAGCAGATAGGCCAGAGCAGGGAAGAACAGCACACTCATCTCCATCGTCAGTCCCTGGCGAGCATCCAGGGGCGAGGTTTTTTTGACCAGGCCGTAAATGCCAAACGACCCGGCTAACACAAGCGCCACCCAGGGGAGCGCGCCGTACCCAAAAGTCAGGTACAGCACACCGGCGGCAGCAAATCCCACCGCCACGGCTTGCCCGCGGCGCAACCGTTCCTTGAGGAAAACCACCCCCAACAGCACGCTGAAAAGGGGATTGATGAAATACCCCAGACTGGCTTCCACGACAAAGCCGGCATTGACCGCCCAAATGTAGGTGAACCAGTTCACCGCCAACAACCCGCCAGCCAGTATGTACGTGCGCCATATTTCCTTGCGGCGCATCGTCTTCCGAAAAACCGCCCATTCCCCTGTGACCACCAGTACCGCACACATAAAAAACAGCGACCACACAATGCGATGCCCTAAAATCTCCAGGGCGGGTACTTGATGCACCTGTTTCCAGTAAACAGGAAACACCCCCCAGATAACGTATGCGCCCAGCGCCGCCAAAATACCTTTGTTCATGTTTCTTCCTTCCATTTCGCTATTGCCCACAGGCAAGAATGCCTTATTGTACCTTGTAGGGTACAATAAGGGGAAATCATACCTCGGAGGTCACTCATGCACTGTTTCAATTGTCAACGCAGCGAACAAGAAGCGCCCCTGCTCACCCTTCACTACCAGGGAAAAACTTTGCACATCTGCCCACAATGCTTGCCAACTCTCATTCACAAGCCCCATCTGTTGGCAGACCGGCTTCCAGGCGCCGAAGATATGCCCGCTGCCTGATGCCACACCACAGGCGGCTGCATGCCGCCTGTTTTTTTGTGGTATTATAATAGACAATCATCTAATAGCCAATCTCCACCCCAAAAAAGGGTGCAAGCAAATGTCGTAGAAGTCCCCCCTTCCTGGCCTTCCTCCGCAGGTATCTGAAAAGCCTGCCCTGTTATGCTGGTAGCGTGCACTGCAGGAGCATATCGAACCAGCAGGCCACCGGTAGCAGGGACGGCTCTCCCCCCATCGGGGAAAAATGCCCGTAGGACAGAGGGGGGATAGAAAACAGCCTGCATTCTTTGATTGCAACCCAAAGACCCCGATGGCTTGCCCTTCGGGGTCTGAAATTGTCCCCACGGAGAGACTGAAAAAAGGTTTCATGCAAATTTCACTATCCACACCCTCCGCATTGCGTGCCATGCGGCACCACAATTTCCGCCTGTTCTTCTTCGGGCAGTTGATTTCCGTCATCGGCACGTGGATGCAATCCACCGCCCTGCAATGGCTGGTCTATCGCATTACCGGTTCGCAAACCAGCCTGGGGCTGGTCACCTTCGCCAATTTCCTGCCTGTATTGCTGTTTTCACTTTTCATGGGCGTACTGGTAGACCGTTTTCCCCGTCGCAATCTCATCGTTTTCACCCAGACGTGGTTCATGGTCATGGCAATTGCTCTGGCCGCGCTCACCTGGACGGGACATATCCAGTTCTGGCACATTCTGCTGCTTTCGCTGCTGCTCGGCGCGGCCAACGC
>DAOTWV010000363.1:0-3414 GCA_034435695.1 Anaerolineales bacterium | reverse complement strand
ACCATATCGGCAAAAGTACGCTCCATGCGGCGGAAGTAAAACAGGCCGCTAATCAACATCAGCACCGAAATTCCCGCCGAGACCAGCAAGGGGGTCAATTCCGGTTGCTGCGTCCCCAGCAGCGCCCAACGGAACCCTTCGACCACGCCGGCCATGGGGTTGAGGGCATACACCAGACGCCACTTCTCCGGTACTTCGGAGGCTGAGTAGGCCACCGGGGTAATCAGCAGCCACAACTGGGTCAGGAAAGGCAGAATGTAGCCAATATCGCGGTACATCACGTTGAGCGCCGAAAGCCACAAGCCCACGCCTAACGCTGTAACCATTGCCAGCACCAGAAAAAGCGGCAGGGTCCAGATGGCAGAGGTGGGCAGAATGCCATAAAACCACATCATTCCCAGTAACACCACGAAGGCGATGGCAAAATCCACCAGCCCGCCCAGCACCTTGGAAAGCGGCACAATCAGACGCGGGAAGTACACTTTGGTAATCATCGTGCGGCTGGCAAGCATGGAACGTCCCGCATCGCTGAGCGCCTTGGAAAACAATCCCCAGGGCAACAGCGCCGAAAAAGTAAACACCGGGCGCGGGAATCCCTCGGAGGACATGCCCGCCAGGTTACCAAAGATAACCGAAAGCACCACCATGTTGATGAGCGGCTGCAAGACAGCCCAGGCCGCCCCCAACACAGTCTGCTTGTAGCGCACCAGGACATCGCGCCAGGTCAAAAAGAAGACCAGTTCCCGGTATTGCCACAGGTCTTTCAGGTTGAGGGCAACCCAGCCGCGGGAAGGTTTGAGAATGACGGGTTGGTTCATGAGTATCAGGTGACAGGTGTCAGGTGTCAGGGGAGGCTTACAAGCGGTGACGATTTTCGCGGAACCAGGCAATCGTGCGGCGCAGGCCTTCTTCGAAGGGCATTTGGGCTTCGAAGCCAAAGTATTCTTTGGCGCGCGTCACATCCAGACGGCGGCGCGGCTGGCCGTTGGGTTTGCTGGTATCCCACACGATTTCACCTTCGAAGCCAGTCAGACGGGCAATCAATTCAGCCAGGTCTTTGATGCTGATTTCCATACCCGACCCCAGGTTGACCGGTTCAGGGCCGTTATAACGCTCTGCGGCCATGACAATGCCGCGCGCAGCATCGCCAGCATAGAAAAATTCACGCGTAGGAGAACCGTCGCCCCACAACACCACTTGCTTGTCGCCGCGTTCCTGGGCTTCCACCATTTTGCGGATGAGCGCCGGGATGACGTGGGAGGTCTCCAGGTCGAAGTTATCTCGCGGGCCATACAGGTTGACCGGCAACAGATAGATGGCATTGAAGCCGTATTGCTCGCGATAAGCCTGCGCCTGTACAAGGAGCATCTTCTTCGCCAGGCCATAGGGTGCATTGGTCTCTTCAGGGTAGCCATCCCACAAGTTTTCTTCCTTGAAGGGCACCGGGGTAAACTTGGGGTAGGCGCAAATCGTGCCGATAGCGACGAATTTGCTGACCCCGCGCGCCCAGGATTCGTGCATCAGCGGGACGCCCATCATCAGGTTTTTGTAGAAAAACTCTGCCGGGCGGGCGCGGTTGGCGCCGATGCCGCCTGCCAGTGCCGCCAGGTGAATGACGATGTCCGGTTTGGCATCGTCCAACATCCGACGGATGGCATCCAGTTGGGTCAGGTCGTATTTTTCGATGGTGGGAATGAAAATTTCGGTTGCGCCACGCTCGCGCAGCACCTCCTGGACAAACGAACCGAGGAAGCCGGCACCGCCGGTCACACACACACGCTTGCCAGCCCAAAATTCTTTAGGGTCAGGGTACTTCTTCTCCATACATACGCTCCTTGTCAATGATGGCCTTCAGGGGAGATTCTGCATTCTGCCTTCTGCATTCTGCATTCTGCCTTCTACATTCCGCATTCAGCATTCTGCATTCCGCCTTCCCCTACCGTTCCATGCTAATCGTCTGGTCTTTCCAATCGTGCCAGTCGCCAAATTTTTCATCCAAAATGCGCTTGCCTTCGCCGGGCGGCTCCAGTCCCAGCAATTCCATATCGGCATCCACCATGATGCGCACCAGTTCGTGGAAGCGTACACGCGGCTCCCAGCCCAGGATTTCGCGCGCCTTGGTGGCATCTGCCAGCAGGTAATCCACCTCGGTGGGGCGGAAATACTTGGGGTCTATGCGCACATATTCCTGATAATCCAGCCCCACGTAGCCGAAGGCTTCTTCCAGGAATTCGCGCACGGTGTGGGCCTCCCCGGTGCCAATCACCAGGTCGAGCGGCTCGTCGTGCTGCAGCATCATCCACATGGCCTCGACGTACTCCGGGGCATACCCCCAATCACGGCGGGAATCCAGATTGCCCATGTACAGGTGTTTCTGCTTTCCAGCAACGATAGCAGCCACGGCACGCGTTACCTTGCGGGTGACGAAAGTCTCACCGCGGCGCGGAGATTCGTGGTTGAAGAGGATGCCGTTGCAGGCAAACATCTTGTAGGCGTTGCGATAATTCTGGGTGACCCAGAACCCATAGGCTTTGGCGGCCGCGTAGGGACTCTGCGGCTCAAAGGGGGTTTTCTCGCTTTGCGGGGGTTTGGCGCTCCCAAAGAGTTCGCTGGTGGAGGCCTGATAGAAGCGCGTCTTCACACCGGTGCGCCGAATGGCTTCCAGAATGCGGATGACTCCCAGGCCGGTCACGTTGCCGGTGTATTCCGGTAAGTCGAAACTGACGCGCACGTGGCTTTGTGCACCCAGGTTGTAGATTTCATCCGGCTGCACTTCGTAAATGATGTTTTCCAGGCTGCCGGTGCTGGTCAGGTCACCGTAATGCAGGTAAAAACGCACCTGGTCGCCGTTCCCGTGCGGGTCGCGGTAAATATGGTCAATGCGGCGGGTGTTGAAGGTACTGGAGCGCCGCATGACGCCATGGACTTCGTATCCTTTGGCCAGCAGCAATTCAGCCAGATATGAACCATCCTGGCCGGTGATTCCACTGATGAGGGCTTTTTTGGGCATAAGGGAAACCTCCTTGGTAGTTGGGGTAGTCTGTTAGTCGCCTGGTCGGGTAGTCGGGTAGTCTGTCAGTCGCCTGGTCGCTTAGTCGCCTGGTCGCCTGGTCGCTTAGTCAGGTAGTCGCTTAGTCGCCTGGTCGCTTAGTCGCCTGGTCGCCTGGTCGTTTAGTCGCTTAGTCGATTAGTCGGGTAGTCGCCTGGTCGGGTCGTCCGTAGTCTGTTGTCCGTGGTCTGTCGTCCGTGGTCTGTCGTCCGTTTTCTCTACCGCACGATGAAGCGGGCGTTGCGGTAGCGCGCTTCCTGCGGATTTTGGATGATGCCCTGACGCAGGGCGTGCAGCACCTCGCGGATGCCGTCATCCAACGTAAACTGGGCTTCGAAACCCAATTCGCGGCGTACTTTATCAAA
>DAOTWV010000362.1:0-4783 GCA_034435695.1 Anaerolineales bacterium | reverse complement strand
CGAAGAATCTCCCGTTTCGTCACAAAAAGCGTCAGATTCTTCGTCGCTTCGCTCCTCAGAATGACATCCTTACGTTGCGTTTTTATAACCTAAGTCCCGTCACTGAATGTACGTCTTTGGCACAGAAGCGCCTCCAGGCAGGGATGGCAAACTCTCCTGCATCCACTGCCGCGCCATGCCCCACAGCCAGTCTTCCACATAAGCCATAGCGGCGCGCAACAGGTGCATGCGCGCCGTCAGGTCTTCCAATGTCTGCCGCGCCCCCAGGATAGCATCCATGATGGCATCGGCCTCGGCATGCGCCTCCAACTGTCTCTGAAAGCGCCCTACCGGCCAGGAAACCAGTACGAGGGGGTCTTCAGCCAGCGTGCGCAAATCCACTCCATACTGGCTTTCCAGTCGCCCTTGCAAAGCAAGGTAGACGCGCTGCAAGTCATCCTGTATCTGGCTGTGGTGACTTTCAGCCTCGTTGAGCAATTCGTTCAACGCCCCTACCGAATGCGCCCCGGAAAGCACCAGGTCTTCTACCAACATCTGCACAGGGAAAAGCGTCCCCTGCTCCAGGCAACGCAACAATGCATCTTCCGCCTGTTGACGAATGTAGGCATGCTCGGCAAACGAAAAAATTTCATCAAGCGGATTTTCCATACTCTTGCGACTGCTCCCACAAAGCACGCAGATAGTGCCAGTTGAAAATGCCATACCGATGACCATCTTCCCAGATGAGCACAATAGCATAATTCCCCACCGCCTCGATGTCTTGTAAACGCGTGGCGCGTGCATCCATCACGGGGATTTCAAACATATCCGGTGTAGGGTCAGGGGTCATATTCTCATGCCCGCCGCGGCACTCGGCGCATGGACAGGCGTTGCGCAGCAACGCAAAGGGGTATGTGGCCGTAACGCCATCGTTCCAGGTAATGGTCATCACGCCACTGGTACGGTCGGCAGTAATGCCCGTCGGTCGTAAAGCACCCATCAGGTTATCTTACCTCCAGAAAAAATATCAGGGGGATTGTACCACTTGCAGATAATTGGATGCAGCCCATCCCTGTTTGGTAGCATCGAAAGGCGCCACCAGATACCACCAGGTGTACCCATCCGCCTGCACAGGGCCATCCTGCACCTCGAAAACCTCGGCCTCCAGCCCCAGGTAGTTGACCGCGCCCTGCAGGCCGGGTGCAGCCCGCAGACGCAGCCCCTCCCCGGCTGTGCCTTGAATCTGGACAAACGCCCCTGGGACAATCGTCCCCGCCGGGGGCGAGGGCGGCAACACCGTTGGGGGAATGGAAGAAGCCGTGGGAACGGGAACCGCTGTAAAGGTCGCACTGGGTAAAGGAATAACGGTCACCCCCACGGGGGCCGGCGGCGGAGCGGCATCCCCGCGGCTGCTCCACAATCCCAAAAATAAACCGCACCCTAAAAGCAGCGCCCCAAACGCTCCCAGCATCACGCCGCGCCAGTATTTCTGCATCTCTGCCTTCTCAACCCGGTAACAGGAAGAAAGCCAGCCCCAGAATGATGTACACAGCCAGCAATTCGGCCCCTTCCAGCCAGTTCGATTCGCCATCGGCGGATACCAGCGCCACCACCAGCACGCCGGCAATCAACGCCAGCAACTCGAATTGGTTGAAAATCAGTTGCAGCGGATTCCCCATCGCCAGGCTGATGAACACCAGCACAGGGGCGACGAAGAGGGCAATCTGCAAACTGGAGGCAATGGCAATCTCCACGCTCAGTTCCATTTTATTGGCCAGCGCTACTTCCACCGCCACCAGATGCTCGGCTACATTCCCCACCACAGGAATGAGAATGACCCCCAGGAAAAACTCCGAGACCCCAAATCCTGCAACCACCGCTTCCACGGCGCCGACCAGCAATTCACTCAGCACCACCACCCCAATCGTGGATGCCGCCAATACCAGCACCGCCTTGCGGATAGACCAGTCAGGCTCGTGCACCACATCCCCATCGGAGGGCTGGTGTGCCAGCGGCATCCCCTGGGCGCGAAAACCGTAAATCAATGCCAGCGCATACAACACAATCATCACCCCGGCTACTCCCAGGCTCAGGGTTTCCACCTGCGGGCTGCCTTCCGGCCCAATGGCATGGCTGAGCACCGAAGGAATGAGCAGCGCCAGCACTGCCAGCACCAGCAAAATGGCGTTGCGCGTCGCATTGCGCTGCTCGAAGGTCTGCAGACCATTTTTCAGGCCGCCCAGCAAAAAAGCCATCCCCAGCACCAGCAACAGGTTGCCCAAAATAGACCCCGTGATGGAGGCTTTGACCAGTTCCAGCAACCCTTCCCGGATGGCCACGATTGTGATAATCAATTCTGCTGCGTTACCCAGAGTGGCATTCAACAGACCACCTACCCGCGGGCTGGTATAGGCTGCCAGCGCTTCGGTTGATTCGCCAATGTACTCCGCCATGGGGATAACTCCAACCGCAGAGAGCAGAAAAACCCACAGGGAACCCCAGTGTCCGTATTCCGCCAGCAGCGCCAGCGGCAGACACAGCAGCAAAAGTGCCAGAGGGTGTGTCTTCAGGTAGTGTTGTAATTTTTGCATACGGCTTTCCTCTACAAGGGACATACAGGGTTTGGCAAAAGGCATTGTCCTGACGGCAACGGAGGGTATCACACGAACATCGATACGCTGTTTTCCAGTGCGGGTTGCACGAAATACTCGGCCGGCATTTCTGCAGGCACCAGCACGCGCAGCGCCTGGGGCTGCACCTGCATGCGGATTTCGCCCCCGGCCTGCACCGGTTCGCCGTCCAATTGCAGGTAAAGTTGCTCTTCTGAGCGCAATACGAACTCCCGGCAGACGATGCGCCGCGCCAGTGCCGAAGCCACGTGCCGCCCTGCCCACACATCGAAGGCATGCCGGGCGGCATCCAGCGGCGTATCTCCGGCAAACAGCCACAAATCCATTTGCCCGTCATCCAGGCGGGCTTGCGGCGAAATCGCCATCAGACCGCCGGCATACAGGCGGATGTTGCTGGCCACAGCCATGATGAAACGTCCCGCAATACGCTGCCCATCCACCTCACCGCGTAGCGGCAGGCCGCGCCAACGGGGCAGATGCATCACCGCCGCAGTGGCATACTGCAACACGGCAAAGTGTTTCTCCCACGGCTTGCGCGGTTCGATGCGATGCACGATGAACCCGTCCAGCCCCACCCCTCCCCACAACAAAAACGGCTGGCCGTTACACAGTCCCACATCCACCGCCTGGATGCGTCCCCGCGCCAGCAGGCGTGCCGAATGCTCCAGCGCCAGCCAGCGCGTCCACGTCAGGCCTGGCAGGCCGATTTCCTGCGCCCATACATTGGCCGTTCCCCCTGGCAGCACCGCAAGCGCGGTCTGCGAATGCAGCAGCGGCGGCAAAGCGTGGTTAAGTGAACCATCCCCGCCTACCACGATGAACACATCTGCCCCGGCACGCACAGCCTGGGCAGCCAGTTCGGTGATGTGCGCCCCGCTCCGGGTTTGCACCAGGTGGGTACGCCAGTGCGCCATTTCCAGCACGCGCGCCGCGCGTTCAGTCAACATGCGGGAGGGAAAACGCCCTGCCGCCGGGTTATAGGCAATCCACGCATATCTGCTCATACTGTTTGATTGTACCCTAATCTGCATGGCAAGGAAGGAATCTGCACACGGGTATGCACACACGCGGCATTTTTTCCACAACGGAATTGCCCCCTCACTGGAAGTCCGAACAGGTTGTTGGGGAATCTGGTTCCCCAAAGGTTTTGATGAGGGCAAGCGCGGCTTCCCTGTACAAATCCGCGTACATCCGCGCTATCCGCGTCCGGCCTGTACAACCTGGGGGGGGAACACGAAAACGTTGTTGGTGAATCGCGGTATGCCTGGCACAACGGAACGCAGATACCGCAGATTTGACGCAGATTCTCGCACATACGGCCAACGAAGCGGCGAAAACCAACACAACCAGCGGATATCAGCGGCACCAGCGTTATCCGCGTTCTACTGACCAACATATCTTTAGTGCTCCCAAGCAAAAGATGCAGGTTGTTTCCTGTTTTCCCCCTCTGTCCTGCGGACATCTCTCCTCGATG
The DNA here is from genome assembly GCA_034435695.1 of Anaerolineales bacterium. Classification (GTDB taxonomy): domain Bacteria; phylum Chloroflexota; class Anaerolineae; order Anaerolineales; family DRKV01; genus DRKV01. The sequence continues at coordinate 700 of DAOTWV010000362.1, read as the reverse complement.
GGGGGAGAATCATCCCTGCCCCTGTGGAGTAGGACAGGCTTTCCAGCCTGTCTTTCTGCCGGATATGAACACCCCTTCAGGGTACAGGCTTCGGCCTGCTTGCAGGACAGGCGTCTGCCACCGACAAGGAGGTTCCAGCCTGTCGCTATGATGTGCCCCGCGGGGGAAGGTCAGGAGGTACGACATTTACGTGCCCTTGTTGGACAACTGCCCGTCAGTTGTCCCGCTTTTCCCCCTCTGCCTGCGGACATCTCTCCTCGATGGGGGGGAGAATCATCCCTGCCCCTATGGAGTAGGACAGGCTTTCCAGCCTGTCGCTATGATGCGCCCCGCGGGGAAAGGCCAGAGGCACGACATTTGCATGCCCTTGTTGGACAACTGCTTGCCAGTTGTCCCGCTTTTCCCCCCTCTGTCCTGCGGACATCTGCCATTCCTGCGGCCTGCTGGCTTCGGGCGGGGGTATCAATCTTCGGTCAGGGAAAGGGACTGCAACACGGCCTGGGCTTCGGCGTATTGCTCGAAGAGCCGCTCCCGGCGGCGGAATTCGGCAGTGTGGGCGTAACGCCGCCCGTTGGCTATACGCACGCCGAGGGCTTTGTGCAGCATCTCATGGTACAGTACGAATTCGACCACGCTGCGCGGCACGTCCGGGGAATCCAGGGTGCTGCTGAGCATGATGGTATCGGTGGCTGGGGCGTAA
>DAOTWV010000361.1:0-4176 GCA_034435695.1 Anaerolineales bacterium | reverse complement strand
AAGGCGGCCATCAGTATGGAACGTTCTACTGCCGCGTATGCCAGTTCGAACCCTGTCAGCGTGGTCAACCAGGCCAGGACAGTGCGCAGGGGGTGCAACGAAAACCCCATCTGCAGCAAGCCGTTGCCTACAAGCCACATCGCTCCTAACAAAGGCAGCAGGGGAATGCCTGGTATGACGCGCGCTACCGGCTCAAGCAGCGAGACAGTAGCCAGAAGCACCAACACCGCCGTCAAAAGACGAAAAATCTGTCCACCAGGATTGGCTGCCAGCGGGTCATCGCCTGCTGAAGATTGACGTATGGAGACAAGCAGTATTGCGACCGCCATCCACCCACTCACAACACGGGAAACGGCCATCGCAAACGGCCACATGGTTCCCACCAGCAACGCCGCCCCGGCATACTGTACCCCCACAGCAAGCAACGCAAGGCGGTGGTCTTGTACAGCCAGTAAATACAACCCACAAATCACCAGCAACACCACGGCAGCCCAGGCAATCACGGCAGCAACCCTCCGGGGAAGCGGGCGCTCAAGGCGGCTACCACCACGAGCAGCAAGAAGAACATCCACAACAGGCCGCCTTCGTCTTCCAGGATGAGCACCAGAAAAGAGACAGACTGCGCCAGCAGTCGGTAGGCGCGCCATCCCGCGCCATACAGCCAATCCAGCGAGAGAAAGCGCACTACGGAAGCCAGCGGTGCATTCCATTCCGGCAGGCGGGTCAGGTCCAACCGCTTGCCTGCCCACAAGGCCACACCAGCCAGTGCAAATCCCGACAGATGCAGGCCGCTCCCCAAAGGATGCCACCATTTCCAGGGCAGCCCGACCAGCCACGCGCCAGCCATCAGCAGACACAAACCGACAACATAAGCCAGCCTCTCCAATACGGTAACAGCGCGGTGCTTCCGCCCAGGCCACAAATGCCGGATGAATCCAGCAGTCAAGCCGATGTGCACCAGCATCCACAGCAAGGAACCGGCCGTGAGAGGCCGCAGGTAGCCCTGAGCACCAACCCAGCCCGGAGTGAAGGGTAGCCCAAGCAACAGAGCAACGGCTATCAGCGGCAACCAGAGAAAACGGCGCTCCCGTAAATCGGCCAGGAAAAGCATCCCCCCATCCAGCAACATGAGACTTCCCCAGGCCAAAATTGCAGACGGGGCGGCACGCAACGCAGCCCCTACAGCCAGCGCACTGCACGCCAGCACCCAGAAAGGGCGGGCAGCCAGTTCACTTTTGGCAGTCCATACCCCCAGCACCCCAAGGAGACCAGCCAGCCAGGCCAGCGTCGAAAGCGGCAGCGCCCATTGCGGGGGAACCCCGGCTCGCGCCACATGTGCAAGCACCCCCAGACTGGCAAGCGGCGTCACCAGGCGCAACGTGGTGCCCAGTCCGCGCCACAGGGCAGGCTCATCTTGCAGAAATGGCACATGCAAAGGGAAAACCCCCAGACGCATGGCAACTGCCATCAACAGCACCACATTGGCATCTCTCGGCAAAGCAACGAATGTATGCTCGCCGCCCTGCACCGCGCCCCACAAAAGCAACAGAATGCCCCCCAGGCGCGCCGTAAAGACTGCCACCACGCGTTCCCGCCCTTTGCTGCTACGCAGGCTGGTAAGCAACAGAGTCAATTCAATCGCGTCCAGCAGCGCCCAGGCAAGCGCCAGCGTCAACGGGTCTCCGGCAAACACTGCCAGCATCCCCCCAAACAACAAAGGAAGGTTGGTTCCCCACAGAGCAGGCAGGTGCGGGGCGCGTACAGGGGCTGTGAGGAGGACTCCCAGGACAAGGGTCACCAGCCCAAAGGCATACGGCCAGGAGAAGACGTCTACCAGCAGCGAGAGACTACCCTGCGGCCACCAGACTGGCAGTGAAAGCAATACCGGCAGACGCGTCCCAACCCACAACATGCCTCCCCACAGGAGCAGTAACCCCAGCAGGGAAAACCCCCACCATCCAGGGGTAGAAAAGCGCGATGAACTCAATTGCAAGGAGGGCTCCTCAGCGGAAAATGACTTTGGCCAGCGGGTCTTCTTCGTACACGAAAGCGTGGCCCTCTACCCACACGCCATTTTGCAGGTAGCGAGAACGACTCTCCATACGCCCATCAGGCAACAGGCGGCCAATGGCCTCTACCACGGTGATACCCTCGGCATTGCCGCTGACTTCTTCGCGACTGATGAAGGTTTCCCCTTCGATGCGCATGCTGCCATGTGTGTAGAAGCCAGCCGTGGTGAAGTAGTAGTAGGTCAGGCTTTCGGCGGCTTCATCCCACATCAGGATGGTTTCGCCGCCGTATTCGCCGTTGTTGAGGGAGTGCAGGATGCGGATGGCCTGTCCATTCAGGGCACGTTCCCAATGCGAGATGTCTTGCACTTTGGGCGCGCCCTCACCAATGGCGGTACCGCGCCAGGTTTTGCCCAGATACGGGCGAAAAGGCTCAAGGTGAGGGTTGAGAAATTCCATTTTCACAAATTTCCACGAATTGCACGAAAATATCCACGAATTGCACGAAAATATCCACGAATTACACGAAAATATTCACGAATTGCACAAAAATATCCACGAATTACACGAAAATATTCACGAATTGCACGCATGAATTTACCCTGGGGCGGGGTCACAGCAAGGCGCCCGGCTGACGGGGCAGGTATTGCCCCATGCCGCGGCGTCCCAGCCAGCGCTCTCCATCCACGATGAGGTGCCCGCGCAGGAAGACTTTCTCCGGGTAGCCGGTCAGTTCCCAGTTTTCGTACAGGTTGTAATCAGTGCGCTGGTGGGAGTGTGCTACCCCGTACCGCACGCGTTTCTGCGGGTCCCAGATGACGATATCGGCATCCGCGCCGGGAATCAGCGCCCCTTTGCGGGGATACAGCCCGAAGATTTTGGCCGGGTTGGTGGCATGGTAAGCCACGAACTGATTGGGCGTGATGCGTCCCTTGACCACGCCCTCCGTCCACATGACCGGCAGACGGTCCTGCACACCCGGCAGGCCGTTGGGGATTTTGGTGAAGTCGCCGCGCCCCAATTCCTTGCCGGGGATAGCGACAGGCTGCCCCTCGTAGAGGATGGGTTTCGTGCCGTCGAAGAAGAAGGGGCAGTGGTCAGTGCCCACGGTTTGCAGGATGCCCTGCTCCAGCGCCTGCCACAGGCGGGCGTTATCGGCCGCGGTGCGCATGGGAGGCGAGCAAATCCATTTGGCGCCATCGGGACGACGCAGGTCTTCGATGGTGAAAAACAGGTATTGCGGACAGGTCTCGCCCATGACAGGTGCGCCCTGTCCCCGCAGGTAGTGCAGGATGTCCACCCCCCAGGCGGTGTTCATGTGGACGATGTAAAGCGGCGCCCCCAGGTGTGCGGCCATACCGCCCACCCGCAGGATGGAATCGGCAGCCCCTTCGGGGGGACGCGTGAGGGCGTGCCATTCCGGGGTGGTGTGCCCGGCGGCCAGGGCTTCGCGCGTCAGGAGTTCGATGACATCGCCGTTTTCGGCGTGCAGCATGACCAGCATGCCGTGTTCTTTGGCTATGCGCAGGGCACGGAAGATGCTCTCGTCGTCCAGGCGCAGGCGGCCATTGTAGGCGGTGAACACTTTGAGGGTGGTGATGCCCATCTCCCGCAGGGAGGGGATGTCGGCGGCCACCTGGGAGTCGAAGTGCGTCAGGTTCATGTGGAAGGCGTAGTCAATGGCGGCCTTTTCGGCCTTGCGCCGCCAGGCCTCCACATCCTGCCGGAAGGTGCTGCCGGGGTTCTGGACGACGAAATCCATCACGGTGGTGGTGCCGCCAAAAGCGGCAGCCTTGTGCCCGGTGTAATGGTCGTCCGAGGAAACCGTACCGAACATCTCCAGGTCGAAATGGGTGTGGGCGTCCACGCCGCCGGGCATGAGGAACTTGCCCTCCGCATCCACGATTTCGGCATTGGGGGCGCTGAGGTTCTGACCGATGGCCGCGATGCGCTCGCCCTCGATGAGGATATCCGCCTGGAAGGTTTCGGCGGCGGTAATCAGGGTGCCGTTTTTGATGAGGGTGTGCGTCATAAGGTGCTCTCCGTCGTCTGTCGTCCGTGGTCTGTCGTCCGTGCCCGTCGTCCGTCATCCGCCGTCATTCCTCCCAGCCCACCAGCAGCGCCAGGATTTCCGGGGGGATTTCGGGGGTTTCGGTATGGTAGGCGG
>DAOTWV010000360.1:0-2448 GCA_034435695.1 Anaerolineales bacterium | reverse complement strand
CCGTTGGCGGCCAGTTCGGGATGAGCGGCCACGCGTTCCAGCGCCGCTTCCAGGGCGGCGGGATGCCGGGTGTGCACCGCGGCGCGCAAGTCAATCAACAATTCCTGCCAGGTCATTTTTCGGACGCCTGTGCGACCTCCAGTTTCAGCCCAAAAGTCTTCTCGAAGGCGCGCGTGTGCGCCTGCACCCCCCAGATTTCCAGTTGACAATCCTGTTCGGCTTCCAGCAGCAGGCGCACCCGCCGCTTGCCGGGGCGCTCCATGCGCACGTGCTGCACCGCCGAAGCGTGACTGCGGTCCAGGCTCTCGGCAATGCGCAGCATCATCGCCATGACGCGCACTGCACGACGGCTTTTCTTGTCCAGGGCGGCAAATTCGGGGTGTTTTTTGGAGGGGTAGCGTTTACGATGGAAGTAGGCCGCGGCGGCCATCAGCGCGATTTCGGTCTGGTTGAAGCCCAGCAGGTCGCTGTTGCGAATCAGGTAGTAGGAATGCGCCTGATGGTTGCTGTACGCCAGGAAGGTGCCCACATCGTGCAGCAGGGCGGCATAGCGCAGTAATTCCCGGTAGCGGGGATTCAAATTGTGCAGGCCGAGTTCGGCGGCTGCATCCCACAGTTCCAGCGCCAGGGCGGCCACGTGGTTGGCGTGCGGTTCATCGAAACGGCAGGCGCGCCCCAGTTGCAGCACACTGCGCTCGCGCACCGGCAAACTGACGAAGCCCTGCGGGGCGTGCTGCGCCAGGTAGTCCACCAGCAGCCCATCGCGCAGGCCGCGGCTGCTGATGTGGATTTCCGGCAGGTTCAGTTCGTGCATCAGGGTGTGGATGATGGCCGCGCCGCCGACGATGATGTCGGCGCGCCGCGGGTTGATGCCCGGCAGTTTGCGGCGCTCCTCCAGCGGCAGGGAACACAACAATTCGACTACCGCGTCCAGTTGGTCGCGGGTCATCACATCGTCGCGGTTGCGCTTGCGGTTGTAGAAGTGCTGGATGGCGAGGTCAGCCAGGTTCTCGATGGTTCCCGAACTGCCCCAGGCCTGGTCGATGGGTTTGTCTTTCAGGCGCTGGATGGTGAGCACGGCCGCGTTGCGCACGTACTGCTGCAAGAGGGCGTAGCGCGCCGGTGCAACCGGGGCGTTCTCGCCGGGCAAGAAAAAGAGCGTGGTCAGGCGGATAGCGCCCAGTTTGAGCGAATCCAGGTATTCGTAATCGTGCTGTCCCCCCAGGATAACCTCGGTGCTGCCGCCGCCGATGTCAATGAACACGCCTTGCTGCTCCCCCAGGTGGATACCGCTGACGACTCCCTGGTAAATCAGGCGCGCTTCCTCGCGCCCGGAGATGACGCGCATCTCGATGCCGGCTTCCTGCTTCATGCGCCGCAGGAATTCTTCCTGGTTACGGGCTTCACGCGTCGCCGAGGTGGCAACGGCGATGAGTTCATCCGCCCGATAGGCGCGCGCCATATCCCCAAAGCGGCGGCACACCTCGATGGTGCGCTGCATGGCCTCCGGGCGCAACCGCTGGTCGGCGAATTCCCCTTCACCCAGGCGCACCACCTCTTTCTGGTCGCTCAAGATGGTGAACGTCTGGTCGGGTTCGATGCGCACCATCATCAGGCGGGCAGAATTGGTGCCCAGGTCGAGGAAGGCGACGGTTTTGGGGAACATAGAGGCCTCCAGGCTCAACCAGCGGGGGAGGTGTTCAGCACCCGGTCGGGGCCGCGGTCGATTTCCCAGGGGTAAATGACGTAGGCGCTGGTAACTTCGGCGTAGTAGTCGGGGCGGGCGCTGCCGAACAGGTTGCGGTAGGGGTTGAAGTGCAGCACACAGGTGTAGGGCAGGCCGCCGGCCGCCGAAATGCGGTTCTTGACGGCGGTGATGGTGCGCCCGGAACCCCACACATCGTCTACCACCAGAATGCGCCGCCCGGTGAGCAGGTCGTCGGCGGGGAATTGCAGGAAGTACGGCCAGGCAAACAGGCCGCTCTTCTGGCGCTCGAACTCGGCGGGGAAATCCACCGCTGCCGTCAGGATGTGCGTCAGCCCCATGGCTTCGGCCAGCATCCCGCCGGGGACGATGCCGCCGCGCGTAATCATCACCATGCCTTCGAATTCCACATCGAATTGCGGCAGGAGGTAGGAAATCAATCGGTCAATGTCTTCCCAGGTTAGAACTTGTTTTTCCATGTAGTCGCTTGGTCTGTTGGTCGGTTAGTCTGTTAATCGGTTAGTCGGTTAGTCTGTTAGTCTTTTGGTCTTTTAGTCTGGTAGTCGCCTGGTCTGATAGTCCGTGCAATTCCGTGTTTTTCCGTGGCTGTTGGTCGCCTGGTCGGGTACGTAGTACGTGGTACGTAGTACATGGTACGTGGTACGTGGTACTCAGTACATGGTACGCAGTACGATTATAGCAAACTTACCGGCGAAATCTGCACCCGCCAGCGTTCCGGCAGG
>DAOTWV010000359.1:0-16752 GCA_034435695.1 Anaerolineales bacterium | reverse complement strand
GCCGAAGGGGCGCGTGACTACACGCAAGATGTCGCCGCCCGCCTGACGGACGAAGCCCTTGCCGCACTGGCGCGCGCCAACCCCCAGGGCGCGGCGGCCGAGGCGCTGCACGCCCTGGCACACCGCCTGCTGAGCAGGAGCCGTTGAAGGAAACCCGCGCCCGGCATATCTGGACAAGGCAAAGCCTTGTCCTACGCGGCATCATCCCCTGTGAGGCCCGTTTGATTCGGCGGGGGACTACCGATTGCTCACCAGCCACACCACCGGCATCAGGTTGCGCTCGGCCCAACGATGATACCTGGCGATGCTCACGGCCCGCTCCTCCACGCCGCCGTCTGCCGTGCCAATCCGCCAGATTTCACCGCTACTCAGGCCGCCAATCTCCCTGGGATACAACCATTCGGCGTTTTCGCTCCAATACCGCACCAGTTCGCCATCAGCGCCGACAATCCCTCTCGGCACCAAGCCATTATTCCTCTCCACCCATTCTCCAGAATAATCAAAACCAGCCCTACGTAATCTTTGCCAATCATTAACACTAGTAATAAACACCAAACTTCCACCATCTAAACCAACCCCACTCCGAAGAGCTTGCCACACTCCACTGTTAAAATCAGTAGACCAATTATAATCATTCGCCTTCAAAAACTCATCCTGAGATTTTGGATCAAGCAATAAATTCACTAACAACTGATAACCTCCACCTCTCGTTGCAAGCCAAAACGGCACACTTACCAGTATATTGTCACCGTTCAATTTCAATGCCGAGAAGACAGCCCAATCACTTCCCCAACTATTTATTTCAGTACCACTTGCACTCATAAACCTAAACATCCTACTTCCGAAACCTGGCAAGAACACAAACCCAACTTGCGTATCAAACTTTTCCTTCACCCTCTCCCACACCTGCGCCTGCTGAGCCAGATAAACATCCACCACTGCTTCATCTATCTCCGGCAAATCCTGCCAGTCCTCCGGCAAACTCTCTCGAAATTGCGCCATCATATCGTTCACGCTCTCCCCTGCTTTCAACCCTTCATACAAAGCCACCATATTCTCCGGCTCCGGCACCTGATACCACGCTCCCTCCTGATATACCCAATTCATCCACTCGCCTTCTATTCCTTCCGGCGCATCACCCCGCACCAGCAAGTGCGTCACTAGCCGCTGGTGTACAAACTGCCACCCCTTGTCTATATCCGGGTATCCTCCGTCATCCGTCATCGTGTAATCCCACTGCAAGCGGTTCACCAGAACCCGCACTTCCGTGCCGTCCGGGGCGGTAAACGCCAACGCGTTTCCGTCAAATCGTCCAACCGCTGCACCGTTGTAAAGCAACTGGTTTTCCTCCACTCCCCACTGATTCTTGTCTGCAATTTCCACCGCGCTCACATCCGGTGCCAGCGGTCTGTAATCCAGGCCGCGGTCCTGCGCTTCCTGCGGGGTCATGACTTTCAAACCGCTCCAGGCCTCTTCCGTCGGAACAACCGCCGCCACGTGGGCTGCCTCGAACTTTCGCACCGCCGGATGCTCGTCCACGACCATAATCCGGTTTTCCCGCAGGCCGTAACGGGTGTTCTCCAACAGGGCAAGCCGCTCCACCAGCAGGCGCGCCAGGGCTTCCCCGGTGGCCGGGTCGTCGCCGCCGGCCTGCAAACTCACCCAGCGGCGTTCCTGCGGCCCGTACCAGGCGATTTCGTCCCCGCTCTCGAAGTCCCGCAGCACCCAGCGCCGCCAGTCCAGTTGTCCTTCGACGACGCCCAGCGGCGTACCCTGCGGGTCGTACACCTCGACCCCGGCCTGCAAACTCAGCCAATGCCGTTTCTCCGCCCAATACCAGGCGATTTCCGCTCCGCTGTCCGCATCCCGCAGCACCCACTGCTTCCAGTCCAGTTGCCCGCCGAGGGTTCCCAGCGAGGCTCCCTGCACGTCAAAGGCGTTGACTTCCGCCTGCGGGGGCTGCAAACTGCCGTCCCACGCCAGCGCCACGAAGGGCACGTCCGTCGGCAGCGCCAGGAGTTCATCCTCCCGCGCCAGGCGCACCCGCAAATCCTCGTCCAGGGGGAACTCCGCCATGTGGTCGCTCATCTGCGTCCACTTTTGCCAGCGCCCGTTGCCCTCGAAGGCCGAGACCAGCGCTTCGGGCGTACCGTCCGCCGCCAGAATCAGGTAGAAAATCTGCGGTTCGTCGGTCGGGTCGGCGGGCGTGACGGCGATGAGATGCTCGCCTTCCCCCGGCACCACGCGCGCCACCGGCAGCAGGTCGCCGTCCTCCCATTGATAGCCAACCAGTTGCCCGTAATCGTAAACACCCAGGACGGCGCGGCCTTTCGCCCCCGTCAGCGTCTCCGGCAGGGCCGGAATCACGCTCTGCAAGCGGGCATCCGCCTCGGAAAAACCGCCGGAAGCGTCCACGTAAGCCCGCAGGCGGCGGATGCGCAGCCATTGCAGGATGCCATCCCGTTCTTCGGCAGAGAAATTCAGTGGCACGGGGGTCATTTCCGGCGGGAAGGTTCCCGGCAGGGGGACGAAATCCGCACTCGGCAGCGGCGATTGGGCGAGCAGTTCACGGGCCGCGTGTTCCGCCTGGGTGGGGATTGCCGTCGCGGTCGGCGTGGCCGTAGCGGTCGGGACGGGCGTCGTCGTCGGCGTGACGGTCGGGGAGGGGGTAACGGTCTCCGTCGGCGCAGGGGAAGGAGAAACGGTCGCCGCCGCGGGAGCGGGGGCCGGCGCGGCGCAGGCGGTCAGGGCGAACAGCAGCCCGGCCGCGGTCATCGCGAGCGCAAGGGGGATTCGTCTCATCGTCATTGGTACGCCTCCTGACGAGATACATCGGAACGGGACAAGATGCGCCCGTATTTTACCCCCGATTGGCGGCAGTATCCAGGCAAGGCGAAGCCTGGGGGGCAGGCAAATGTCGTAGAAGAGACCCCCTTCCTGGCCTTCCCCCGCGATGGCAAAGACAGTTCTCCCTCAATCACAAGCAGGTGTCCGGCACAAAGACAGGCTGGAACCCCTTGTCGAAAACAGGCTGGAAAGCCTGTCCTACACGCTGGCTGAGTGCGCCGCAGGCGCGTATCGAAGCCAGCAGGCCACAGATGGCAGGGACGGTTCTCCCCCCATCGGAGGGAGATGTCCGCAGGACAAAGGGGGAAAACAGGAAACAATCTACATATTTTGCTTGCACCTCGAATCCTGGAAGCAATCAAAATATGTTGCTGATTTTTTCCGTCATGTCAGCCCAAACGATGATTTACCAACGCCCCTTTCGCCTTTCCCATTCCCCATTCATCATTCCTCATTCTGCATTCTACTTTCTCCATTCCCCATTCTCCATTCATCATTCTGCATTCCTCATTCTTCATTTTCCTCATTCCCCACGAACTCCATGAACACCCGGTTCCCCAGCAGACGCGCCCCAGGCGTCAGGCGCAGATGGTCTTCATCGCGCCATTCCAGCAGACCGAGCGCGGTCAGGCGGGCGATTTGCGCCCCGTAGGCGGCTTGCAGCGGCAGGCCAAAGCGCGCCGCGAACTCTTGCGCCGACACCCCCTCCTGCGTCAGGCGCAGCCCCATCATCATGTACTCGCCCATCTCCTCGGCCGGGGTCAGGCGGCGGGCTTCTATCGTCGCCGGGGTACGCGGAAAGGCCAGTGTACGCCCCGGAACATCACCCAGACGGCGGATATAGGCCTGCGGAGCACGCACCGCCACCGTGCGCAGGCCGTCCGCATAACCGTGTGCGCCCGCCCCCAGCCCCAGGTACGGCTCACCGCGCCAGTAGTGCAGATTGTGACGGCAGGCATGCCCGGCATCGCACGCCCAGTTGGAAATCTCATACTGCACGTATCCGGCCTGCGCCAGACGCGCCGCCGCCCACTCGTACATATCGGCCGCCAGGTCGGGGTCGGGCAGGGGCATCAGGCCGCGCGCCGCCCAGCGCTGCATGGGCGTGCCATGCTCCAGCGTCAGCGCGTATAACGCCAGGTGCTCCGGATGCAGCCCCAGCGCCAGTTCCAGCGTGCGCCGCCAGGATTCCAGCGATTGGTAGGGCAGGCCGAAAATCAAATCCAGGTTGATGTTCTCGAAGCCGGCGCGTCGCGCCCACGTCACCGCCTGGATGGCCTGGGGGTAATCGTGGATGCGCTCCAGGAAGCGCAGTTCACCGGGATTGGCAGATTGCACTCCAAAACTCAGGCGATTGACCCCCAGAGAACGCAGGCCGCGCAGATAGTCCAGGTCTACCGTGCCGGGATTGGCCTCCAGACTGATTTCGACATCCCCCGTAAGGGAAAACGAATCCCTGAGGGCCTGGAAAATCCCTTCCAGGACGGCGAGGGGAAGCAAAGAGGGGGTGCCGCCCCCCAGGAAAACGGTATCCACCCCCAAAGGGGGAGCCGTCCGTTCCCCCAAAAAGCGGATTTCCCTTTGAAGGGCGCGGGCATATTGCGGTATCAGGTCATCCAGTCCCGCATAGGTATTGAAATCACAATACGCGCAGCGGTGGCGGCAAAAGGGGATGTGCAGGTATAAAGCGTACATACTTCAAGTATAGCATCGAAAAACGTAACTGCTCAGTTCCGGCGACTTCACAATCGTCGTTGTGCCTGCACTGAGCCTGCCAAAGTGGTTTTCAACCGCCGGGTAGTAAAAAACAGGAACGGCTGAGCAGTTACCGAAAAACTGGTATAATGCCCTGCGTTGTCCAATGCGACACATGGTGAAACATCTATGAGCGACCAAAATGTTCCAACTCCCCGCGTGTGCCCCACTTGTGGTTCACGCGTCACCGCAGATGCCACGCGTTGTGTGGTCTGCGGTACCGATTTGAGTGCTTCGGCACAGGCGCCTGAAGTACGCGTCAGCCGCGTGCCGGAAATCACGCTAAGCCTGCCGGTAGCCATGCTGGCACTGGCCTTTTTCGTCGGGCTGGGTGCAGTGCTGGTTTTCTTTGCCTTGCGTTCCACCGGACGGGTGGTGGAGCCTACGCCAACCTCCAGCCCAACGCCTACGGGGACGCCCACCCTGACCCCCACCCCGCTGACGCCTACGCCGACGGCTACCCCATTGCCCAGTCCCACTCCATTGACCTATGTGGTGGTCAGCGGTGACACCTGTCTCGGCATAGCCGCGCGCTACGGCGTTTCGGTGCAGAGCATCATCTTGCTGAACAACGTGGATTGCAACCTGCTTTCACAGGGCGACCAGTTACTCATTCCGCATCCCACACCGACGGCTACCCCGCTGCCCACCGCTACCCTCAGCCCGGCAGAGGCCACCGAGGCGGCCTGCGAAAAGGTGACCTACAAAGTCCAGGATGCGGATACGCTGAGCGGTATTGCCGCGTTCTACGGCGTGCCCATGGAGGCCATTCGCAGTTACAACGGACTGCCCTCCGATACGGTGTACACTGGCCTGACGCTGGTCATTCCGCTGTGCGAGCGCCCACCCACCCCAGGGCCGACCCCCACTCCCACCCCGCCGCCACCCTACCCCGCTCCCAATCTCTTGCTGCCCGCCGATGGCGCGCCATTTGGAGCAGAGGTCAACACCATCACCCTGCAATGGGCAACCGTGGGAACCTTGCGTGACAACGAAGCCTACGCCATTACGGTGGAGGATGTGACCGCTGGAACCGCCCGCAAGGTGGTGGACTACGTGACCGATACCAAATTCATCGTGCCTGCCAGTTTGCGCCCCACGGATGGCAAGGTACATTTGTATCGCTGGTATGTGGTGACTGTGCGGCAAACCGGCACGGATACAGAAGGCAATCCCATCTGGGAGGCCGCCGGGGCGGCCAGCCCACCGCGCGGTTTCACCTGGAGCGGTACGGCCAGCAGCAGTACGCCTGCGCCCTGAGGCATTAGCCGCCGATTGAAATCGGCGGCTAATGCATGACAAAACCTGCTGAAGCAGGTTACCGGGTGTCATCCACCGCCTGTATTGACGGGTTTCCTGCCATTCCAGGCTTCGGAGCCCCACAGCGCACAGGGAATTCATTGCCACACATCGGGAAAACTCCGTGTTCTCCGTGTGCGAATAAACTGGCGCTTGCACCTTTCGTCAGACTGCCGGCAAACACACTTTTCGTGTTACCCGCCTGGCTTAATAGTCACAATCCAGAAATCCAACCTGCAGCGCGAGATTTATCTCGCACGCACAAAAAAAAGCCGCCGGCGTTGGCCGGCGGCTTTGCTTTCAGGGGGAAAGACATCAGGCATGCACGGGCATGACTTCGTCTTCCAGCATCTTGGTGGTGAGGGATTTCGGGCGTTCGATGGGCTGACCGAGGGCGCGTGCCCACACGTAGTTGGCGGTCACGCCCAGGGCGCGGCCAACGCCGAACAGCACGGTGTAAAAGTCGAATTCTTTCACGCCATAGTAGTGCTGCAGCGTGCCGCTGATGGCATCCACATTCGGCCAGGGGTTCTTGGCCTTGCCCTGCTCTTTGAGCACTTCGGGGATGACATCGTACATCACCTGCGCCACCTGGAAGAGTTCATCCTCCGGGAAGTGGGTCTTGGCAAACTCGAACTGTGCCACGTAGCGCGGGTCGGGGACGCGCAACACGGCATGGCCGTAGCCAGGGATGACCTGCCCGCTGTTGAGCGTATCCCAGGCGAATTGGCGCAACTGCTCGTGGGTGGGCACGCCGCCGAAGTTGTCGCGCACGCTGATGAGGAAGCCCAGCGCCTTCTGGTTGGCGAGGCCGTGCAGCGGGCCAGCCAGGCCGTCCATGGCGGCGGAGAAGGCGTAGTACGGGTCTGCCAGGGCGGAGCCGACCAGATGCATGGTGTGCGCCGAAACGTTGCCGCTCTCATGGTCAGAGTGCAGGATGAAGTACAGGCGCGCCAGGTCGGCATAGCCAGGATTCTCCACACCCATCATCTTGGCGAAGTTGGCACCGTAATCCAGGTTCGGGTCATAGGTGGGTACGGAACCGTCCTTGTACTTCAGGCGGTAGATGAAGGCGGCCAGCACGCCCAGTTTGGCGGTCAGGGCAATGGCATCCTCAAGCGCCGGTTCCCAGTAATCCATCTTGTTCATGCCTTCGGCATAGCGTTTGGCGAATTTGGATTCGCCCTGCATGGCCAGGATGCCCATGGAGAACAACGTCATGGGGTGGGTATCCTTCGGCATGGCGCGCAGCGTATCGAAGACATGGGCAGGGACGGTGGCGTTGGCTGCCCATTCGGCTTCTACGGCCTCGGCCTGCTCTTTGGTGGGGAATTCCCCTGTCAGCAGCAGGTAATACAGGCCGCCCACATAGGGCATTTCTGCGCCTTCCGGTTTGGGCAGGCGGTCCAACACTTCAGGGATGGCGTGTCCGCGGAAGCGGATGCCGTGGTTGGGGTCCACGTAGGAAATATCGGTCACCAGCGCCTTGACGCCGCGCATACCACCATAAATTTGCTTGACGGTGATGTCACCGATTTTGGCGTCGCCGTGTTCCTTCACCAGGCGGCGGACGCGTTCACGCCATTCGGGCAATTGGGAAGCGATTTTCTCTTTGAGAATCATGGGAAATCTCCTTTCGCACGGGTGCGAATTCTCAGGGGCTGAAGTTTCCTTTTCGGGGCACAAGCCCGCAAAAGGGGAAAATCAAAGGGAAGCCGGTGACATGTTGCGGCCGGCTCCCCATGATGAACTACAGGTTGTTCAACTTGGCAATGTTGGCAGCCACACCCTCAGCGGATTTCTTCAGTGCGGCCATCTCTTCCTCGTTGAGGTCATACTCGATGATGCGTTCCACACCTTTGCGTCCCAATTGGGTGGGTACGCCGAAGTAGATGTCGTTCAGGCCGTATTCGCCCTGCATGTAGGCCGCGCAAGGCACAATCAGGTGCTTGTCCTTGAGGATGGCTTCGACCATCTGCGCCAGGCCGGCTGCCGGGGCATAGAAGGCGCTGCCAGTCTTGAGCAAACTGACGATTTCGCCGCCGCCCTTGCGGGTGCGCTGCACGATAGCATCCAGTTTGTCTTTGGGGAGGTACTTGTTCAGCGGAACGCCAGCGATGTTGGAGTGACGGGTAAGCGGCACCATGCTGTCGCCGTGGCCGCCCAGCACGTAGCAGTTGATGTTTTGTACGCTGACGCCAGTTTCCATGGCGACGAAGGCGCGCATGCGGGCCGAATCCAGGATGCCGGCCTGCCCAACCACGCGGTGCGGCTCCAAACCAGTGACCTTCCAGGTGAGGTAGGTCATCACGTCCAGCGGGTTGGTGAGGACGATGAAAATGGCATCTGGGGAGCGTTTGATGGTTTCTTCGGCTACCGAGCGGATGATTTTGGCGTTGGCGGCAAGCAAATCATCGCGGCTCATGCCGGGTTTGCGGGGCAAACCAGCGGTAATCACCACGATGTCGGAGCCAGCCGTCGGTTCGTAATCGTTGGCCCCGGTAATGGTCACGTCCTTGCCAATGACGGGCATGGATTCGGTCAGGTCGAGGGCCTTCCCCTGGGGCATTCCCTCCTTGATATCCACCAGCACCAGGTCGGCGATTTCACGCTCAGCCAGCCAATGCGCAGTTGTCGAGCCGGTCATCCCGGCGCCGATGATAGAAACTTTAGGCTTCATGGTATTGTTACTCCTTCCTTAGAGAGAGAGGCTGTACAACGAATGGAATCGATTTCAGTGTACCCCAAAATAACGCACTGCGCAACGTGAGAAAAATCACTTTTTCTAAAATACATTCCCCTGTCTCTTTACACGAGACAGGGGAATGATGACTACCTGCGGTCACGAGTTCTCTTCCAGGAAGTGGGTGGCCTGAATTGCCGCTGCCGCCCCCATCCCGGCAGAGGTGATGACCTGCCGGAAGGTGGAATCGGCGGCTTCTCCAGCCACAAAGACGCCGGGGACGCTGGTATGCATCCGGCTATCGGCAACGATGTAGCCGTTCGCGTCCAGTTCCAGTTGCCCCTGGAAAAGTTGGGTGTTGGGCACATGCCCGATGAAGATGAAGACTCCGTCAATCGGGTGCAGGCGTTCTTCGCCCGTGGTCTTATCCTGCAGACGCACCGCTTCCACTTTGTCTTCGCCCACGATTTCCGTCACCACCGTATTCCAGATGAAGGAGATTTTCTCGTTCTCGTGCGCCCGCTTCTGCAGGATGGTGCTGGCGCGTAACTGGTCACGGCGATGCACGATGGTCACCGAGGAAGCATAGCGGGTCAGGAAGATGCCTTCTTCCAGGGCGCTGTCGCCGCCGCCCACCACGATGACGTCCTTGTCTTTGAAGAACCATCCATCGCAGGTGCCGCAGTACGACACACCGCGGCCGGTAAGTTCTTTCTCGCCAGGGACACCCAGGTGGCGCGGCGTTGCGCCGGTGGCGATGATGAGACTATCGGCCAGGTACTCGTTGGCATAAGTCTGCACGCGGAAGGGACGTTGCGAGAGGTCTACCGCGGTAGCGGTATCCATCTCCACCCGCGCCCCAAAGCGCTCGGCCTGCTTCTGGAACAGGTCTACCAGTTCCGGGCCGCCGATGCCCTCTGGAAAGCCGGGGTAATTTTCCACGATGTGGGTCAGGCTGACTTGACCGCCCAAATCCATGCCGGTCAACACCAGCGGCTGCAGGTCAGCGCGGGCGGCATACAGCGCTGCCGAAAGTCCTGCTGGGCCGGAGCCCAAAATCAGCACGCGCACATGCTGCTGGGGGGCATCTGCCTGGGTATCGGTCGTCTGCAAATTGAAATCCATTGCGCTACCCTATTCGTGCAAGATGGCAAGGATATCATCCGATTCCATGATGAGGTAATCCTCGCCATCCAGTTTGATTTCGGTGCCGGTGTACTTGGGGAAGAGTACTTTCTGCCCGACCTTGACTTTGATGTCTTCTTCTTCATCGCCAATGGCAACCACCTCCCCAGTCTGGGGCTTCTCTTTGGCGGTTTCCGGGATGTAGATGCCCGCGCTGGTGCGGGTGGTGCCTTCTTCCAGAGGACGAATGAGCACGCGGGTGCCCAGGGGTTGAACTTTGGTGACAGTTTCGCTCATAGGTGCAAAACTCCTCTCTTATTACGCGTTATGGAATGTGGTGTGTAAAAACGGAAGCACGCGTCCCGCCGCATGACCTGCGGCTACGGACGTATTGTATCAATCAGATGCGGTATCGGGCAGATGGTTACGTTAGAAAAAAGTTAACACCCCCAAAAGCCGTGCGGCGAAGGCTTGTTTCCTTCGCCGCACAGGAAAAGCAGGGTCAGGCCACGATATCCAGCCATTGGGAGGAGAACTTTCCCCGCCCGCGGGCATTTTCATAAAATGCCTGTTGCAAGGCGTGGGTGATGGGGCCGCGGCGTCCCTCGCCAATGACACGCGTATCCACCGAGCGCACCGGAACGACCTCAGCCGCGGTGCCCGTCATGAAGACCTCATCGGCGATGTAGAGCAAATCACGGGTAATCGGCATCTCTACCACGGAATATCCCATGTCACGCGCCAGGGCGATGACCGCATCGCGGGTGATGCCTTCCAGGGCATTGGTCAGCGGCGGCGTGTAAACGGTTCCACCGCGCACCATAAAAATATTTTCGCCGGTGCATTCCGCAACGAAGCCTTGCGGGTCGAGAATCACGGCTTCATCGTAGCCGGAACGCAGCGCCAGGGTTTTGACCAGCATGGAGTTGACGTAATTACCGGTGATTTTCGCCTTGGTCATGGAGATGTTGGGATGCAGCCGGGTGAAGGAGGCCACCATCAGGTTCGCGCCCTTTTCGAGGGCTTCCGCACCCAGGTAGGGACCCCACTCCCAGGCGGCTACCGCCACCGCGGGTTTGGATTTGTCCATATCCAACCCCATCGGGCCTTTGAGGTACATCAGAGGACGGATGTAACATTCGGTGAAGCCATTGATTTTGATGGTGGCATGCACGGCCTGCCGGAGTTCCTCCAGGGTGTAGGGGAAATCCTGCACCCCCAAAACGTGAATGGAATCCAGAAAGCGTTTGAGATGTTCGCGCAAACGAAAGACGCCGGGGCCTTGAGGGGTGGCATAGCACCGAATTCCCTCGAAGACGCCGGGACCGTAGTGCAGAGTAGGCGTCAACAAATGCACGGTGGCATTTTCATACGGTACAAACTCTCCATCCATCCAAATTTTTTCGGACTTCATGGTACCTCCTCTTTTGGGGTAGAGAACAGGGGAGAATGGAATGGCAAAAGCG
Organism: Anaerolineales bacterium; assembly: GCA_034435695.1. Lineage (GTDB taxonomy): Bacteria > Chloroflexota > Anaerolineae > Anaerolineales > DRKV01 > DRKV01. The sequence continues at coordinate 5,577 of DAOTWV010000359.1, read as the reverse complement.
AGTGACCGGTACAAAAATGCACCGGTCACTCGTATCAAACACGTTTATCGGCGGCGAGAGCGGCCTCCCCCACGGCCACCGCGGTCACGACGGCCACCACGACCTCCGCCAGAGCGCCGGCCTCCTTTGTCCCGGCTCTGGGCTTCCTCCGCCGTCCAGCCTTCCAGCACGGCCTGGCGAGAAAGGCGGATTTTGCCCTGCGGGTCAATGTCCGTCACCATGACGGTGATTTCGTCGCCTACGGTAACCACGTCTTCGACGCGCTCCACGCGGTCCACATCCAGTTGTGAGATGTGTACCATGCCGTCCTGGTTAGGCAGGATTTCCACGAAAGCGCCGAAATCGGTAACGCGCACCACCCGACCGGTGTAAATGCGTCCGATTTGCGGGGTTTCGGTAAGCAGTTCGATTTTCTCGCGTGCAATCCGCTCGCCTTCCTGCGTGGTTGCAGCAATGAAGACGGTGCCGTCTTCGCCGATGTCAATCTGCGTACCGCTTTCTTCCTGAATGGCACGGATGGTCTTGCCGCCCGGGCCGATGATGGCGCCGATTTTCTCCACCGGAATTTTGACGGTGACGATGCGCGGCACGAAGGGTTTGAGTTCAGGCCGCGGAGTGGAGATGACCGCCAGCATCTTGTCCAGGATGAACAGGCGGGCTTTGCGGGCCTGCTCCAGCGCCTGGGACATGATTTCAGCAGACAGGCCTTTGATTTTGATGTCCATTTGCAGAGCGGTAATGCCTTTGGACGTACCTGCGACTTTGAAATCCATGTCGCCCAGGTGGTCTTCCAGACCCTGGATGTCGGTCAGGACGGCGTATTTCTCGCCTTCCTTGATAAGCCCCATGGCGATACCGGCCACAGGAGCCTTGATGGGCACGCCGGTATCCATCAGAGCCAGGGTGGAGCCGCACACCGAAGCCATGGAGGTGGAGCCGTTGGAGGAAAGCACCTCGGACACCAGACGCAGGGTGTAGGGGAATTCCTCTTCGGAGGGGATGACGGGTTCAAGGGCACGCTCTGCCAGCGCGCCATGACCGATTTCCCGGCGCTTGGCACCGCGCAGCGGCCACACTTCGCCCGTGGAGAAGGGCGGGAAGTTGTAGTGATGGATGTACCGCTTGGCGTCTATGGGGGTCAGGTTATCCAGCGTTTGGGCTTCGCGAGGCGTCCCCAGGGTAGCCAGGGTCAGCACCTGGGTTTCGCCGCGCGTAAACAGGCCAGAACCATGCGCCCGCGGGCTGAAGTCCACATCACACCAGATGGGACGGATTTCGTCGGTCTTGCGGCCATCGGGGCGCTGACCAAACTCCAGAATACGGGTGCGCACGGCCTGTTTGTAGGCATCTTCGAAGGCCTGAGCGACCTCTTTGGCGGAGGGGGCGCCTTCCTCTTCGGTTGCCAGCGCGGCTACTGCCTCTTCCTTGACGGCGTTGACGGCCTCATCCAGGGCATGTTTGCCCAGCCCCTGTGCCAGGATGTCGTTCAAACGGGCCGTGACCATTTCGGCCACGCGGTTTTTGAGTTCGGCAGGCACGCCATAGGGTTCGTATTCCCGTTTGGGTTTGCCGATTTCAGCCGCCATGCGTTCCTGCATCTCGATGATGGGCTGCATGGCCTGATGACCAAATTCCAGGGCGCGCACCATCACGTCTTCGCTGACTTCTTTGGCGCCGCATTCCACCATCAGGATGGCGTCTTTGGTGCCTGCCAGGCGCAGGTCGAGGACAGAATCTTCCATCTGGGCAAAGGTGGGGTTGACGACGAATTCGCCATCCAGCATCCCAATGCGCACTGCGCCAACCGGGCCGCCCCAGGGGATGTCGGAAATCATCAGGGCGGTGGAGGCGGCATTGATGGCCAGGATATCCAGGGGGTTTTCGCCATCCGCCGAAAGGGAGTACAGGATGACCTGCACGTCGTTACGCAAATCCTTGGGGAACAGGGGGCGCAGCGGGCGGTCGGTCAGGCGGGCGGTCAGGATGGCTTCCGTGGTTGGGCGTCCCTCACGGCGGAAGAACGAACCGGGAATGCGTCCACCGGCGTACATGCGCTCTTCGTAGTCCACGCTGAGGGGGAAGAAATCAATGCCCTCACGCGGTTTGGCGCTCATGGTAGCGGTGGCCAGCAACATGCTGTCCCCATAGCGCAGGGTGACAGCCCCACCGGCCTGCCCAGCGACATGACCGGTTTCCACAATCATGGCGCGGTCGCCGATGGTCGTACGATATTGTTTTGCTTCAGGTTTCACAGTATAACCTCCAAAAAGCCCCCGCACGGTCAGGAACTGGGACCTGTGGACAAAGGGTTTTGTCCACAGGCTCCAATGCCCAACCGTCGGGGTAATCCGAAAAAAAAGGATTGGTGACGTAGGGAAGCAAGCGTGATGTGGCTTCTTCCCCCAGAAAAATCACCGGCAAGGGTGACCTTCGCTCCGCAGGGGAACGAGAGAAAAAAGAGTAGGCTGCCTTGCAGGCCGCCTACTCCTCATAGCCGACTTATGCTTTCCGCCGAATGCCAAGTCTATCCGTCAGCGCAACATAGCGCTGGTAATCCTTGCGGCGCAGGTAGTTCAACAAGTGGCGGCGGCGGCCAACCAACTTCAGCAAACCACGCCGGGAGGATTCATCGTGCTTGTGCGTGCGCAAGTGCTCGGTCAATTGCTTAATCCGAGAGGTGAGCAGCGCAACCTGCACTTCGGGGGAGCCGGTATCGCCTTCGTGACGAGCGTACTCACCCATGATTTGGGTTTTGGTTTCTTTGTCCATACGCATGACGTCTGCTACTCCTTATGAAAATTGAAATGTGCATGAGCAGGTCTCCATGCCCGCAGCCGGAGCCGCGAACAGGACCAGTCAGCGAGATTGCGCACGGATTATACCAGAGATGAGGGGGACAGGCAAGCCAAATGGCGGGCTGCCAGAAATTCCAAATCTGGGTCAATTCATCCACAGATGTCACAGATTACATCGATAGAGGGAGCACTAAAGATATGTTTCTCAGTACGCTGGTGCCGCTGATATCCGCCGGTTGTATTGGTTTTTGCCGCTTCGTTGGCCGTATCTGCGTCACATCTGCGGTATCTGCGTTCTGTTGTGCCAGACCATACCGCGATTCACCAACAACGTTTTCGTGCCCCCTCCGATAGAAGAGAAAAAATCCGCTCATCCGTGGGAGGGGCTTTCCAGACTAACGCCATTCGGGGGGCAAGGCAGCGCGGGCACGTTGCACCATAGAGCGGATTTGCGGCGTATCGTATTGCAGGCGTAACGTGCGCAGGAAGGCGGCGGTCTCTTGCGGGGTACGCTGCGCCAGGGTCTTCAGCATGTCCAGGTAATCTGCACGCAGCACCTGGGGAAGGTCTTCGCCCAACACTTGCAGCCAGCGAAACACGAGGGGAAAATTCTCGAAGGTATCGTCGTGCAGCCACAATCGCAAGGCAATCATCCCCAGCGTGCGTGCGCTCTGTTCGCGGCTATGCAAATGCGCTTCCAGCCAGCGGCGATACGATTCTGCCTGTTCGCGTCGTAACCGCACCCCACCCAAAGCCAGGATTTGTTCCTGGAAGGGGATTTCTGGGGTTTCTGCCAGCCAGGCTTCCAGGCATTCCCACACAGGGGCGGGGTCGTCCACGGGCAAATTGCCCAACACCTGGGCGGCAATCTGTCGGCACTCCAGGTTACGGGTATTCCACAAAGCAGCGCACATCCGCAAGCCCGTCTGAATGTCTTCCTGCATCCAGGCGGCAAGACGGCGCGCCAGCAGGCGTGTTACTTGCGGGGGGACGTGGTAGGCCGAGAGCAAGGGGGCAGGGTTGTTTGTAAAATGCACCCGCCGCGCCGGGTCTGAGTAAAACATCAACAGGTCTTCCAGGCGCGCTACAAAGCGCCGCGGCTCTGCCAGCAAGGGCTGGAGAGCCGCGATTTGTTTTTCAAGGCGGTCAAGTTGAACAGCAGGCATCAATACGCTTTGGCAAACAGGGCCACCTCTTGCGCCGGGCGGCCAGTGTAGAAACAGGTACCGCTGCCTTCCGGCTGGTCGAAGGGGATGCAGCGAATGGTCGCGCCGGTTTCCTCTTTGATGCGCACTTCTTCTTCGGTGGTACCAGCCCACCAACCGCGCGCCCAGCCGCCGGCAGCAATGACTTCCTTGAGTTCGTCGTAAGAGCGCACATCATGGATGTTGGCATCCCGAAATTCGGTAGCACGTTGCAGCAAGGCGGCCTGAATTTCGTCCAGCATCCGGGCGATGCGTTCCGGCGCTTCGGCCATGGGAACGCCGAAAATTTTCCCTTCGCGCCCCGGCACATCGCGCCGCGCCAACACGACGGCGTTCTTGGCGACATCCCGCGGCCCAATTTCCACCCGCAGGGGTACGCCTTTCATCTCCCAGTAGTTGAATTTCCAGCCGGGGGTTTTGTTATCGGCGTCATCCAGTTGGGCGCGAATACCAGATTCCTGCAGCCGAGCCAATAATTCACGGCCAGCGGATAACACCTGCTCGCGCTCGGCTTCCTTCTTCCAGATGGGAACGACAACCACCTGAATGGGTGCCAGGCGGGGCGGCAGGATAAGCCCCTGGTCATCCCCGTGGGTCATGATGATGGCGCCGACGAATCGGGTGGAAAGCCCCCAGGAGGTCGTCCAGGCGTATTGCAGTTCGTTGTTTTCATCCAGGTACTGGATGTCGAAGGCTTTGGCGAAGTTCTGCCCCAGGTTGTGGGATGTGCCGGACTGCAGGGCCTTTTTGTCACCCATCATGGCTTCGATGGTGTAAGAGCGCACGGCACCGGCGAATTTTTCCTTTTCGCTCTTGCGGCCGCGGATGACGGGCACGGCGGCTTCGTTGACGGCGAAGTCGTAGTACACCTCCAGCATGCGGCGGGTTTCCTCTTCCGCTTCTTCGGCGGTGGCGTGGGCAGTATGTCCCTCCTGCCAGTAAAATTCCAGGGTGCGTAAGAAGAGGCGGGTACGCATTTCCCAGCGCACCACGTTGCCCCATTGATTGATGAGTACCGGCAAGTCGCGATAGGATTTTATCCACTTGGCGTACATGTAGCCGATGATGGTTTCAGAAGTGGGACGCACTACCAGGGGTTCTTCCAGTTCAGAGCCGCCCCCTACGGTAACGACCGCCAGTTCCGGGGAAAAGCCTTCCACGTGCTGCTTTTCCTTTTCCAGAAAAGACATGGGGATGAGCAGCGGGAAAGCGGCATTGGTGTGACCAGTGGCCTTGAAACGAGAATCCAGGGCTTGTTGGATGTTTTCCCACAAAGCCCAGCCATAGGGGCGCACCACCATGCAACCGCGTACAGGGGCGTAATCCGCCATCTCAGCACGCAGCACGACCTGGGTGTACCACTCGGAATAGTTTTCGGAACGGGAAGGAAGTTTTTCGTTGCTCATAGGGGTCAGTCCATAAAGTGTAAGTTCATTTATGCTCTGCACAGCGGCACACACCCGGAAAAGGCATTGCCGGACAGTTGTTTAGTACCTATCCGAAAAATGCCATTTGCAGTGACACCGTAGGACAACTGCTTGTCAGTTGTCCGAATGCGCAACTGGCCAGCAGTTGCG
>DAOTWV010000358.1:0-2229 GCA_034435695.1 Anaerolineales bacterium | reverse complement strand
CCTGGGCTGCCTGCGTAAAGGGGCTTCTCCTCCTCAAGAGAGCACGATTACGGCCGGTCCAGCCAGAAATCGTAACTGCCGGAACCGCTGTAGGAGTAGACTTCCCACATGTAGTAACCGGAACCGCCATTGTACGAAATCGATTCGCTGGACGAGGAACTGGTGGACGAGCCGACCCGCTGCCAGTACCAGCCGTTCCACTTGTACAGGTACAGGTCGAAGTCGGTGCCGGAGGCGCCTTCCAGCCAGCCCTGTTGCAGGCCGGCAGCACTGTAGTAGTACGTGCCGTTGGGCTGGTAATCGTAGTCGCCGGAGCCGGTCAGGGAACCGGTGAAGTGCTCACAGTTGGAGCAGGGCGCACCACCGCCGCCCGGAGGCGGAGTCGGCGTGGGGGTGGGTGCCGGAGCACCACCGAAGATGGTGTACAGCAACAGGTTGGGCGAGCCGCTGCGAATGCCGGTCAGCCGTCCACTGGTGGCATTGGAAACCAGCGCATTGGCAACCTGGGCCGGGGAAGCCCCAGGATTCGCTTCCAGGTACAGGGCTGCCGCGCCAGCCACATGCGGGGTGGCCATGGAGGTCCCGCTGATGGTGTTGGTGGCGCTGTTGCTGGTATACCACGCCGAGGTGATGTTGGAGCCGGGGGCAAAGATGTCCACACACGAACCGTAGTTCGAGAACGAAGAGCGGGCATCCGACGAGGTGGTGGACCCAACGGTGATGGCTTCACTGACACGCGCCGGGGAGTAGTTGCAGGCGTTGCGGTTGTCGTTCCCGGCCGCGATGGCGTAAGTCACGCCGGAGGCAATCGAGTTACGCACGGCGTTATCCAGCGCCGTGGAAGCGCCGCCGCCCAGGCTCATATTGGCAACCGCCGGGCTGATGTGGTTGTTGGTCACCCAATCCACACCAGCAATCACGCCGGAGTTCGAGCCGGACCCCTGGCAGTTGAGCACACGGACTGCGTACAGGGTCACGCCTTTGGCAACGCCATAGGTGCTGCCGCCGATAGTGCCCGCCACGTGCGTCCCGTGGCCGTTGCAGTCTTCGCCATTTTGTCCGTCGCCTACGCTATCGTACGCGTAGTGCGCGCGACCGCCAAACTCATTGTGCGAAATGTGGATGCCTGTGTCAATGACATACACGTTCACACCGTTGCCGGTGTAGTTGTAGTTGTACACACCGTTGAGCGGCAGGTCAGTCTGGTCAATGCGGTCGATGCCCCAGGTGGCATTGCTCTGGGAACCATTGACATCAATCCACTGGTCGGCTTCGATAAAGGCCACGTTGGGATTGTGGCGCAAGGCATTGAGCGCTTTGGCAGGCAACTTGGCCGCAAAACCACTGAGGGCAGCCCCATAACGATGCACCACCTTGCCACCCATTTTCTCCACCGATGCGCTGATGGCATTGCTCACGGCTGCACGCGCTGTTCCGGGTTTGAACACTACGATGTATTGCCCCGGAATAGCGCGAGGCGAATCCGCAGCCAGCAAAGGCGCGCCATCCGCAGGCGTAGGAGCATTGAGTGGTTTGTGAGTCAGTGATTTACGGGCTGGAGCCTTCCCCCGAAACCCAGGGCCTTTCGATTTGGCCATAGCCGCCTGGCTGAAAAGCATCAGCAGCGCAACCAGAACGGACAGAACGGCGAACTTCTTGGAATGCATGGCTTCCTTCCTCCAATGCTGAAAAAACTGTTGACTACGGGCTTACGCCCGGAAGGGCAATGAAACAAACGGGAACGGTATCTGCCACCGGCACGGACATCTTCGCTGGGGACGTCCGTACCGTGGCTATACCGGGTCAACAGGCAGGAGAGGGCAACGGGGCACAACGCTCATTCCCACAGGCCAACAACACGGCATGGAATGTTCGGGGTCTGTCAGGCACCACCTCCTTTCCCTTCCCCGATGCACAAGCGCGTGAACAGATGCCCGCGGCCGCAAAGGGTCGGGCAAATGAAATGGGGACTGCAACGCAAAAGCCTGAGGTTGTCTTCTGTCATCGGGGAAATATCACTGGGAACACGCAAGAAAAAGTATAGACAAAAGCGAGTGGCGTTGTCCATAGTACTTAAGTACTAATTTTGCACTGCACCCAGCCAAAGACACAAACCTTTGCCTTTTTCGGACAAACAAGGTAACAACTCAGCCACCCACGCCCAACGATAAATCGTCGGGCTGCTCGGCCAAAGCCGGAACAATCCGGCTGGCGCCATGCAGTCGGGTT
>DAOTWV010000357.1:0-1575 GCA_034435695.1 Anaerolineales bacterium | reverse complement strand
CCCTTGCCCCCTTGCCTACTCGCCAAATTCCAGTTCGAATTCGGTGTCTTCGTCCCAGGCTTCGGCGGGTTCGATGGTGATTTCGCCGAATAAGCCCTGCTGGGCGGTGCGCACGAAGCGCCGTTTGACCAGTTCGAGCATCGCCAGGAAGGTGACGACTACGTCCACGCGGCTGCGGCGTTTGCCCAGGATGCTCCGGAAGGTGGCGCGTCCCGTGCGGCGCAGAGTCTGGGTGATGGCGTGAATTTTTTCGCGGATGGTGACTTTGGGGGCGGCTACCACGGTGGTGAGGGCGCTTTTGCGGGCCTGCAGGAAGACGCTTCGGGCGGCGGCAGCCAGTTCGGGCAGGCCGACCTCCGATAAATCCAGTTTGCCTTCCACTTTGGGGGGCGGGGCCAGCCGCAGGTAGGCGCGCCAGCCGCGTTTGTCGCGTTCTCCCAGGTGTTCGGCGAGTTCCTTGAAGCGCTTGTATGTCCGTAGTTGACGCAGCAAGGCTTCGCCGGGGTCTTCTTCTTCGGTTTCACGCTGCGGGGGACGCGGCAGCAGCGCCTCGGATTTGATTTGCACCAGGCGCGCCGCAATCACCAGGAAAGCGGAAACTTCCTCCGGGGCGCGCTCTTCCAGGCTGTGCAGGTGCGCCAGGTACTGGTCGGTGACCTGCGCCAGCGCCAGACGGGTGATATCGAGTTCGGCGCGTTCGATGAGTTGCAGCAGCAGGTCGAGCGGGCCTTCGTAAACCGGGGTGCTGATGGTGTAGGCGGGGGCCTGATAGGCGCTGATTCCGAGGCTCATAGGCCGCAATTATACCTGAGTTTGTGCTATACTTTGGTAACCTTTTGCTTCGATGTGCATCTAATCCCCTGCAAACACGCCGGGACGTAAGCGCCGGATGCCACGCAGCGTCTAAAGCGTATCGTCGTAATTTTTTTCTTATGAGGAGTTGAGATATGATTTCCGAACCTTTGCATGTCACCGATGCGGCCTTCGAGAAGACCGTTTTGCAGGCCGAATTGCCCGTGATTGTGGACTTTTGGGCGCCGTGGTGCGGCCCGTGCCGCATGGTCGCCCCCATTCTGGATAAACTGGCGCAGGAGTACGCCGGCAAGTTGCTGATTGCCAAGGTGAACACGGATGAAAATCCGGCCTGGGCGCAGAAATACGGCGTGCAGGGCATCCCCACCATGCTGTTCGTGTACGGCGGGAAGGTGGTGCACCGTCAGGTAGGGGCGCTGCCGGAGCCGATGCTGCGCCGCGTGGTGGAGCAGTTTTTGAACGTGGTGGAAGAAAATCAGGCCGCGGCCTGAGGTTTTTCCTGTCAGCAGGAGGCCCGTCGGGATGACCCTGGCGGGCTTTTTTTGTTGGCCCCCTCCCTCACCCCCAGCCCCTCCCCCGAGGGGGCTGCCCGGTGTTCCTGTGGGGCGCGCAACCATGCCCCCACCCCCGGCCCCTCCCCCGAGGGGGGAGGGGTATCCCAAAGGGGGGATGGGAGTAAAAGCGGAATGTTGCCCCCCACCCCTGACCCTCGCGAAGCATACCCGCAGGGTGCTCCCCCAAAGGGGGAGGGGAAATGTATTC
>DAOTWV010000356.1:0-6349 GCA_034435695.1 Anaerolineales bacterium | reverse complement strand
AAGGACGCAAATGGGGGTGCTGCCGCACCAAAGGAGTGCTCAGCGTTGTCATAAGTGGCTCTTTTCAAGGCCTCGGGAATAGCCGCTTTGCAACACAAGGTTTCTGCTATTTTACCATCTTAGATATCGAATGTTTTGTGTACTTTCTTTCCGGGAGCACTAAAGATATGTTGAGAAGTAGAACGCTGATAACGCTGGTGCCGCTGATATCCGCTGGTTGTGTTGGTTTTCGTCGCTTCGTTGGCCGTATCTGCGAGAATCTGCGTCAAATCTGCGGTATCTGCGTTCCATTGTGCATTGTGCCAGGCCATACCGCGATTCACCAACAACGTTTTCGTACTCCCTTCTTTCTGGTTCCCCATTTCCTGTTGCTTTTCGTGCTTTGTGATACAATCCAGTATGTCTCATGAGGAATACCTTCCTCTTCTTCCGGCTGAGCCGGACTGTTTTCTGAATGGAGTAAATTGTGACCGAAAAAACAACCCCGAACAAAGTCGCTGATGATGTCGTTGTCAGCATGGATTACACTCTGCGCGTGGATGGCGAAGTGCTGGATACATCGGATGGCGGCGACCCTATTGAATTTTTGCAGGGGCGTGGCAACATCATCCCTGGCCTGGAAAGCCAACTCTATGACATGGCGGTAGATGACACCAAGGATGTCATCGTGTCCCCCAAGGATGGATACGGCGAAGTAGACCCTGCCGCGGTAATTGATGTACCGCGTGAAGAATTCCCCCCCACCATCACACTTGAACCTGGCGTTACCCTGCAGGTGCAGGACAACGAGGGCAATGTGATGCTGGCCCAAATCAAAGAGGTGGGCCCGGAAAGTGTCAAACTGGATTTCAATCATCCTCTGGCGGGCAAGGAATTGCACTTCTCGGTCAAAATCGTTGGCCTGCGAGAAGCCACCAGCGAAGAACTTGCTCACGGACACGTTCACGGCGCTGGACACCATCACTAATCCAAAACGTAGCGGCTGCTTGAGTGCGGCCGCTACGTTTTTTTCCATCCTTTGCTTGAAGAAGATTGGTAAACCACACGATGGGGGATTGAACGTGCCATCTGGTTTCGGAAATGTCAATATTCTGTAAAACAAACGAAACTGCAATGCTGCCTTCTCTTGCCGCCCTCGAAAGTTTGTGCTAAAATCCCGCCGCGGCATACATTAGTCCCAGAACACGCCTTTATTGGTCGTGTTCTTTTTTCATCGGGAGGAGCAATGCCTATGTCAGTTGCATATTTGACCCCGGAGGGTTTCCAGAAATTGCAACAGGAACTGGACTACCTGCGTACCGTACGCCGCAAAGAGGTAGCCGAGCGCCTGCGGGAAGCCCTGGATGGCGGCGACCGTGGCATAGACATGGACGCTGAGTACGATGCTGCCAGAAACGAGCAGGCATTTGTTGAAGGCCGCATTGATGAATTAGAGCGCATTCTGGCAAATGCGCGCCTGATTGACACACCCACCGATAACGGTGTAGTCCATGTGGGGAATACAGTGGTTATCCAGGAAGAAGGCTACGAACCCGAAACCTATGTCATTGTGGGCGCTGCTGAAGCCGACCCCGGTGTCGGACGGATATCCAACGAATCTCCCCTTGGCATGGCCTTGCTGGGGCATAAGCCTGGCGAGAGCGTTACTGTGCATGCGCCGGCAGGAGAATTTACGGTCAAAATCCTTGAAATCAAGTAACTATTGCTTGTTCAGCCCATCATCCCGCCGGATATAACTCCGGCGGGTTTCTTTTTTTAGGCTATAATCATAGAACTTACGTGATGGAAGGCTAAACATCGCTTGAACGCCGGCTGCGGCATGCTTCCCTGGGCCAGGGCCGACGCCCCGCCTGACCGGCAAACTGCGTAAATCTTGTAAACCACTACCTGGAAAAAATACTTTAGAGCAGCAACGAAACCTCATGACCAGAGAATATACCCCCCTCGAACAAAACCGCCTCGAAAAACTGCACCGTTTGCGCGAGCAGGGAATCGAACCCTATCCTCACCGCATTTCCCGTACCCACACCAGTGCCCAGGCCATCTCAGCCTACGAAGCCGTCGAAGCCCAGGAAGATGCTGAACCTGTGCGCGCTGCAGTCGCCGGAAGACTGCGCTCCATGCGCACCATGGGCAAAATCGCCTTTGCACACATCGAAGACAACGATGGCCGCCTGCAACTCTTCTTCCGCGTCAATGATATCGGCAAAGAGGCCATGAAGCGCCTTACCACGGATTTCGACCTGGGCGACTTCATCCAGGCAGAGGGCGAAATGTTCCGTACCCGTACTGGTGAGGTGACCTTGCGGGTGAAATCTTTCCAGATGATTGCCAAGGCCATTACCCCGCTACCGGCAGCCAAAGACGAGGTGGTGGATGGCAAGGTTATCCGCCATGCCGCCCTCACCGACCCCGAAACCCGTTATCGTCAGCGCTATGCCGATTTAGCCGTCAACCCACACGTGCGTGAAATTTTCCGCACGCGCTCCCGCATCGTACGCGCCCTGCGTGATTTTCTGGATGAGCGCGGCTTCCTCGAAGTAGAAACCCCTATTCTGCAGCCCATTTACGGCGGCGCGGCGGCGCGTCCCTTCGTCACCCACCACAACCAACTCAAGCAGGACCTCTACCTGCGCATCTCTTTTGAACTGTACCTCAAACGCCTGCTGGTGGGCGGCTTCGAGCGCGTTTACGAAATCGGACGCGATTTTCGCAACGAGGGTGTTTCCTTCAAGCACAACCCGGAATTCACGCAACTGGAATTCTACATGGCCTACGCCGATTACCAATCGGTGATGGATTTGACCGAAGAGATGCTGCGCTACGCGGCGCAACGGGCGCTTGGCAAAACCACCTTCACCTACCAGGGACATGAAATTGACCTGGGAAAACCCTGGCGCCGCCTGAACCTGCGCGAAGCCATCCTGGAATACGGCGACCTGGACATCGCCGATTACCCGGATGCGGACTCCCTTGCGGCGGCGATGCGTGCCCGCGGGATGGAAACCAAACCCGATACGCCGCGCGGCAAATTGATTGACGCCCTTTTGGGCGATTTCGTCGAACCCAACTTGATTCAACCCACCTTCCTGTACGATTACCCGCGCGATATCTCCCCGCTTGCCAAAAGCAAACCCGGCGACCCCACTACCGTGGAGCGTTTCGAGGGCTTCATGGGCGGCATGGAATTGTGCAACGCCTTCACCGAACTCAACGACCCCCTCGACCAGGAAGCCCGCTTCCTGGAGATGGGGCGCGCCTACGAAGCCGATGACGAAGAGCGTCACCCCGTGGACGAAGATTACCTCAACGCCATGCGCTACGGTATGCCCCCCAACGGCGGCTTCGGCATGGGCATCGACCGCCTGACGATGCTCTTTACGGACAGCCCCTCCATTCGTGAAGTCATTCTCTTCCCGCACCTGCGCGAACGTAATTTCTGACCTTAGACCGTTGACGATAGTCAACCAGTCTGCCCTCTCCCTGACCCCGTAACCTCCTGATTCCCTGACCCTGACCATGCTCGATATCAAACTCTTCCGTGAAACTCCTGAACTTGTCCGCGAGGCCCTGCAAAAACGGCACATGGACCCCGCCCCGGTAGATGAAGTTATCAAACTGGATGACCTGCGCCGTAGCCTCATCCAGGAAGTCGAAGCGCTCAAAGCCGAGCGTAACCGCGTCTCGAAAGAAATTGGACGCAGCAAGGACAAGGCTGAACGGCAGGCCAAAATCGAGGCCATGCGCGCCGTCGGTGACCAGATTTCCCAACTGGACGACCAACTGCGTCAGGTAGAAGCCCAGTTGCATGACCTCATGGCCTCTTTCCCGAATATCCCGGATGCGCGCGTCCCTGTGGGCGCAGACGAAACCGAAAACGTGGTCGTGCGCACTGTGGGAGAGCCGCGCCGCCTGGATTTCGAGGCGCAGCCCCATTGGGATTTGGGTCCCGCCCTGGGCATCCTCAATTTCGAACAGGGCGTCAAGATGACCGGCTCCCGCTTCTACGTCCTCAGCGGCGCGGGCGCCCGGTTGCAGCGCGCCCTGATTGCCTGGATGCTCGATTTGCACATCCGCCAGGGGTACACCGAAAAGTACACCCCCTTCATGGTCAAGAGCGATACCATGTTCGCGGCCGGAGAATTGCCCAAATTCCAGGCCAACATGTACAAAGACCACGAAGAAGACCTGTGGATGGTGCCGACCGCCGAAGTCCCCCTGACCGGCCTGCACATGGGCGATATCCTCGATGAAGCCGACCTGCCGCTGCGCTATACGGCCTACACGCCGTGTTTCCGCCGCGAGAAGATGAGCGCCGGGCGCGATGTACGCGGTATCAAGCGCGGCCACCAGTTCGACAAGGTGGAGATGTACATTTACTGCCGCCCCGAAGACGCGGATGCGGAACTGGAAAAGATGCTGGCTGATGCCGAGCAAACCTGCGCCGAACTGGGACTGACATACCGCATCCTGCAATTGTGTACCGGCGACCTGGGCGAAAAGGCGCAAATCACTTACGATATCGAAGTCTGGGCGCCGGGTGTGGAGGAATGGCTGGAAGTCTCCTCGGTTTCGTGCGTGGGCGACTTTCAGGCCCGCCGCGCCGGGGTGCGCTACCGCCCCGAAGGACAGAAGCGCACCGTGTACCCGTACACTCTCAACGGTTCCGGGCTGGGCGTGCCGCGTACCATGATTGCCATCCTGGAGAATTACCAGCAGCCCGATGGTTCAGTAGTTGTCCCCGAAGTCCTGCGTCCCTGGATGGGCGGGATTGAGGTCATTCGACCGTAGGCGGTACGGCGTACGTCGTACGTTGTACACGGTACATCGCACCCCGTACATCGCACCCCGCACACCGCACTTCGCACACCGCACTTCGCACATTCCTCCCATGCCTGCCTGGATTGAAACCTCCATTCGTGTCATTTCGCTGCTGGTGATGGCGCTCGGCCTGTTTGGGCTGGTGATTCCCATCTTCCCCGGCATCATCATCATCTGGCTGGCTGCCCTGGCCTACGGTCTGGTGGCCGGGTTTGGCACGCTGGGCGGATGGATGTTTGTCCTCATCACCTTGCTTGCCATCGGCGGGATGCTGGTGGATAACGTTTTGATGGGAGCGGGCGCAAAGCAGGGCGGCGCTTCCTGGTTGGGGATGGGGGTGGCTTTGCTGGGATTTTTCGTCGGCGCGCTGGTTGTCCCCGTGGTCGGCGGGCTGGTGCTCGGCCCGCTGGCGCTATTTGCTTTCGAGTATTACCGCCACCGCGACCGGGATAAGGCGCTCGATACGGTCAAAGGGCTGGCTGCTGGCTGGGGATTATCTTTCGTGGCGCGCTTTGGCATTGGTTTGGTGATGATTGTTTTGTGGGCGGTGTGGGCTTTCTAGTCCACGCATGCCGCGTGCCCAGAGAGGCCAGACATCGAGCCGGACTGGAAAGTCCGGGCTACCCACCCGGCCTGCGCAAAGCATGAGAGACGGGCAGGAATGCCCGTCTCTTTGGCGTAACGGCTCGCCGGATTTTGGCAGGCTCAGGGCAAGCCCTGGGTGAATCTCGTAATTACGATGGTTTGAAAAACATCATGCCCACCCCCATTTTTTCCAGCCCTTGTTCGGCCCAGTGCCGGATGAGGGCGGTTTCTTCTTCGCTGACGGCCTGAAACATGGCCGGGATGGCGCGCGTGTCGCCGATGACGGCCAGGGCGCGCATGGCCGTCAGGCGGGCGGCGGGCGCGCCGTCTTGCAGGGTTTGCAGCAGGGCGGGGACGGCGGACGCGCCGAGGGCGCTCAGCGCCTGCCCTGTCAGGCTGCGCAGCAGACGGTCTTCTCCATCGAGCAGCGGAAGTAAGGCGGCGACGGCACGGCGGGCCTGCGCCTCGTCCAGGCCGTGCAGGGCGTGATGACGCAGCCCCAGCGCGGCACACTGCTGCACGTCTGTTGAGGGGTCTTGCAGGGCGCGCAGCAGTGCGTCGAAGGCGGCCGGGTGGTAGGTTTCTCCCAGCAGGCGCGCACCCCACCAGCGCAGGTCGAGGTGCGGGGAATCCAGCAGGGGGAGGATGTTTTCCGGGGAGGCCGCGCCCGCCTGAAGCAAGTCCGCGGCGGCTTTTTCGGCGGCGGAGTCGTTCCCCTGAAGGGCGGCTTCCACCAGCGGGCGCAGTATCTCCGGGGTGTTTTCCGGTTTCATGCCGGGCTGGGCGGGGGGACGGGCAGGTCTTCTTTGGCGGTGTCCACCCACTTGTCGCCCTCGTCAATCAGCATGACGGGGATGTCGTCGCTGATGGGGTATTTGCGCCCGCATTCCGGGCAAATGAGCCAGGATTCTTTGTAGTATTCCAGAGTGCCTTCTTTTTCCCG
>DAOTWV010000355.1:0-3172 GCA_034435695.1 Anaerolineales bacterium | reverse complement strand
ATGTGACCCAAACGCAGCAGGCTGCCACTGGCGGGCTGTACGTCAACATCCACACCAGCGCCAACGCCAGCGGTGAATTGCGCGGGCAGGTTGTGCCTGGTCTGGCCGGCGACGGCGCCGCAAATCAGTTCTACATCGACGAAATCGAGAAGATTTCTGGTGATGGCTTTACGCCATTGCTGCGCTACCAGGGGCCGTACGTGGCACAAGATGGCGTGGTTGCCATGGCGCACCGCGACCAGCCCAGCCTGGAACGCCCCGGCATCACCTACTACGGCCGCTCGGTGTACACCACCTTCGGTCTGGAGGGCATCAACGGCGCCAGTGACCGCGCTGACCTGCTCGGCACCATCCTGGATTGGGCTTTCGATGAACCGACAGCCACCATCAGCGATGACTCCGGCAGCCTGGCGGGCACCTCTGACGTCACTCAGTTGAAGGCGACCTACTCGTCCAATATCCCCGGTGCGTATGCAGTCAGTTACCGCTGGGACTTTGGCGACGGCTCGGCCTACAGCGGCCCCTTCACGGATGATTTCGTCGGGCACACCTACGCAGTGTGCGGTACCTACACCGTGCGCGTCGAGGTGACGGATAACTTCGGTAATGTGACGGTTGCGAGCGCTGAGATGCCGGTCAACCGCTGCACGACCCACGTTCTGTACCTGCCGTTCATTGGCCGGTAACGAGCGCTGAGACGCACAACGAGACAATCCCCGCTTACCACGCCCGCCCCGGAAAACCGGGGCGGGCCTTTTTGGGGTTTGTATCTATCCGAAAAATTTTTGTTATGGTGTCATTGCGAGCCCCGAAAGGGCGAAGCAATCCCCTACGTTGGTATGCAGGAGATTGCTTCGGCGACTTCGTCGCCTCGCAATGAATTTTCGGATAGGTCCTTTGGCTTTCGTTCACCGAACATCCGCAGGACAACTGCTTGCCAGTTGTGCTCTGCGTGCAATGCAGGACGCGGATGGTACGGATTTACGCCTCGTCGGTTGTTGCAGAGAATCCGCTGGTTTCCGCGTTCGTCCGCATCCAATACAACCCGTCAGGGAACCAGATTTTCCAACAACCTGTTTGTGCTCCCTTTTCCCGGCAATTCCAAATCTGGGTCAATTCATCCGCAGATGTCGCGCCGGTAGAACAGAAAAAATCCGCGCAATCTGCGTAATCCGTGGATGCCATGCAGGCAAATCTGGCATTGCCCCCCTTTTTCGGAATCGGTTTCACGAAACACGTCCCTTGTGCTACAATTGCGCTGCACTTACCCCGTACTTGCGTATGAAGCGTATGTCTGCATCCCCTTCCCCGTCCCCGTGCGCGTGGCCGGCCTGTCCGGAAGGGTGTGCTTTATCTGTTGGCAGGGAGATGGCGCTATCTCCCTGTTTTTGTTTGCCGTAGAGCATTCCCCGCATATCCATCCCTGATAAAGAGGAAGAGACCTATGTTGCGTTCCCTGTTCATTTCCCTTTCCAAGGCCGAATGGGCCAAAGAGCAAATCATGCACTGGGATTTCTCCTGGAACATGGCGACCCGCTTTGTGGCCGGTGAGACGCTCGAATCCGCCATCCAGGCGGCGCGCGCCCTCAACCAGAAGGGTATCAACGCCACACTTGACCATCTGGGAGAATTTACCTCTAATCCCGATGAAGCCCGTCAGGCTGCCGATGATGTGCTTGCCATCCTGGATGCTGTCCAGCAATCCGGCGTGCGCGCCAGTGTTTCCATCAAACTCTCGCAGATGGGGCTGACGATTGACAAAGCATTGTGCGCGGAAAACCTGCGCCGCATTTTGCAGGCAGCGCGTACACACCACAACTTCGTGCGCATTGATATGGAAGACGCCACCACCGTGGACGATACCCTGGCGCTGTACCGTCAGATGCGCGCTGAGGGCTTCGAGAACCTGGGGGTGGTACAGCAGGCTTACCTGTATCGGGTGGAGGCTGATGTAGAAGCCCTGCTGGCCGAAGGGGCGCATATCCGCCTGTGTAAGGGGGCGTACAAGGAACCGCCGCACGTGGCCTACCCCAAAAAGTCGGATGTAGACCTGAATTACGACCGGCTGGCGCGCATGATGCTGGAAGCCGCCGTGCGTCAGGGTGCGCCGCGTCTGAGCGAGGATGGCCTGACCCCGCCGCCGCCGGCTATTGCCACGCACGACGAACTGCGCATAGCCAACGTAAAGCGTCTGGTGGCCGAATTGCAACTACCCAAAGACGCGCTGGAATTCCAGATGTTGTACGGCATCCGCCGCGATTTGCAGGAGCAACTGGCCGCGGAAGGGTACCCGGTGCGCGTCTACGTGCCTTATGGTACGCAGTGGTACCCGTACTTCATGCGCCGTCTGGCGGAACGCCCCGCCAATGTGTGGTTCCTGCTTTCCAACCTGATGAAAAACTGAACCGGGTGGACTTTCCAATGTCCCTTTTCACTTCTGTACGCGAGCGCCGCTTCTGGTATTGGGCGGCGCTCGTGCAGTTTGCCATCTACGCCACGCTGGGGCTGACCGGCCGTCTGGTGGATTTCCTGGTTGACCGCCGTCTGGTGGATGAGGCCTTCGTGGCCGGCTTTTTCATGCTTGTGGCTGCCATTTTGTGGAGCGGCTTGACGGCTTCCCCAAAAAACCGCGATGTGTGGGTGGTGTTGGGCGTGGTGGCGGCCTTCAGCATGCTTTTCCCGCGCCTGTTCCTGACCGAGCGCACCCACCTGTTCGAGTATGGGCTGGTGGGCGTGTTGGTTTACCAGGCGCTGCTGGAACGCCGCCGCAATGGACGGCGTGTACCTGTCCCCGCGCTGCTGGCTATCGTGGCTGTTGCCCTTTTGGGCTGGCTGGACGAGGGCATCCAGGCGCTGCTGCCCAATAGGGTGTACGACTTGCGCGATGTGGGCTTCAATGCCCTGGCGGGGCTGGTCTCTGTGGGGGGAAGTGCGGCTTTGCATGCGGCGCGAATGTGGTGGGCGCGCCGACGGGCGTGATTGATGTTCTGAGGGGGAGGGGCGTCTGTCCACCGTCAACCGTCCCCCTGTCCCCCACCCCAACCCCTCCCCCTAAGGGGGAGGGGCTGATGGAGGCGCTGAGGGGGAGTGGCGTCTGTCGTCCGTTGTCTGTCGTCCGTTGTCCATCGTCCACGCCAATTTCCCTTGACGAAGTGTTTGCCTGGGGGTATAC
>DAOTWV010000354.1:0-5671 GCA_034435695.1 Anaerolineales bacterium | reverse complement strand
TCGAAGGGGGGATGCACGATGCCGTTCTCGGTTACGATGGCGGTAATCAGACGATGGGGGGTGACATCGAAGGCCGGGTTGCGCGCCGATGCTCCCGCAGGGCACAGCGGCTTGCCATCCCGCTGGATGTTGAGCACTTCGGTTGCGTCGCGTTCCTCGATGGGAATTTGCTCACCACTGGCAAGAGAAAGGTCAATGGTGGACGTAGGCACCACGGCGTAGGCCGGCACACCGTTATCGTTGGCCGCCAGCGAAAGCATGTAGGTACCGATTTTGTTGGCTACATCGCCATTGGCAGCCACGCGGTCGGCGCCAAAAAAGACCTTGTGCGCCTGCCCGGTGCGCAAGAAGTAACCGGCGGCATTATCGCTGATGATGTCGTAAGGAATGCCGTATTGTTCCAACTCCCAGGCCGTCAGACGCGCCCCTTGCAGGCGGGGACGGGTTTCATCCACCAGCACATGAATGCGCTTGCCTTGCTCGTGCGCCATGCGGATGACGCCCAGGGCGGTGCCCCAGTCCACGGTTGCCAGCGCGCCGGTGTTGCAGTGGTGGATGACGGTATCCCCGTCCTCGATGAGGGTCGCACCGTGCTGCGCCATGCGCCTGTTGATTTCCACATCCTCATCGGCGATGCGCTGCGCTTCGGCCAGCACCACCTGACGCAACTTGTCGGCAGTGCCCACGAATGCTTCGGCCACCTGCAAGACGCGCCGCAGCGCCCAATGCAGGTTGACCGCCGTAGGACGCGCGGCCCCCAGGGTAGTCGCAGCCGCCTTCAGGTCGGCCAGCAGCCCCTCAGGGGTTCGGGAATCCGATTGACGGGCGGCCAGCGCCAGCCCAAAGGCAGCCGCGGCCCCAATGGCCGGCGCGCCGCGCACCACCATCGTGGTGATGGCCTGCGCCACCTGTTGATATTCGCGATAGTAGGCCAGTTTGAAGTCCGCCGGCAACAGACGCTGGTCAATCAGGCACAGCGCCTCCCGTTCAGCATCCCAGGAAACAGTTCGCATAATGTGTAACGCTCGCAAAAAACACCCATCCGCGTGGACAGGTGTTGAATGAAAACCGATTGAGTGTAACACGCGAACCCCGCTTTGTCAAAAAATTCAGCAGGTGAATTTTCGCCCTGCCTTGACGAAACCCGCCCGCGCGGCTACAATGGGTGCGCTTTGCGAACGTCTCCGAATGCCGGAGGCGCTTTTTTTGCCAGGAGAGTGTACAATGGCCGATTCCGTTGCCGCCGAAAGTGTTCACATCAGCCAGAGCAGCGCCCAGGCGGTGCATGCCAATCAGGTACAGGTCGAGCAATCCTCCGTGATGCACCTGGAAGCACAGGAAGCCCACATGAATCAGTGCGGCGGGCAAAGTGTGCAGGCTGAAAGCGTGGAAATGCACGATAGCGGCGCAGGCATGGTACGCGCCGGCAACCTGAAAGCACAGGACAGCGGCTTTGGCATGGCCATTGCCGAGGAAGTCCACATGCACGATTCGCATGCTGGCGCCATCATCACCAAAAACACACACGGCACAGTACACACATCTATCCTGTTGACGGGCAAAGTAGAAGGCGAAGTACACACCGCCATCGACACCCGCCAGGTCGCCCTGTTGGGAATCGTCAGCGGTACGTGCATCGCCCTGATACTCTTCCTGCTCGACTGGCTGACCAACCGCAAAGCCTGACCCAGCGATTTACTGGCTTGAGTTCATTTCCAAACCACATTCACACACCCTGCGGAGCGAGGGTAATCTGTCACTGAACAGGTGAGAGGCGCTCCAAGGAAGGTTTTGATGGAAAGCATCACTCTGAAAGCAACCAAACGCGACGTTATCGGCAAAAAAGTCAAAGTGTACCGCCGTCAGGGCAAATTGCCCGCTGTAGTGTACGGCCGCGACACTGGCTCAATCCCCGTGTGGCTGGATGCCCGCGATGCCAACAAGGCTCTGCGCAGCGTTGGCTCTTCCTCCTTCGTCATTGTGGACGTGGAAGGCACGCCTTACACCACGCTGGTGCGCGAACGTCAGCGCGATTACCTGCGTGACACGTTGCTGCACGTAGATTTTCAGGTCATCCCGATGGGCGAAACCCTGCGCACCGAAGTACCGCTGGTGCTGGAAGGCGAAGCCCCTGCCCTCACCCTGGGCCTGGAATTGGTCACCGGCCTGAACAGCGTGGAAGTCGAAAGTCTGCCCAAGAACCTGCCCAGCAGCATCACCGTAGACCTGAGCATTCTGAAAGAAATGGGTGACCGCATCGAGGCCAAAGACCTGCCTCTGCCTGAAGGCGTCACCCTGTTGACCGACGGCGAGGAAATGGTCGCCCAGGTCGTGGCTCCTGCCGGCGCTGCCGAAGAAGAAGCCGCCGAAGAAGAAGCCCTGGAAGGCGAACCCGAAGTCATCGAAAAGGGCAAGGGCGAGGAAGAGGACTTCTAACCTCCCCCAAAAAACACCCCACACTCAAGTCAGTAAAGAGAAAACAACAGCCCCGCCAATTGGTGGGGCTGTTTTCTTTGCGGCTGTGCTGCCTCTAGGGGCGTTCCAGGCCGTGTGCTTCCAGCAGCGCGGCATCGGCCAGCAGAGATTCCGTATCGCCATCGGCCACGATACGCCCCTCATCCATCACTACCATGCGGGGGAACAACTCTGCCACCATTGCCATATCGTGCGTGGAAACCAGCATGGTGAGCGGCAGGTCGCGCAACAAGTGGATGAGGTTGCGCCGCGCCCGCGGGTCCAACCCCGCGGAAGGCTCATCCAGCACCAGCAGGGTAGGAGACATGGAAAGTACGGTAGCAATGGCGATGCGTTTCTTTTCGCCCACGCTCAGGTGGTGAGAGAGGCGCTGAGCATAGGCACTCATCCCTACCTGCGCCAGCGCCGAGGCCACCCTCTGCCGGATTTCATCTTCCGGCAGCCCCATATGCAATGGCCCGAAAGCCACATCTTCAAACACAGTGGGAGAGAACAACTGGTCATCAGGGTTTTGAAACACCAGCCCTACCCGCGCCCGAATGCTGGGCAAATTTTCTCTGATTACTGGCACCCCCTCTACTACCACATCGCCGTCTCCCTGCAAAATCCCGTTCAAATGCAGCATGAGCGTGCTCTTGCCCGCGCCATTAGGCCCCACCAGAGCGACTTTTTCGCCATGCTGAATACACAGCGAGACATCTTCCAGCGCTACGTGTCCATCAGGGTAACGAAATGTCAAATGGCGCACTTCCAAGGCCGCTTTTCCGTTGCGAATCGTCATCGCTTTACCACCTTCCAATCCATTGCACGAGCAACAAAAACAACGTCACTCCTACCCCAAACCACCAATCCATGGGGCGCAGGGTATGAGGGTGCATGGTGAGCAACTCCCCCTGATAGCCGCGCGCCAGCATGGCATTGTACACCCGGTCACTGCGCTCATAACTCCGCAAGAAAAGTTGCCCGGCCATGTTGCCTGCCACCTGCGCCCTCCAGCGCAGCGAACCCCCGCTGGTGCGGCCATCCAGGCGGGCACTGCGGGATTCGCGGGCGCGCAACAAACGCAGGGTTTCGTCGGCCAGCACAAACAGATAGCGGTACATGAACGCTACGATAGACACGATGACCTGGGGCATGTGCAGGTGCCGCATGGCATGCATCAAGTCCGGGAAAGGGGTGGTTGCCACCAGCAAAATTGCCATTTGCACCGAAAGCCACGAGCGTGCCAGGATGCTGAGGAAGCGCGCCACCCCCGCATCACTGGCTACCAGATGCCACGGGCCTACATGCAGGGTAAAGACTGCCTCGCCGGGGAGGTGAAAAAGGACGGTTACAGCCGCCAAAGCAAAGGGGAGGGCGACAAAAGAGCGTTTGAGGATGTAGCCTACCCCCAGGCGCGACCACACACTGAGAGCCAGCACCAGCCCCCAGGAGAGCGCAAATCCCATCCAGGCCGCATCCGGCAACAAGAGGCACGAGAACACGAACAGCAGCGTGGCCACCACCTTGGGGCGCGCCTCCAGATGGTGGAGCGGGCTGTTCGCGGCATGGTATCTATCGAAAGGATTGGCGTGCATAGGAAAAAGGCTTTCAGTGTTGGGCAGGCCGCGCCATGAGCGCACGACTGATTCCCCAGGCAACCCCGCCAACGACCAACACTCCCAGCAAACCGGCCAACACCACCGAAAGGGGGGTATTTCCCAACCACGGAATGGCATACCCTCCCAGTACGCGGATGGGGGAATCCGCAGCATTCGCGATGAAGCCCATATCATGGGCAACGCGCTCAAGCCCATCCGGCGAAGCCGAAGCAAACGGCGCAAGCAAAACCACGAGCAGCGAAAGCAGCCCGCCACTGATAACCCAGCCGCGGCCGCCGCTGGCCGAAGCGCTCTGCGCGCCAAAGACGTCCGGACGGGTGCGAGCAATGAAGGCCACCGCCGCCACGGTAATGAAGGCTTCGCCCAACCCAATCAGGGCATGCACCCCCAGCATGGCGGGCACCACCAGACGTAACGGTGCGGTACCGCTCAGCCACAGTTCCAGCGAGGTAGCCAAAGCGCCAGCCACCACCGAAAGCCAGGCGGCTACGCCAATCACCGCCAGACGCAAACGCAAGGGCCGCCCCAGCACAGAGCGGTACAGGCCATACCCAATCAAGGCCGTCAACAATCCCATGTTCAAGATGTTAGCACCCATGACGAGCAAGCCTCCATCCTGAAAAAGCAGCGCCTGCACGCCGATGACGCTGGCCATCACCAGCATGGCAGCCCACGGGCCAAGTGTTACCGCGGCCAACACACCACCCAGCAAGTGGCCGGAGGTACCCCCCGCCACAGGGAAATTTATCATCTGGGCAGCAAAAATGAAGGCCGCCATGATGCCCATCAAAGGCACCTGACGTTCCCCAAGCACGCCGCGCGTCTTGCGCGCCGCCACCCCCAACAAAATCAGACTGATTCCCCAGCATACCAGGGCTACCCCGATATTCAGAAAACCATCCGGAATGTGCATTGCACGGGGATTCAACCACAACGAAAACGACATGCCAACCTCCTCAGGAACGACAAAACGCAGGCAAGTTCCCCCTGCTGGCTGATTACTGACACTGTGGGCAATAACCGCTCAGTGTGAGGTGTGCTTCGTCTACCAGGTAGCCAGTTTCGGCCTGTAGGCGCTCGTACAACCCTTGAAATGCCTCCGGAGCGATTTCCATCATCGCCCCACATGAGCGGCATACCAGGTGATGATGCGGTGCCGCCAATTCATAAACCACATCGCCACTGGAAAAAGTGCGCAAAATTACCCCTTCGGATACCAGAAAATCCAGGGTGCGGTACACCGTCGGTTCGGTCAAACCAGGCAGGGCGGTGCGCGCCTGGGAAAGCACCTCAGCAGGGGTGCGGTGTCCCTGGGCATCCTCCAGCACCCCTAAAATAGCAATGCGTTGGGGGGTGATGCGGTAGCCGCGGGAACGCAGGTATTGTACAGCAGCAGAATCGGCCATAATTACAATTCCTTGTTATTGTAAGTTTTTACCATAGAAACCGTCTGTGTGCAAGGAGAATCGCACCATCGCAGCAATTCCAAATATGGGCTAATGCCTCCGCAGATGGCGCAGATTACGCAGAGGAAAGAAGAAAAAATCCGTTCAATCTGCGTAATCTGCGAATACTACGCGACAAATTTGGAATTG
>DAOTWV010000353.1:0-2454 GCA_034435695.1 Anaerolineales bacterium | reverse complement strand
ATCAAACATTTTTGATAACTGCTCAGCCCACCCGCCGGGGAATCAATTCCCCGGCTGAGGACACCAAAGTCGGGTAAACCCAACTGCATGGTGCCAGCCGGATTGTTCCGGCTTTGGCCGCTCAGCCCGACGATTTATCGTTGGGCTGAGCGGCTGAGTTGTTACTGTACATAGCCATTGCCGGCCAGAAAATTCCCGCTAGCCACCGGACAGTTTGTATACCCCTCGTGATTCAATCTGCAGGTTACCTGGATTACACCGATAAAAAGCAAAGAAATCGGCGCAATCTGCGGATAAAACCGCATAAGGGGTGCCCCTCAGGATGCAAAGTGTTCGGTCGCAAGAATTCCTGTAGACTTTGGGTATACCCACCGGGAATTTTCTTGTGAATCTGTGTACAAGGATTATAATACCAGATTGTTGCGTTTGCCGCGGGCATTTTTCACACGGGTGCAGGCAATTGTCGTAGAAGGCGGCAGATGAATCGGCACCGACCTCTGCAAAGTTGCCGGAACTTCCAGTCGCCAGGCGAGAAAGATGCTACTTCTTATGTCTGCATCCTTTTTTGCACCTGTTGGCAAGAAGTATACTACCAATGAGCGCCGCCGTGTTCCTCTGTGGTCCAGCGGCGTATAACGCGGCGCGTTGGCATTATCACTGCGACGTGCCATTCAAGGAGGTCTGGTTTGTTTGCTATACTAGAACAGAGTTGGCATCGCTTGCAGACTGGTTTCTTTTCGGATAGAGCCAGACATGTGGTGGCTGCTCTTACGGTTGGGGTAACTACCAGCCTGGGCGTATTGCTCTTCAAGCGTATGATTGTATGGGTTGAGGTAGCCCTCCACTGGTTGGGAGAAAACGTTTTCGGAGGGTATATTCCCTGGTGGCCTGTGCTTCTACCCGTAATTGGTGGTTTTCTGGTGGGGGGGTTGCGGCGCTGGGTTATCGCACGCGAACGGCACCACGGCGTGGCCGGTATCATGGAAGCAGTAGCCTTTTCCGGGGGACGGCTGCCCTATCAACGCATTCCTGCCAAAATTATAGGTTCAGTGCTTTCCATTGGTTCTGGCGCATCAGTGGGGCCGGAAGACCCCAGCGTTCAGATAGGGGCAGGTATCGGTTCGATGTTAGGGCAACTTTTTCGCATGTCGGAACGCCGCACACAGGTGTTGGTAGCCACTGGTGCAGCTTCGGGTATTGCCACGGCTTTCAACGCGCCTATTGCTGGCGTGTTCTTTGCGATGGAACTGGTGCTGGGTGAATATGAGAGCGGTTCCTTTGCTATGATGGTACTCAGCACGGTGACAGCGGCTGTGGTGACTCGCGGGTTGCTGGGGCCTTCCCCCGCCTTTCCCGTTCCGGCATACCAGTTCCATGGCGCACACGAATTGCCGTTCTACCTGGTCTTGGGGGTGCTGGCCGCAGTGGTGGCGCTGGTATATATTCGTGCCCTATATCTGGCGCATGACTGGTTTCACGACAGTCCCATCCCGGAATGGGCGCGCCCGGTGTTGATTGGTTTGTTGTTGGGAGTGGCAGGATGGTTCCTGCCTCAGGTGCTTGGTGATGGACACGAAACCACTGGGGAGATTTTACGCGGCCTGGACCTGGTACCCTCTGCTTTACTGCTCCTGTTGGTCGTGAAACTGGGGTTGACGGCGCTGAGCCTGGGAGGAGGCTTCATCGGAGGCGTTTTTGCCCCCTCCCTGCTTCTGGGGGCAGCCCTGGGGGGCGCGTTTGGAACCTGGTTGACACATTTGTTTCCCGGTATGGGTATCGAGCCTTCCGCTTTTGCCATGGTTGGGATGGCGGCTGTACTTGCGGGTTCGGTGCGCGCCCCAGGGACGGCTATCATGCTGCTCTTTGAGATGACCAATGACTACCGCATTTTTCTGCCCCTGATGTTTGCAGTGGTGGTCTCCATGTTCATCTCGGAGTTATTCGAACCGGAATCAGTGTATACCCTCAGCCTGAGTCGAAAAGGTATCCGCCTGGTACGCGGGCGTGATGTGGATGTGATGCAGGCTTTGAGTGTATGCGATGTGATGAGCGCCCCTCCTGCTACTGTGGATGAAAATGCCCCCTTACGCACAGTTTCCGTACTTTTCAATCGTTCCCGTTCTCACGGATTGCCCGTGTTGGACGCACAGGGAAACCTGATAGGGGTGATTTCGGTAACGGACGTGGAAAATGCCCTCCAGGAAGACCCCGCTAATCTGAATGCTCCAGCCGGGAATTTCTGTTCCCGCCGCTTGTTAGTAACGTATCCTGATGAGAGCGTGCAAGAGGCCTTACAACGTATGGGCACCTTTGATGTGGGGCGTTTGCCAGTGGTCGAGCGCGGTCATCCCCGGCATCTCGTCGGGTGGATTAATCGCGAAGCCATCATTCGCGCGTACAAACTGGCGCTTTTGCAACGTGTTTCGCAGCGTCATCACGCCACCCACGTACGCA
>DAOTWV010000352.1:0-13277 GCA_034435695.1 Anaerolineales bacterium | reverse complement strand
GTATTTCGCCAGACGATGCACCGGTCACATGACCCCAAACATGACCTCCGGCACTGGCGCGTATGACCAAATGAATGCAGAATGATGAATGCAGAATGTGGACGACGGACGACAGACCACAGACGACAGACCACAGACCAGGCGACCAACAGACTAACCGACCAACCGACTAAAAGACTAGGCGACCAACAGACCAGAAGACTAACAGACTAACAGATGTTGAGTCTCGAAAAGTCATACCTCTGGAATCCTGACAAAGTCTCGAAAAGTCGTGCCTCTGCCCCGTTATTCTCCAGGCTCATCGAGAAAAATGGAGTGAGGTCAAAGCAACTTGAAGCCATTGAACGACGAAAAGTCGAAAAAATGGACATAAAAATTGCCGCGACAGCAGTTTGTTCTTTGCTGCAGAGATTACAAGGTCTGCCCTTCTTGCACCAGGCAACCTGGACTACCTTTCTTGCGCAAGAGGGAGGTACGACTTTGTGAGACAATTTTGTCAATGTGCTCGCGGTACGACTTTATGAGACTCGACACAGACCAGAAGACTAACAGACCAACGGCCACGGAAAAACACGGAAGCACACGGACGAAAAGACCAAAAGACTACCAGACCAAAAGACCAACAGACCAGAAGACTAACAGACCAACAGACCAAAAGACTAACAGACCAAAAGACTAACAGACCAAAAGACCAACAGACCAAAAGACTACCAGACCAAAAGACTAACCGACTACCAGACTACCAGACTTCCTCCCCATGACCCAAACCGTAGACACCCTCCTCACCAACGCCACCGTCCTGACAATGGACGCGGAATACACCCAATACGACCCCGGCGCGGTGGCCGTAAGCGGCAATCACATCGTCGCCGTGGGGCCGGAAAAGGAAATGCGCAAAAAATACCAGGCCTCCGAAATCGTGGATTGCCAGGGCAAAGTCGTCATGCCCGGCCTGGTGAACGCCCACACCCACGTCCCCATGACCCTGCTGCGCGGCCTGGCCGATGACCTGCGCCTGGACGTGTGGCTGCTGGGCTACATGATGCCGGTCGAGCGCGAGTTCGTCTCCCCGGAATTCGTGCGCCTGGGCACCAAACTGGCGATGGCCGAATTCATCCGCGGCGGCATTACCTCCTTCGCCGATATGTACTACTTCGAGGAGGATGTCGCCAAAGCCACCGCTGAGGCCGGCCTACGCGGCGTATGCGCCCAAACCATCCTGAAATTCCCCTCGCCGGACGCGGCCTCCTACGAAGACGCCCTGGAATACACGCGCGGCTTCATCCAGCGCTGGAAAGACCATCCGCTGGTAGTACCCGCCGTCGCCCCGCACGCCCCCTACACCTGCACGGACGAAATCCTGCAATCCAGCGCCGCCCTGGCCGCCGAGTTCGATGTCCCGCTGCACATTCACCTGGCCGAAACCGCCCTGGAAGTGGAAAACATGGTCAACGAACACGGCATGCCGGTCATCCCCTACGTCAAGAAGCAACGCCTGTTCGAGGCCAAAGTGATTGCCGCCCACTGCGTACACATCGACGAAGGCGAAATGCACACCCTGCGGCAATTCAACGCCGGCGTGGCGCACAACCCCTCCTCCAAC
This sequence comes from Anaerolineales bacterium, assembly GCA_034435695.1. Lineage (GTDB taxonomy): Bacteria > Chloroflexota > Anaerolineae > Anaerolineales > DRKV01 > DRKV01. The sequence continues at coordinate 11,674 of DAOTWV010000352.1, read as the reverse complement.
ATGAAACTGGCCTCCGGCATTGCCCCCGTCGCCCGCATGCTGGAAGTGGGCGTCAACGTGGGCATCGGCACCGACGGGCCGGCCTCCAACAACGACCTGGATATGTTCGAGGAGATGCGCCTGGCCTCCTTCCTGGCCAAGGGTAGCACCGGCGACCCCACGGTAGTATCCGCGCGCACCAGCGTCGCCATGGCAACCAGCATGGGGGCGCGCGCCCTGCACCTGGGCGACATCACCGGCTCCCTGGAACCCGGCAAGCGCGCCGACCTGATTGTCGTAGACCTCTCCCCGCTCCACAACGCCCCGCGCTTCTCTCGCGACCCCGACGGACGCTACGCCCAACTGGTCTACGCCTCCAAATCCACCGACGTGACCGACGTGATGGTGGATGGCAAATGGCTGATGCGCGACCACACCCTGCTCACCCTGGACGAAGCCGAATTGCTGGCCGAGGCCCAGGAATACGCCCGCCGCATAGACACCTTCCTCATCCAGCGCGAAAAATCCGTACTCTCCAAACTGGTCGCCATCGAAGGCGCCACCCAGGAAGAGAGTTTCGAAGTGCAGGCCAAAGTGCCCATCAGCGACCACGCAGCCCTGCACCAGGCCATCGAAAACGCCCCGGCGCTGGAAATTCTGCACCGCCGCCACTACCGCGAATACGATACCTACTTCCACTTTGCCGATAGCCCCAACATCCTGCGCTACCGTGAGGACGAATTCATCAACGAGAAGGGTGAGGTAAGCAACGTGCGCTACCGCCTGACCCTCATCGGGCCGGCCAGCCGCAAACAATTCCCCAGCAACATCCTGCTTTCCCGCAGCCGCTACCTGGCACAGGCCACCCACAGTTTGCGCTTCTACCGCGAATACTTCAAACCCGACCGGGAAGTGGTCATCGAGAAAGACCGCCTGCGCTGGCGTGTACTCTTCAAAGGCACCGAGTTCTACATCAACCTCGACCAGATGCTCGCCCCCGCCAACGGCACCTACCTCGAAGTCAAAAGCCGCACCTGGAGCCGCCGGGATGCCGAACTGAAGACCGAACTGGTCTCCCAATTGCTTGCCATGCTGGAGGCCAACCCCGAAGAAAGCATCACCAAAGACTACCTGGAAATCGTGGAAGAAGCCTGAAAAATGGCCTGGATTGACCAGATTCCCGTCGAAGAAGCCCAGGGCCTGCTCAAGCGTCTGTTCGATTCGGCCATTGCGCGCGCCGGGCGGGTGTGGCACATCACGCACGTGATGAGCCTCAACCCGCAGGTGCTGCGCACCAGCACCCAGTTTTACGTCTCGGTCTTGATGGGGGAATCGCCGCTCAGCCGGGTGCAGCGTGAACTGCTGGGTACCGTAACCGCGGCCGAAATCGGCTGCTTCTACTGAACGCAGGCGCACGCGCACGACCTCCGTGCTGAGGTCGCCAAAGCAGGCTGGCCGGATGCGCAGGCCGAGGCCTTCGTGCATGCCGTCGCCCGCGATTGGCGCAGCGCGCCCCTTTCGGAGGCAGACCGCGCCCTGTGCCTCTTCGCCGCCAAACTCACCCACACCCCCACGGAAGTGCAGCCCGCCGACCTGGATGCGCTGCGCGCCCACGGCTTCAGCGACCGCGCCATTCACGACGCGGTGCAAACCATCGCCTACTTCAACTACATCACCCGCGTGGCCGAGGGGCTGGGGGTGGAGCCGGAAGATTTCATCCAGCCGCCCTGGGGCAGCCGGTAACGGACATGGTATACTGAGCGCATGTCTGCATACGATTTTGCGATACAGGTAGCCCAACGTGCTGGAGAGATTTTGCTGGAGCACTTTCACGGCGCCCACCTGGAACGGCGTTTCAAAGCCGACCACACCCTCGTCACGGCAGCCGACCTGGCCGCCGATGCCTGCATCCGTGAGGCGATTGCGGGAACTTTCCCCGAAGATGGCATCATCAGCGAGGAAGCCGGCACCACCTATCGGGGAGAAGAAGCCGTCTGGATTGTGGACCCCCTGGATGGCACGACCAACTTCCAATGGGGGCTGCCCCTTTGGGGGGTCTCCATCGCCCGTTGGGTGGCGGGATTCCCCTCCCTGGGTGTCATCCACTTCCCCCTGCTTGGGGAGACCTACGCAGCCCAAAAGGGACGCGGCGTCACCCGCAACGGTCAGCCGTTCCACAGGGCATCCGGCCTGCCGCTGACCTTCTTCGCCTGTTGTTCGCGCACCCATCGGCGCTACGAAGTCCATCTGCCCTACAAAACGCGCATCCTGGGGGCGGTGACGTACAACATGGTGCAGGTGGCAACCGGCAGCGCCGCCCTGAACCTGGAAGTGACGCCCAAATTGTGGGATGTGGCCGCCGGGTGGCTCATCGTGGAGGAGTGCGGCGGGGCGGTGGAGGCCATTGCGGGAGAAACGCCGCTGCCCCTGCACCCAAACGCTGACTATGCGCAGGTCAGTTTTTCCACGCTGGCTGCCGGTTCGCCTGCCCTCCTAGAAGAAGGCAAGGCCGGCCTGCGGCTGCGGGCGTAGTTTTTCGTTTTACGCGTAACACAGGAGGAAAAGCCATGTTCAAGGAGTTCAAGGATTTCATCATGCGCGGCAACGTGCTCGACCTGGCCGTTGCCGTGGTCATCGGCGGCGCTTTCGGGAAAATCGTGACTTCCTTCGTCAACGATATTCTGATGCCGCCCATCGGCCTGCTGCTGGGCAAAGTGGACTTCAGCAACCTGTACATCAACCTGTCTGGCGGGCAATACGCCTCGCTGGCGGAAGCCCAGGCTGCGGGGGCAGCCACACTGAATTACGGCCTGTTCATCAACGCCGTGGTAAACTTTCTTATCATAGCCTTCGCCGTTTTTCTGGTGGTGCGTGCTGCCAACCAGATGCAGCGCCGCAAGGAAGCCGCGCCTGCTCCACCGCCTGCCCCCACCACGAAGACCTGTCCCTTCTGCTACACGGAAATTCCCATCAAGGCTACCCGCTGCCCGCACTGCACCTCGCAACTGGAGTAGTCGGACAGCGCCCAGAGACGGGCGGGAAAGCCAGACGGGCTGGAAAGCCCGTCCCACAGGGAGGCCGGACGTCCCTGTCCGGCGAGGCGTGGTCTGAGCGATAGCGCACTCTTGGCGGCACACACCCAAAGGCCAAAATCCAGAGACAACTGCATGACGGTTGTCCTGCAAGCATTTCACACAGGAGGAAAATTTTATGGAATACCGCTATCTCGGTAAATCCGGCTTACAGGTTTCCGCGCTTTCTTACGGCGCATGGGTGACGTTTGGCACCCAGATGGGAGTCGAGGAAGCCCAGGCCTGCATGGAAGCCGCGTACAATGCCGGGGTCAACTTTTTCGATAACGCCGAAGCCTACGCGGCCGGCGAGGCAGAGCGCATCATGGGGGAGGTGCTCAAGCGCACGAACTGGAAACGCTCCGACCTGGTGATTTCGACCAAGATTTTCTGGGGCGGGCAGGGGCCTAACGACCGCGGCCTGTCTCGCAAGCATCTCATCGAAGGCACTGAGGCCGCGCTGGCACGTCTGCAACTGGATTATGTGGACCTGATTTTCTGCCACCGCCCCGACCTGCACACCCCCATCGAGGAGACGGTGCGCGCCATGACCTACCTCATCAACCAGGGGAAGGCGTTTTATTGGGGCACGAGTGAGTGGAGCGCCCAGCAAATCATGGAGGCACACCTGATTGCCCGCCGCGAGCACCTGATTCCGCCCACGATGGAGCAGCCGCAGTATAATATGTTCCACCGGGAACGGGTGGAAAAGGAATACGCGCCGCTCTACAAAGGGGTTGGACTGGGAACCACCATCTGGAGTCCGCTGGCAAGCGGCTTGCTAACCGGAAAGTACCTGGAAGGCACCCCGGAAGGCAGCCGCATCACCTTGAAAGGCTACGAGTGGCTGAAAGAGCGCTTCGAGAGCGAAGAGGCCAAAGCCCAATTGGAGAAAGTGCGCCAGTTGATGCCCATCGCCGATGAAGTGGGCTGCTCGCTGCCCCAACTGGCGCTGGCCTGGTGCCTGAAAAACCCCAACGTCAGCACCGTGATTACCGGGGCCTCCAAAGTGTGGCAGGTGGAAGAAAACATGAAGGCGCTGGATTACGTGGATAAACTCACCCCTGAGGTGATGGAACGTATCGAGGGTATCTTGCAAAACAAACCGGTACCCGAACACGATTTCCGCTCCTGAAGCAAGTGGAGGGCTGTCTCACCCGCGGGTGGGACAGCCCTAAAATGAAAGGAAAGCCGTGGTTAGCAAATTGCCACGCTAATGTGATTTGCAATAATTCCCATTGGTGGCTATAATTTGAGTATTCTTATATGTTTTTTGTCAGGTGTTTATCAGCCATCTTTCTTAAAAAATCAGTCGGATGAAGATGTGAGAGATGGGCATTTGAGGCGGGAGGCTTCTATTGGATACCCAAAACATAACCCATAATTTGACCCCAAAGCCTCAGCGCGCCACAGGCGACCTGCTTAAACCAGGGTCAAAACTGGTCAAGCGTTACCTGATTGATTCGCAAATCGGGTTGGGTGGCATGAGCGCGGTGTATAAAGCGCGTGATATGCACTTCCCGAATGTCGTCAAGTGGGTGGCCGTCAAAGAAATGGTCAATCAGGCCCGCGACCCACTGGTGCGCAAAACCATTGTCCGGAATTTTGAACGTGAGGCAAACATCCTCGCCACTTTGCATCATCCATCCATCCCGCGCATCTTCGATTACTTCAGTCAGGATAACCGTTCTTACCTGGTGTTGGAATTCATTGAAGGTAGCGACCTGGAAGCCTTGTTGAACAAAACCCAGGGCTTCTTCCCGGAAGAGCAGGTGATTGCCTGGGCGCTGGAATTGTGTGATGTGTTGCATTACCTGCACAGCCACAAGCCAGAGCCTATCATCTTCCGCGATATGAAACCATCCAACATCATGATTAACCAGCATGGACACGTCATGCTGGTAGACTTTGGCATTGCCAAACACTTCCAGGTAGGGCAAAAGGGCACCATGATTGGCACTGAGGGGTATGCTCCGCCAGAACAGTACCGCGGGGAGGCCTCCCATCTATCGGACATTTACGCCCTGGGAGCGACATTGCACCACGTGCTCACGCGCAAAGACCCGCGCATGGAAGCCCCGTTTTACTTCACCGATGTTCCCGTGCGCAAGATTAACCCCAGCGTATCGCCAGAACTGGAAGCCGTTATCAACACCGCAGTACAGTACAACCCCGAAGACCGTTTTCAGACAGTAGAGGCGATGCGCGAGGCATTGCTGAATGTCGCCAAAAAGACCGGGGCACTTTCGACCATTGGTTTGCGTACCCGCCAGATTCAGGCCTCTCCCAGCGACATCCAACCTGTCTGGAAATTCGAGTGTGAAGACGAATTGCGTGGCACTGCCAGTATCTCCAAAGGGATGGTGTACATCGGCTGCTACGACAACAACCTGTATGCACTGAAAGCCGAAAACGGCGAATTCCAATGGAAATACGCTACAGAAGGCGGCATAGTCAGCAAACCGGCCATTCATGACAACTACGTCTTCTTTGGCTCGGAAGATTACCGCGTGCATGTCATTTCGGCGCGCACAGGTCGTCTTATCTGGACATATTACACCGATGGGCCTGTGCGTTCCTCTCCCCATATCGCGGAGGGACACATTTTCATCGGCTCGGACGACGGCTACCTGCACGCCATCAACATCGTCAGTGGCCGACGCGCCTGGCGTACGGATACCGGTGCGCCTATTCGCTCCACCCCCTTCGTGAGCACCGAAGATGAAAGCATTTACTTCGGCACCGAAGAGGGAATGCTGTTTTGTGTGGACTTTCGCGGGCAGGTGCGCTGGCGCTTCCGCACCAAAAAAGCCATTACCGGCTCCCCATTGATGGTGGACGGCGTGGTGTATTTCGGGTCTGTGGATTCCACTTTCTACGCGCTGGATGCGCAAACCGGCTGGGTGTTGTGGCGTTTCCGCCTGGGGCGCGGCACCATCTCCAGCCCTTGCATCGCGGAGAATCTGGTTTTCATAGGCTCTGCCGATAACAACATCTACGCGCTGGACGCCCGCTCGTCCAAAGAGGTGTGGCGCTTTGCCACCGAAAACCAGGTTTCCAGTTCGCCTGTCATCTATCAAGATTCGCTGTATTGCGGTTCAGCAGATGGCAACCTGTACTGCCTGGATTACCGCACTGGTCGCCTGCGCTGGCAATACCAGACTGGCGGCCCCATTACCGGTACCCCCTTGATTTTCAACAACGTTGTCTACATTGGCTCGTTCGACCACTTCCTTTATGCCTTGCCATGCAGGTAACTGCATCACAATTTTGCGCTGGAGGCGTACCTTGACCTTCAAAGACTTTATCGAAAAATTATTTGGCCGCAAACCTCCGCTGGAACAACAACAAACCGGCGAACTGGTTACCGCCCCGCTTTCCCCAGAGCAACTCACCCACCCCGCCTTTGCCGGAGAGGCTGCGGCCTTGCCTCTGACCCCCTCGCTGGAGCCACAACAACTCCTGGTGGGATGTGGACAGTCTGTTGGGCGCCAACGCGAACAAAATCAGGATTCTATCTTTGCGTTTACCTCCTTGCTGGCCAGCAACAACGCACAAATCCCGATTGGGGTTTATATCGTTGCCGATGGCATGGGTGGGCATGAAGATGGTGATATTGCCAGCGAAGTGGCCTGCCGGGTGATGGGAGAGTACATCATTCGGCATTTGTACCTGCCTCTGCTGACACCCAACCCGGAGCCTCCCGAACAATCCATCCAGGAAATTCTGCACACGGGGGTACAGGAGGCCAACGAAGCCATACACAAGGAAGCCCCCAACGGAGGCACGACGTTGACGGTAGCCGTGGTCATGGGCAGGCAACTGAGCATTGCCCATGTTGGTGACAGCCGCGCCTACCTCATCACCCCTGAGAATGGGCTGGAACTCATCACCAGAGACCACTCCATGGTCAACCGCCTGGTTGAGATGGGACAACTCACCCCGGCGGAGGCCTCCGAGCATCCGCAACGCAACGTACTGTACCGTGCCCTGGGGCAGGGAGAACCACTGGAGGCCGAAGTAGCCACCCACAAACTTCCTAAAAGCGGCTATCTCATGTTATGTTCCGATGGGTTATGGGGAGTCATCAATGCAGAAACGATTCAAAACATCATTAGCGCCGGCCCCACACCAGCAGAAATCTGTCAGAATCTGGTTGCGGCTGCCAACCAGGCTGGCGGCCCAGATAACATCTCCGTCATTTTGATACAATTACCCTGCTGAGTGTGTTGCATGAATCCGCGCTATGACTAACAAAGACTTCTACCAGGTCTTGGGACTACCGCGTGACGCCACAACGGAGGAGATTCGCCTCGCCTACCGTGAATTGGCGCGTCGCCTGCATCCAGACCTGAATCCGGATGATTCTCAGGCCGAGGAGCGTTTCTTACAGGTCCAAAATGCCTACGAGACGCTCTCCAATCCTGCACAACGCCGCAAATATGACCTCAGCCTGCCCTCTGAAATTGAGGGCGTGGAATTCGAGGCTCTCTACAGCCGCCCTTTGCTGCCTGCTATCCCAGAAGCGCAACTGGTGTATGCGCTACTTAAATTTTCTGCCCCGCCCGCAGCGCGCAATACCCCGCCCCCGCCTCTCAACCTTTGCCTGGTCATCGACCGCTCGACTTCCATGAGCGGGGCACGCATGGACACCGTCAAAAGCACCGCCCTGGAACTGCTCAGCCAGTTACAGGATAACGACCGCCTCTCGATTGTCACCTTTAGCGACCGGGCCGAGGTCATCCTTTCGGGCGGTGAGGGCAGCCGCAGGAAAGAACTGGCATCCCGCGTCCACATGCTGCGAGCCAGTGGAGGCACCGAAATATATCGGGGGCTTGAAGCCGGCCTGAAGGAAGTTCACCGATACGCCACCCCCCAACACATCAACCACATCATCTTGCTTACCGATGGGCGCACCTACGGCGATGAAGAACGCAGCCTGCTGTTGGCACACAAAGCCCGTCAATTTGGGGTGGGCATCAGCAGTCTGGGCATTGGCAACGAGTGGAACGACGTATTCCTGGATAAACTTGCCAATGCCACGGGTGGCAGCACCACCTTTGTGGCCCACGCCAGAGATATCAGCAATTATCTACAGGAACGTTTCAGCGCCCTTTCACGGGCCTACGCCACCCAGGTAACTTACCACTACACCAGCGGCGAGGAAGCCCAGTTACAATACGCTTTCCGCCTGGAACCAGATGTGATGCCTATCGAAGATAGCGGCGGCAACCTCTTGCTTGGGCAAGTCCCCCTGGATGGCTCCCTCAAGGTGCTACTCGAATTCCTGGTCTACCCCATTACCCAGGCGCAAAAGCGCATCTACCTCTCCCAAGGCCAGATAAAACTGGAAATTCCCCTGCGCCCCGACCCCCAGGTAGTTGCACAACTCGCATTAAGTCGTAAAATTGGAAGTAGCGAGCAAAGCGAAGAACCACCCAAAGCCATTGTACAGGCCCTTTCCCAAATTACCCTCTACCGCATGCAAAGCAGGGCACAGCAAGAAATCCAAGAGGGTAAAATCGAAGAGGCCACCCGTCGCCTGCAACGCCTGGCAACGCACCTGCTCTCTCAAGGCGAACACAAACTCGCCCGCACGGTACTTTCGGAGGCCAGGCAACTGGAACATACCCACGCGCTTTCAGCCGATGGTCAAAAGCGCATCAAATATGGTACCCGCAGTTTACTTTTGCCCGAAAAAACCTGAGGAAAATACGCCATGATTACCTGCCCACAATGTAAACATCAGGAACCCGAAGGCGCATTCTTTTGCAGCGAATGTGGCGCGCGCCTGATACGTCTGAATGGACTGCAAACCCACAGCATTAGCCAGAATAATGGTACACCAACCACCACTTACCCTGCCCCCGAAAGAACAGGCATGGAGGATGACCCCATCAAAGCCGCCTCCATTACCCCGGAAAAAATCGGGGAAGGTGTCACCGTTTCTCTGCGCGTGTTACCTTCTGGAGATACCATTCCCCTGGAGGGGCAGGTCGAATTTACAGTGGGACGCACCTCCCGCGGGCAGTCCATCATTCCAGATGTTGACCTCAGCCCCTTCGACGCCTATGCCAAGGGCGTCTCTCGCCTGCATGCGGCTTTACGCGTCGAAAACGGGGAAATTTCTCTGATGGACCTTGGCTCCGTCAACGGCACGTTTATCAACCAGACCAAAATTCCTCCCAATATGTACCGCCGGCTGCAGCCTGGCGACATCATCTCTCTCGGCAAGTTACGCCTGCAACTCGTCATCGAATAACCCCACAGGAGTCATCCATGACCGTTACCGTTATCGTCCATATCGCCAACGAAGACCCCGTGGTAGGAGAACTGGACGCACTTCCATCCCCCGCCGACCAGATTATCGTGCTCAAACACCCCCGAAAACGCGACGGCAAAGACATCCACTACCTGCAAGAGAGCGTCACCACCGTCATCTGGCCCATCAGCCGTATCAACTTCATCGAGGTCATGCCCACAGAGGGCGAAGAACAAATCATCGGCTTTGTCCGCGAGTAACGCCATGCCGCAAAACGAATTTGCCAACCGCCTCATCCTGGTAGTAGATGACGAGGAGCGCATGGTGCGCTTCATCCGCCTGAATCTGGAACACGACGGCTTCCGTGTCATCGAAGCCCACAACGGAGGGGCTGTCCTCGAACTTGTGCGCACACAACTTCCCGACCTGGTGCTGTTGGATGTCATGATGCCGGATATCGACGGCTTCGAGGTGTTGCGTATGTTGCGCGAGGTCAGCAACATCCCTGTCATCATGCTCACAGCCAAAGGCGAAGAAAACGACCGGGTCCGTGGCCTGGAGATGGGGGCAGATGATTACATCACCAAACCCTTCAGCCCTCGCGAACTTACCAGTCGCGTACGCGCCGTACTCCGGCGGGTAGCCATGTCTACGGGTTCCCCGGAAGACGTCATCGAAGTAGATGAGCGGCTCAAAATTGACTTCAATCGCCACGAGGTCTGGGTAGACGGCAAACTGGTCAACCTGCGCCCTACCGAGTACCGCCTGTTGTATCACCTGGTGAAAAACGCCGGCTGGGTGCTTTCCCACGAACAAATCCTCACCAAAGTGTGGGGTTACGAATACCGCGACGAACCGCACTACGTGCGCCTGTACATCAATTACCTGCGCAAAAAATTAGAAAAAGACCCATCCAACCCAAAATACATTCTGACCGAGCGCGGGGTCGGGTATCGCTTTGTAGATTTTCGCAAACAAGCCCCCTGAAGCGTTTCGGCACACATTGAAAAAAACCGCTCCTCAGGGAACGGTTTTTTTCTTTCTTCCGACAGGTTGTGGTAAACTTTCCCCACAGGAGAACAAATGCATGAGCAAACAACGCATCTTACTCGTAGATGACCACGAGGTGGTACGCCTGGGGTTACGTGCCCTGTTGGAACGCCACCCTAATTTTGAGGTCGTTGCCGAAGCCGGGACAGCCCGCGAGGCCATCGAACGTGTCCAGGAATATGCACCGGATGTCGTCATCATGGATATTCGCCTGCCAGGAAGTTCCGGGATTGACGCCTGCCAGGAAATCACCCAGCGCTTCCCCGATACGAAAGTCATCATGCTGACATCTTACGCAGAAGATGAAATGCTCTTTTCCGCTATCCGGGCAGGGGCGGCAGGCTACGTACTCAAACAAATCGATGGGCAAGACCTGGTACGGGCTATCGAAGCCGTAGGGCGCGGGGAAGCCCTGCTTGACCCTGCCGTCACCCAGCGCATCTTCCAGGAAGTACGCAAAGCAGCCAAAGAAGAAGAAGCATCCGCTTTTGCCGCCCTCACCCAGCAAGAAAAACACGTCTTATTGCTGGTATCGGAAGGGAAAACCAATCGCGAAATCGCCAAGGAATTGTTCCTTGGCGAGGGGACAGTGCGTAATTACGTAAGCAGCATCCTTTCCAAACTAAGTGTCAGCAATCGCGCAGAGGCAGCGGCCTATGCCGTACAGCACAATTTACGCGACCATCTCTAAGCACACAACAGGATAGCGAAACACTACAGGCCGTCGTGATTAGACGGTCTGTTTGCTTCTCCCCCGCTTCGACAGGCGCACCGCCCCGCCTTCCAACATGGCAGGGGAGCCTGACGTCTTACCAGAACCAGATTCCCCTTCCCTGGAGGGAAGGGGCCAGGGGATAGGTCACATCAGACCTGCCTCCCAACCCCGCCTAGACAGGCGCACCGCACCGCCTTCCAGCGCGGCAGGGGGAACCTGATGTCTCACCAGAGCCAGATTCCCCTTCCCTGGAGGGAATGGGAGAGGGGATAATAGGTCGCACCAGACCTGCCCCCCAGCCCCACCTCGACAGGCGCACCGCCCCGCCTTCCAGCGTGGCAGGGGGAGTCTGACGTCTTACCAACGCCCCATCCCCCGGCATAGCCCTGCTACGCATACACCATAGGTAACAGAATGCACAAATTGAGCAACAAACAGATAGCCATAACGTATGTGCTGTTCGCGGCATTATTCGCCAGTGGATGCGGCCAGCAGACGAAACAATTCTGGTTCTGACGGAATTTGTGGTTTACAAGGAAATGAGGCAAAATTGACTGAAACCGACCAAGGATGCAGTCAATATGCCTCAACGTAAGT
>DAOTWV010000351.1:0-7175 GCA_034435695.1 Anaerolineales bacterium | reverse complement strand
GAAAATTCTTTAACCACCTTTGCCTTTGGCTTGAAGCCCGTCATACGATGTACCGGTTGCCCATCTTTGAAGAGCATTAACGTGGGGACTCCCATGACCTGATACTGCACGGCAATCTCGGAATTCTGGTCTACATCCAGTTTGACAATTTTAACGCGGCCCTGCCATTCCTGCGCCAGTTCTTCTACGATTGGAGCAAGCATTTTGCAGGGGCCACACCATACTGCAGTAAAATCCACCAGCACCGGCACGTCGGATTGCAACACTTCATCCGCAAAATTTTCGCTTGTGACGTATGACAACATAAACGCTCCTTCTAGACAAACAACAAAGTAATCAAATAGTACCCCAGGGGGGCAGCCCATAGCCAGGAATCAATGCGGTCCCATACGCCGCCATGGCCAGGTAACAGGTGACTGGAGTCTTTGACACCAAATTGACGCTTGAACATACTTTCCGTCAGGTCGCCAAGGGGTGTCAGAATACTCAGCACGCCCCCCAATACCACGCCATGCCAGAGGTGAATATCGGGCTGCAGGGTAGTCCAGGTACCATAGGTGGCAGCCAACACAGCCCCACCGAGGATACCGCCGAGAATGCCACCAAAATACCCTTCCCAGGTCTTTTTGGGACTCAAGCGGGGACTAAGCGCATGTCTTCCCAGGCGACGTCCCACAAAGTATGCCGCGCTATCCGCAATCCAGACAGTGGGCAGCACCAGTAGCAGCCACCAGGTTCCACCAGGGAGGGCGCGTAAACGCACGAGATAGGCGCCAAGTAAACCGAAGTAGATGATACCATGAATGGTAATGGCGTAATTTATCGCGGCCTGGGATTCGCCCCGCTCGAAAGCCACAAGGAAACGCGTCGCTCCCAGAAAAAGCAAGGCCACCACCACGGGGGATGTGTACGCCCCACCTACATGCGCCAGCATTAGCACGGTCGCCCCACCCACAAGGACATCTGCAGCAGGGTCATACGCACCAGCACGGAATAGTTTGACATATTCCCAGGAGGCCAGCGCCACAAAGAGGGCTACCAGCCCCATAAAAGGGTACCCCCCCCAGAAAATGAACGCCAACCCAATGGGCAGCAGCGTGACAACAACCAGAATGCGTTCGCTTAACATTATCAAGAAGCATGAATGCGACCAAAACGTCGGTCGCGCTTTTTGTATTCTTCCAACGCCTTGCGAAATTCCTCTTTATCGAAGTCCGGCCAATAGGTTGGCGTAATGTACCATTCAGAATACGCCCCTTGCCAGATGAGGAAATTGCTGACGCGTAATTCCCCGGAAGTGCGGATGATTAAATCCGGGTCGGGAATGCCAGCTGTGTACAGATAATTGGTCACCAGGTCCTGGGTAACTTCTTCAGGTTTGACACCGTCGGCGATAATGCGTTGTATTGCATGCACGATTTCATCGCGTCCGCCGTAATTGAAAGCCACACACAAAATCAAACGGTCGTTATTGCGAGTGAGTTCTATCGCCCGGCGCACCTTTTCCTGCAACGCAGGCTTGATGCGCTCCAGACGACCAATGTGACGCAATTGCACACCCTGGCTGTGTAACTCTTGCAATTCCCGGTCAATCACGTCCTCCAGAATGCGCATCAAACCGCGCACCTCAGAAGGGGGACGTTCCCAGTTCTCAGTGGAAAAAGCGTAAATGGTCAGATATTTGACCCCAAATTCCACACAGGCTTCGATGATGCGGCGCAAATTTTCGGTGCCCGCGCGGTGCCCGGCCAGACGCGGCAAGCCACGGGCACGCGCCCAGCGCCCATTTCCATCCATGATGATGGCGACATGCGTTGGGATATCATTGCCTGTTGGGGTTTCGGAATTATTCATAAGCATTTAGAAAATAGTAGAAATTCCCCTGCCAAGACCTGCAAACCGTCTGGCAGGGGAGGACAATCGTCGAAAAGAAACCAGCGCACAGGTCAGATTTCCATAATCTCTTCTTGCTTGCGCTCCCCTATTTGCTCAACTTCTTTGATATACTCATCTGTCAATTTCTGCAGTTCCGCCTCGCCGCGTTTGCGGTCATCTTCGGAAATCATTTTTTCGTGCTCAAATTCGCGCAAATCCTTCATCAAATCTCGACGGACGTTACGAATGGCGACACGCGCCTCCTCTACCCGATGATTGACCAGACGCCCTAATTCTCGGCGGCGTTCTTCGGTGAGAGGAGGCAAATTCAGCCGAATGTTTTTGCCGTCGTTGTTGGGGGTCACTCCCAGGTCAGAAGCCAGGATAGCCTTTTCGATAGCCTTGAGTGTGCTGCGGTCGAAGGGACGGATGAGCAAAGAGCGAGGCTCAGGCACACTGATAGACGCCAATTGCTGCAAAGGGGTCAACGCTCCATAGTACTCCACAGGGATGCGCTCAACCAATGCCGGCGTAGCGCGCCCGGTGCGAATGCCTGCGAGGTCTTCTTCCAGGGCTTTGAGCGCACCCTTCATGCGAGTCTTGGCTTCCTTATACACATCGTTCAACATATAAGCCTCCAGAATTCGAGTGTTATGCGGTAGTCAAAGTCAACCAGCGGGCAGGCCAGGGTACTCCTGCTCATCTGGAGTCATTGCTGATGCCTATAGGATACCCGAAAATTGAAGCCTAGAAAAGGTCTTGAGGCAAGACAAGCATACCAGATTGCTTTTTTGCTCTCGCGCGCCCCCAGGAGGGCCGGGAATCCCAAAGGATTCCCAGGCCTATGGGTGCAGTGCGCCTCCCCCATTGCGTCCTCACACTGTCGGGAACGTTCTATTCTGCGGTTACCAGAGTGCCAACGCGCTCACCCAGCAGGGCACGCCGCAAGGCAGATTCGCTCCACAAGTTGAGCACCAGAATGGGCATGTTATTGTCCATGCACAGGGATATAGCCGTGCTATCCATGACCTGCAAACGCCGATTGATGGCTTCAATGTAGGTCAAGTGCGGAAAGTGCTGTGCATTGGGATTCTGTTCGGGGTCGGAGTCGTATACGCCATCCACTTTAGTGGCCTTGATGAGCACATCCGCTCCGATTTCCATGGCACGTAAGGCAGCAGCGGTATCCGTCGAAAAATAGGGAATTCCTGTGCCGCCGCCAAAAATGACCACGCGCCCTTTTTCCAGGTGGCGAATAGCCCGCCGCCGGATATACGGCTCGGCAACCTGACGCATCTCCAGCGCCGTCTGCACACGTACCACCAACCCGCAACGCTCCATAGCGTCCATCAATGCCATCGCGTTCATGGCCGTTGCCAGCATCCCCATGTAATCGGCGGTGGCGCGGTCCATACCATGTTCCAGGCCAGCCCGACCACGCCAGATATTTCCCGCACCTATGACGATGGCCACGTCCACGTTCATATCGCGAATTTCACGCACACGCTCGGCCAGTTCTTCTGCTCGATGAGGGTCAATACCATATCCTTGCGGGCCAGCCAGCGCCTCACCGCTGAGTTTCAGCAAAACACGCTGATATTTGGGTTTACCGTTCATAGCACTATCCATCTCAATAACCTAAAAAAAAGGCCAACCCAGGGGTTGGCCTTTAGAACCACCTTATTTGCTTTGTTCGCCCAGTGCCCAGCGGGCAAAACGCCGCACGATGACGTTTTCTCCCATGGCCACGATACCTTCGTTAATCATGTCCTGGACGGTAATTTTGTCATCGCGAATGGAGGTCTGGCGCAGCAAACAAACTTCGTCCTTGAATTTTTTAATGCGCCCCTCGACGATGCGGTCCAAAATGTGTTCGGGTTTGCCCTCTTCCAGGGCCTGTTTGCGGGCAATTTCGCGTTCGTGTTCGAGTACGTCTTCGGGGATGTCCTCTTCACTGACGTACTGGGGGGACATGGCAGCAATTTGCAAAGCGATTTCGTGCGCCAGTTTGCGGAAGGCCTCGGAACGCGCCACGAAATCCGTTTCACAGTTCAGTTCCACCATTACGCCCACACGACCGTTGCCGTGGGAATACAGTTCAATCACACCTTCGGAAGCCTCACGCGAGGAACGCTTGGCGGCCTTTGCCAGACCTTTTTCGCGCAAGAAATCCAAAGCCTTGTCAAAATCGCCGTTGGCCTGTTCCAGTGCTTTGCGGCAATCCAGAATACCCGCGCCAGTGGCAGCGCGCAGTTCTTTAATTTGTTGTGTACTGATAGCCATTATCAACCTCACCTGAAATCGTGATAACGAGACCAATGAACGGGGTGCGCTATGCACACCCCGTCAATTTCTCATTCTTCGTCGGATTCTTCTGCCTCTTCCGAGGCGACCTCTTCTTCCGTAGCAGTTTCTTCAGATGCCTCATCAGTCAGGCTTTCTTCGGCATCACGCATGGCGCCGATTTTTTGCAACGTGCTATCGCCCAACAACTGGTCTTCTTCCAGTTCGTCTTCATCCATGGAGGCTGCCGGTACCGCTACAAATTCTTCCTCTTCCGCCTCTTCCTTCTCGCGCAGGTTCTTGCCTTCGATAACCGCGTCCGCCATCTTGCCGACAATCAATTTGATGGCGCGAATAGCATCGTCGTTGGAAGGAATGACGTAATCCACGTTGGTGGGGTCGCAATTGGTATCCACCATCGCCACCACGGGGATGTTGAGCAGGTTGGCTTCATGCAGGGCAGTCTCTTCTCGGCGGATATCCACAATGAACACCAGGTCGGGAAGGCGGTTCATATCCCGGATACCGCCCAGACGCATTTCCAGTTTCTCCATCTTGCGGGAGAGCAGCAGGGCTTCTTTTTTCGTCAATTTCTCGAAATCGCCCTTATCGCGCATGCGTTCCAGGCGTTCCAATTCATTGACGCGCTGACGAATGGTGTTCCAGTTGGTGAGCATACCGCCCAACCAGCGGGCAGTCACATAGGGCATGCCACAACGCGTGGCTTCGGTCTGGATGGTATCCTGGGCCTGGCGCTTGGTACCTACGAAAAGAATGGTTCCCCCATCAGCGACCACATCACGCACAATACGATAGGCCGTATCCAGCGCCTTGACGGTTTGCTGCAAATCAATGATGTGGATGTGATTACGTTCCGTAAAAATGTACGGTTTCATCTTCGGGTGCCACTTGTGGGTGCGATGCCCAAAGTGCACCCCACTCTCGAGGAGCGCTTTCATAGAAACAACAGGCATTTTAAACTCCTTTGCGTTATTCCTCCGTTTCCGTCGCCCCTGCGCGGCACCGGATGTCTCCAGCACGCACCGGCAAGTCGGGAAACGTGTGTTATGGGATGGTGCCGGACGAAGCCGGCAAGATACACAATTTCTCCTGCCAGTTGGCAGGAGCGCAAGGCAGTATATCACGAGGGTACGGATTCGTCCAGAAAAAAACGGTTATCGCATTTTCCTCACCCATTGTGCAAGTAGAGACAGGTTGGGCAAAATTACAAAACGCTTATTTTTCGTTAACGCCCTTCCTACAAAGACATTTTACCTTTAGCAACGGATTTGAAACAACCATGCAGTGTTGAAAAGGAGGTAACTGCTATGACCAATCTCATGCGCTGGGACCCCTTCCGCGAGATGCAAGCACTGCGCGAAACCGTTGACCGCTTGTTTGAAAGCAGCCTTTCCAATTGGGCTGCCGAGCCCCGCACTATGGGGTGGACTCTGGCACTGGACGTAGCCGAAAGCGAAAACGAATACGTGGTTACGGCTTCTGTTCCTGGCATCAAGCCGGAAGACCTGGATATCACCTTCACCGATAACACGTTGACCATCAAGGGTGAACTCAAGGTTGATGAAGAACGCGAAGACGTGCGCTATCACCTGCGTGAACGCCGCTATGGGCAATTCACCCGCAGCATCGCTTTGCCCACCACCATCGACGCTGAACACATCGAAGCCGAATACGAAAATGGCGTGCTCACACTGCACCTCCCCAAAGCAGAAGAAGCCCGCCCGAAGCGCATCAATGTACGCACCACGAGCGGACAAAAAGTCATCGAAGGGCAAAGCCGTGAAGCCGTAATGCACCAGAACTAATGTTCCCGCCGCAAGGCCGGGAAGTACCCCTTCAAGAACATGCAGGCTCCCGGCTATTGGGAGCCTGCGATTTTATCGGTAACCTCCGTTGTGGAAAGGAAGCCTTGCATCAAATTATCGGTGCAAACGGCTGTATCAGTAAGGACATCTCCCCACAACAAAACCGCGGGAGAAAGGGACGTTGCTGGGACGAAAAATCCGCAACGCAAGTCGGTAGGAGGTGAGGCTATGGGCAATTTGATACGCTGGCATGACCCCATGTTTTCCCTGGTGAATCGAGAAGTGTCGCGCTTTTGGGATGATTTTTTGCGCCCTACTGCGTGGTGGCCTGTCTTGATGGATATTCCCTTTGCCGGAGATAATCTGGCTGTGGATATGTATGAAACCGATGATGCCCTGCACATCGAGGCGGCAATGCCCGGCATCAGACCAGAGGACATCATTGTCGAAGAACACAATGGCATCTTGAGCATCAAGGCCGAACAAAAAGAAGAAAACACCTGGCAGAATGGTGAATGGCGCATCCGTGAACGCCACATGGGTCTCTGGCAACGGGCTGTGCGCCTTCCGGTGGAGGTCAAAATCAAAAAGGCCAGTGCAGTGCTGGAAAATGGGGTAGTCCATATCGTACTGCCTAAGAAACACCCGGAAAAGCGGAAAATCCAGCGATTACGCGTGAAATTCCCCAAATTGCGCCTGCCTCAAAGCGGGAATCGCAAAAAAGTCAAGGTAAGAGCAAGTTGAGGCTTTGCGGGTACGGAAAGGGCTTTTTACGCTAAAAAACGTTGTCCTGGCAAAGGGTAGGTTTGCCTGCCTCGTGAACAAGGGGACGAGGATATCCCCTCCATAACACACAGCCCCCATTTGGTGAGAAATGGGGGCTATTTTTATGGGTGCAGAGGAAAAAAGCCTCTGCATCTGAGCATTTCTTGAAAGGGAAGCAGCACGAACGCAAGGGAGTACTAAAACGTTGTTGGTGAATCGCGGTATGGTCTGGCACAACGGAACGCAGATACCGCAGATTTGACGCAGATTCTCGCAGATACGGCCAGCGAAGCGGCGAAAACCAACAGCGTAGAGCAGCGGCACCAGCGTTATCAGCGTTCTGCTGACCAACATATCTTTAGAACCTATCCGAAAATTTCTCCCAGGCGTGTCACCGCGAGCAAAGCGAAGCGGTCTCCTTCGTTG
>DAOTWV010000350.1:0-8412 GCA_034435695.1 Anaerolineales bacterium | reverse complement strand
CCGAACCCGGCAGTTAAGCCTGTCAGCGCCGATGGTACTTGGGGGGCAGCCCCCTGGGAGAGTAGGTCATCGCCAAGAGACTTTTTTCTTTTAACAACCTGACTCCTGTTTGACATCTCTCCCACTTTGGGAGTATAATTGTTCCGTCGTTCGCAAACGTATGCTTGCACTTCTCAGGAGCGTGTGAGGCCATTATTGCTGGATTTTTTACCTATCTCCTATCCCATGGATGAAAGCCTCGGCTGTGCGCGAACGGCAGCCGGGTTTTTTTGTGTTTTTTGCCCAATGTGTGGCCACGAAAGGAGGTGAGTTGCGTGACAAATGTTACCTTGCGGCCGGGCGAATCGCAGGACCAACTTCTGAAGCGCTTTCGCAAGAAAGTTGCCAAAAGCGGTGTCTTGAGTACTGTACGGCGGAAACGCTGGTTCGTTTCCAAGAGTGAATTGCGTCGCATTCAGAAGAAGAAAGCGGTTCGTCGGTCTAAACGACATCGAAAGGGTAAATAATTTGCCCATTTTCCTTTCCGGAGGTGTATCTTATGGCTAACAAAGACGATAAAATTTACGTCGAAGGCACGATTGTTGAGGCTTTGCCCGGCACGCAATTTCGTGTAGAACTGGACAACGGGCATGAAATTCTGGCTTATCTTTCTGGTAAGATGCGCAAATATTACATCCGCATTTTGCTGGGCGACCGCGTACGCGTGGAAATGTCGCCGTATGACCTTTCTCGCGGCCGCATCGTCTTCCGCTACCGGAAAAATCAAGCCCGGCGTACGCCCAGCACTACGGCGTAGGTGATTTGCCCGTTGCTGTTTTGTACCCTCCGGAAATGCTTTTAAGATAAAGCGGAGGGAGGCTATTGCATTGGCCTCCCTCTTTTGGTTTCCTCCCTCCTCCCTGGGGCGATAGAAAATACCCCTTTGTGGGGCGCGGGAAGCCATCCGACAAAGGCACACGGCCAGAAGTTCTTACTTCTGGCCGTGTGCCTTTTGTATAACCTGTACGGATAGGAAGAAAAACCGCGTATCCGTAACCGTGATTTTTTTGCCCCGGCTGCCCTCAGGCCCGGAAATCGTAAGCGCTGAGCACTTTCATATAGTTTGCGCGCTCCAGTGCGGCACTTCCACCCAGGGCTCTCTGGCTCATGCTGCCTTGCATCTGGGCAATGGATTCGTATTCGTGTTCTTCCATCCAGAAGCGAATGTTTTCCAGCAAGGTCTTGGGGTAGGACGGCCCTTTCTTTAGAAGGGCGGATGCCATCATACTGACGCGAGCACCAGCCATCATGGCTTTGAGCACATCCTCCGCGGTGTGCACGCCGCTGGTGATAGCAAAATCCACTTCAACTTTCCCGTAGAGCAGCGCAACCCAGCGTAAGGGCATGCGCAACTCGTGGGAATCGCTCAAATGCAGGGTGGGGGTAACCTCCAGGGCTTCCAGGTCAAAATCAGGCTGGTAGAAGCGATTGAATAACACCAGACCATCCGCACCTGCTTCTGCCAGACGCTGCGCCAGATTGGGGAGGGCTGTGAAGAAGGGACTGAGTTTGACAGCCAGAGGAATTTTGATTTGCGCGCGAATATCCCTGACCAGTTGCACATAGTTGTCTTCGATATCTGCGCTGCTCTTTTCCGTTTCGGTGGGCAGGTAATACAGATTGAGTTCCAGCGCATCTGCACCCGCCTTTTCGATTTTATGTGCGTATTCAATCCAACCACCGCTGGAGACGCCGTTCAAACTGCCGATGACAGGGATGTCTACGGCCTCTTTGAGCGCGGCGATATGCTTCAGGTAGCGTTCTGCGCTCAGGGTGTACCGCCCCGTCTCCGGGAAGAAAGACATGGCCTCCGAAAAACTATCTGTGTTGGAGAACATGAAGTGGTCTAACTCATGGCTCTCGCGGGTGATTTGTTCTTCGAACAGAGAGTAGACAACCACGGCAGCGATGCCGGCATCTTCCAGTGCCTTGACGGTTTCTACTTTTTCGGACAGAGGTGAAGCAGAAGCAACCAACGGGTTCTTCAACGTCAGGCCGAGGTAAGTGGTTTTCAAATCGGTCATAGGATACCTCCCAATGGGAAAAGCAAGGCCGGGCGCGCGCCCGGCCTTGGTGTACAAAACGTTTTAGTTGGTGTCGTAGCGCAGGGATGCCATCTGCTTGTACAGATTCCAGCGGGTGATGGCGTCTTCCTGAGCCAGTTTGAGCAATTGCTCGGCGCGTTCCTCATCCGTTTGGGCGAGCATACGGAAGCGCGTTTCATTGTAGGCGAATTTGTCAACCCCGACTTTCGGGTCGCGCGAATCCAGTTTGAGGGGATTCTTGCCCTTCGATGCCAGGGTGGGATTGTAGCGGTACAGTGGCCACAGGCCAGATTGCACTGCCAATGCCTGCTGGCTGAGACCGTGCTTCAGGTCATAGCCGTGGGCGATGCAGTGGCTGTAGGCGATGATGAGGGATGGCCCATCGTAGGCTTCGGCTTCCAGGAATGCCTTGAGGGTTTGGGTATCGCTGGCGCCCATGGCAACCTGTGCCACGTACACGTAGCCATAGGACATGGCAATCAGCCCGAGGTCTTTGCGAGGCAGGTCCTTGCCTTTGGCCGCGAATTTGGCCACTGCCGCCCGCGGGGTGGCTTTGGAAGATTGTCCGCCGGTGTTCGAATACACCTGCGTATCCATCACCAGCACGTTGACGTTGCGTCCGGAGGCCAGCACGTGGTCGAGGCCGCCGTAACCGATATCGTAGGCCCATCCATCGCCGCCCACAATCCACACGCTCTTCTTGACGAGCACGTCGGCCAGGCTGAGCAGGTCTTTGGCCTTGGGGTCGTCCACGTTTTGCAGGCGTTCCTTCAGCAAGGCCACGCGCTCGCGCTGTTCCTGGATGCCGGCTTCGGTGCTCTGGTCGGCATTCAGCAGGGCATCCACCAGGGTTTCACCCACGACACTGGCAAAGTGGGGCAGTAACTCGCGGGCATACTCGGTCTGTTTGTCGATGGTCAGGCGCATACCCAGCCCGAATTCCGCGTTGTCCTCAAAGAGCGAGTTGGACCATGCCGGCCCGCGTCCATCTTTGTTCACAGACCAGGGCGTGGTGGGCAGGTTGCCGCCGTAAATCGAGGAGCAGCCTGTGGCGTTGGCTACCACCGCGCGGTCGCCGAACAACTGGGTGAGCAATTTCAGGTACGGCGTTTCGCCACAGCCAGCGCAGGCCCCGGAGAACTCAAAGAGCGGCTCCAGCAATTGGGAGTTCTTGATTGTACCGAAGGAAATCTTGGTGCGGTCTACTTCCGGAAGGCTGAGGAAGAAATCCCAATTGACCTTTTCGCGTTCGCGGATGGGCGGTTGCGGCACCATGTTGATGGCTTTGCGCCCGGCCTGGGTCTTGTCCTTTGCCGGGCAGACCTGAACGCATAAACTGCATCCGGTGCAGTCTTCGGGGGATACGCTGATAGCGTATTTGGCGCCAGGGAATTCCTTGAAGCGCGCATCGGTGTACAGGAAGGTCTCTGGCGCGGCCTCCAGTTCAGATGGTTCAAATACTTTGTGCCGGATGACGGCGTGCGGACATACGAATACGCACTTGCCGCACTGGATGCACAAGTCGGGGTCCCATTCCGGAATTTCCAGCGCAATGTTGCGCTTTTCCCATTTGGTGGTGCCGCTGGGGTAGGTACCGTCGGCGGGCAGGGCGCTTACGGGGAGGTTATCTCCCTCGCGGGCGATGATTTTACCCAGTACAGAGCGCACGAACTCTGGGGCGTCTTCCGGTACAGGCGGCTTGCGGCGAATGGTGCTGGTGGCCTCAGCGGGGACGCTGACCTCATGCAGGTGAGAAAGCGCCTGGTCTACAGCCTCGAAGTTGCGCTGCACTACAACCTCACCGCGCTTGCCATACGTCTTGCGAATGGCTTTCTTGATTTGGTCGATAGCCTGCTCGCGGGGCAGTACGCCGCTGATGGCAAAGAAGCAGGTCTGCATGATAGTGTTGATGCGTTGCCCCATGCCAGTCTTGCGGGCTACTTCATACGCATCAATGACGTAGAAGCGCAGTTTCTTGGCAATGATGGCTTCCTGCATTTCTCGCGGCAGGTGGTCCCACACTTCCTCTGGCCCATAAATGGAGTTGAGCAGGAAGATGCCGCCCGGTTGTGCGAAGTGCAGTACATCGAATTTCTCGACGAAGGTAAACTGGTGGCAGGCCACGAAATTCGCGGTGTTGGAGGCAATCAGGTAGGGCGCATCAATGTAGTTTGGCCCAAAGCGCAGGTGCGAAATGGTCATCGCACCGGATTTCTTCGAATCGTACACAAAGTAGCCCTGGGCGTAGTTGTCGGTTTCCTCACCGATGATTTTGATGGAGTTTTTGTTCGCCCCAACGGTACCATCGGAACCCAGGCCAAAGAACACAGCCCGTACCGCATCGGGGTCTTCGATGGAGAAAGTGGGGTCGTATTCGATGCTGGTGTGCGTAACGTCATCATAGATGCCCAGGGTGAAGTGGTTCTTGGGTTGTTCTTTCTTCATTTCGTCGAACAAACCCTTGACCATTGCCGGGGTGAATTCCTTGGAAGACAGGCCGTACCGTCCGCCAATGACGATTGGCATCTGGGCGAAAGGTGCCTTGCCGCTCATAAAGGCCTCACCGATGGCGGTCACCACATCCTGGTACAGCGGCTCCCCGGCTGCACCGGGTTCTTTGGTGCGGTCGAGTGCCGCAATCACCTTGACGGTCTTGGGGAGCGCCTGCAGCAATGCTTCAGCAGAGAAGGGACGGTACAGCCGTACCAGTACCACGCCGACCTTCTCGCCTTGCGCGCTCAGGTAGCGTGCTGTTTCAGCCGCAGTGTGTGCGCCAGACCCCATGGCGATGACCACGCGCTCCGCATCCGGCGCGCCTACGTAGTCGAACAGGTGGTAGTGGCGGCCAGTCAGCGTGGCAAATTTGTCCATTGCTTTTTGGGTAATTTCCGGACAGGCCAGGTAATAGGGGTTGACGCTCTCGCGGGCCTGGAAGAACACATCCGGGTTTTGTGCGGTGCCGCGGATGAAGGGATGCTCTGGCGACAGGCCGCGCGCACGGTGCGCACGCACCAATTCATCGTCAATCATGGCGCGCAAGTCTTCGTCTGTCAGGGCCTCAATCTTGTTGATTTCGTGGGAAACGCGGAAACCCTCAAAGAAATGCAGGAAAGGCACACGCGATTCCAGGGTTGCCGCCTGAGCAATCAACGCAAAATCGTGCGCTTCCTGTACCGAGCCAGAGGCCAGCAGTGCAAAACCGGTCGAGCGGGCGGCCATCACATCCGAGTGGTCACCAAAGATGGAAAGGGCCTGCGCTGCCACGGAGCGGGATGCCACATGAAAGACGGTGGAGGTCAATTCCCCTGCGATTTTGTACATGTTGGGAATCATCAGCAACAGCCCCTGCGAGGCAGTAAACGTAGTCGTCAGGGACCCGGTTTGCAGGGCGCCGTGTACCGCACCAGCCGCACCGCCTTCTGCCTGCATCTCCACTACCAGGGGAACCGTACCCCACAGGTTGGCCTTGCCAGCCGCAGACCAGGCATCAGCCAGTTCCCCCATCGGGGTTGAAGGCGTAATGGGGTAAATGGCGATGACCTCATTGAGTTTATGGGCAACGCGCGCTACGGCCTCGTTGCCGTCAATCGTAATTAATTCGCGTTTCATGACAAATCTCCCTGTTTGGAAATTTCCATCCCGAAAAGTCGCGGCATGCTACGTCCCTTCGGGGATAGAGGACAATGGTAAATGTTTCCGCAATAGCGAAACAGGCATGCTCTGAGCCGTAATGTAGTGTAGTCTCTTCCTTTGAAATGGGTAGTTAT
Organism: Anaerolineales bacterium; assembly: GCA_034435695.1. Taxonomy (GTDB): domain Bacteria; phylum Chloroflexota; class Anaerolineae; order Anaerolineales; family DRKV01; genus DRKV01. The sequence continues at coordinate 2,561 of DAOTWV010000350.1, read as the reverse complement.
GAAAGGCTTAAATTTAGGGGTGAGTTGTCATATTTAGACAATCTCAGGGGGAAATGCTATTCTACCTGTTCATCAGGATATACCATTTTTCCGTAACACGCAACCCGCATTTTGGTGACGGCATCGGAAGGGGGCGCGGATGCATGGAGAATGCCATACCCACAGAGCAGCCCCATCCAGGCATGCCCCTCCTCCAGACCGGGAAACGGCACCGTTTTGTAACGAACTCTATGCGAAATTTTCCTGTACTTTTGTCTCAATTGCCTGATAATTTGGATTATGCTATACTCTTGTTATCCTTCTTCCGGGATATGATGTTACAACATTATTTGCAAAGCACGCCATGGACAAGAGAGGAGGATGGAGGGTGCAGGAAGTGCAAAACGTCTCCAACGACATCCTCCCGATTTGGGAGCGCTGGAAGCAAACTTTGCGGCAGTGGGGAGGAACGCAGGCCGCTATTACGGTGCTGGAAGCGTTTGGCCCGCTGACGATTGTGGCTGCACAATTCCTGTACCTGGGAGAACCCTTGTTTGCCAGTCGTCACCGACACTGGCAATCCCTGGCGCATCTGTTGGAAGATAGCGAACAGCAGCGTGCCTTTATCCGCTTTTTACAGGAGAACGAAGCGTGATGAGCATAACCAACTTGGCGGGATTGGGCTTTATCCTGCTCTTTTTCCTCTTGATGCTTTCCTTTTTCTTTCTGGGACGCAAGAAGCGACCTGCTCCCCTGCGCCCCATTGATGCCTTTCAGCGGCTGAGGGAGGCCATTGGCATTGCCGTGGAAGATGGTACCCGCCTGCATGTATCCGTGGGACGGGGCACGGTAGATGGCGTGGAAAGTGCCAGCGCCTTTGCCGGCTTGCACGTCCTGGCGCGCATCATGCGTATCGTCTCCATCTGCGACCGCCACCCCGTGGCCTCTACGGGAGATGGAGCGCTTTCCATCCTGGCGCGCGATACCCTCAAATCTGCATATGCCGACATGGGGCAGCGTGCCCAGTACCATGCTTCGGCTGGCCGGTTGACCGGGATTACCCCTTTTTCCTTCGCGGCTGGCAGTATGCCTCTGATTGCCGATGAGGATGTATCTGCCAACGTTCTGATTGGTCACTTTGGCCCGGAAGTGGCCTTGATGGTGGAGGCGGGGGAGCGCAAAGGCAATTTGACCCTGGCAGGAACCGACTCTTTGCCGGGGCAAGCGGTACTCTACGCGGCCGCACAGGAACCGCTGATTGGCGAAGAAGTCTTCGCCGGCGGGGCATACCTGCAATCGGGAGGCTTTTCCCGAGCCAGTTTGCAGGCGCAGGACGTGATGCGCTGGCTAATCATCGTGCTCATCCTTGGCGGCGCCATTTTACAATTCCTGGGCTTGATGCCCGTTTTTGGATAGGTGTATTGTGAAGTTGAAAGCGCCATTTGCCACTGCTATTGCTATCGCCGTTGGAGTACTCGTCTTGTTAGGGTACTTCCTGTCGGTTCCCGTGTTGCAAACCATACGAAGCGTGTTTTTGCAATGGGCCTTGTTACTTTCCGTCACTGCCTTGCTGGTCGGTGTAACGAACCTGCTGAGCGTTCACTGGCATAAATTGCGCACCGGCGCAAAAGGCAGCGTGTACAGCGCCGTGTTGCTGCTCTCTGCTATTGTGACTTTCCTCCTGGGCGTGTACGATTACATCGAAGGAAACCTGGGGGCAGGCTCGAAATCCTACCTGCAGTGGGTGTTCGACTACATTCAATACCCTGTGCAGAGCACGCTCATGGCCCTCCTGGCTGTCGCGTTGGCTTATGCCTGCATCCGCATGTTGCGCTGGCGCACGAATTTGCTTTCCATTGTCTTTGTCATTACCGTAGTGTTGGTGATGCTTGGGAGTGTTCCCTTGTTGAATGTCTGGATACCTGTGATTAGCGATAAACTCCAACCCTGGATAACGCAAACCCTTGCCCTGGCAGGGGTACGGGGCATTTTGTTGGGCGTTGCCCTGGGTTCCATTGCCACTGGCCTGCGGGTCCTGGCTGGTGTTGAGCGACCTTACGGAGGGTAGCCATGAGTGATATTCGCTGCCCAATGTGTGGCAAACCCAATCCTGAGCACCTGGAAGAATGCCAGTTTTGTCAGGCGCGCCTTAAGCCTCTGGTTGTTGGGAGCACCCCTGAACCAGAAGACATCGAGCAAAGCCCCTCATCTGGAGAGCCTGCATCCGATGACATCGAATTTGTCGCGGATGATGAATTTCCTGAGTGGTTGGATGAGGGGGAAGATGAACTCTTCGACGCCACTCGCACAACACAAACCGGGAGCCTGCGCGACCCGCTTTCCTGGCTGGATGAAATGCAGGCCTCTGTTGAGCAAGAGAAACCCTCTGCCGTCCCCTCCCCAGATGCTCCTACCGGCCCTTTGCAGGTAACCGACTGGCTGGCTTCCCTGAAAGCCGAAGAAGAGGCTGCCCCCGCCGAAGAAGGCGCATTGCCGGACTGGTTGGGCGGCGAGGCCGAAGAAGAGGCTGCCCCCGCCGAAGAGGGCGCACTGCCGGACTGGCTGGGCGGCGAGGCCGAAGA
>DAOTWV010000349.1:0-2423 GCA_034435695.1 Anaerolineales bacterium | reverse complement strand
GCATCGCTGCCGTTTCCATCCACGTATGCAGCAGGCGCGACTTGCCAATCCCCGCCTCCCCTTCGATGCACACCACCGTTACACTCCCATTCTGGGTCTGATGCCAGGCCGCTTCCAGCGTGCGCAACTCATCTTCGCGCCCCACCATGGTGTGCAAATCGGCCTCCCCGCTGCTTTCCTGCATGCCCGCCGGGCAATAGACTGCCACCGGGCGCGCCTGTCCCTTGACCTGCACGGGAGCCTGCGCCGTGAATTTCCAGTGATTGCGCGTGGCCTGGAAGGTATTCTGGTCGCACAGAATACGCCCCGCTTCCGCGGCCTCCATCAAGCGCGCCGCCAGATTGACGCAATCCCCCAGCACGTCATACGTTTGCCGCGCCAGACTGCCATACGTCCCCGCATAGGCCTGCCCGCTGGCAATGCCAATGCTGACTTGCGGCGCGCCGGGGCCGGGCGGCGAAAGCAATCGCTGCGCCGTCGTCAGGGCGCGTCGGGCATCGTCGCTGTGTGCCAGCGGCGCCCCAAACACGATGTGCAGGTGCAGCCCCTTGTCATCGTTGTTGATGTTGACCACCGTACCCTCATACCGGCCTGCAACCCGTTGCGCCCAACGCACGAAGCCATCCAGCCACGCCAGGTCATCCCCGACAGGGGCCTCGGCCTGCTTCAGGTTGACGAACATGCTCACAATGGGGCGTAAATCGCCTTGCAAGTAGTCGCTTTGCGTGCGCAGACGCTGATACACTGCCGGTAAAATCCACGGACGGGTGATGTCATCGCGGAAGAAAGGCAGCGTGGCCTCCCACCGGTGGGGACGAGGGGGATTTTCCAGGCTGCATACGTTGACGAAACGCTGTCCCCCTGCCTCGCGCCAGTCCTCCGCGTGCAGGTCGGCCTGCAATGCCTGGTAAATGTTTTCATCCACCAGCACCTCTCCGGGACGCGTGTGCCGCACCCCCGTGGAAAGCCGCATAATCGTCTGCCCTGCCAGCAACTCCAGGTAGTGCTCATTGGGGTCACCGAGCAACAGGCGGGTAACCTCCCCCGCGCTGGCCGTCACCTTGACCTCCAGGGGCAGCACCCGGCCATCGGGCAGCGCGATGCCCTGCATGGCCTCCATGCTGGATTGCATGCGTAACCCGCAATGCACCGCGCGGCGGCCGTCATCGCCGCCAAACCAGCATGTCAGGGCGTCCCCGCTGAAATTGATGACACTGCCGTGCATCTCGTGTACCTGGGCAATCAACTGCGTGAAAGCCAGCGAAAGCGTGCGCGTAATTTCCTCGGCGCCTTTTTGTTCCCCCCAGGCTTCTACCAGAGCAGCGCTCAATTGACTGAAGCCCACCAGGTCGGCAATCAGCGCGGCCCCCTGGGTGTGTACAGGGAGCGTGTGGCGGCGGAACAGTGTTTGTCGTCTATCGATGGGGATGAAAGCACTCAGTAAACTCATAGCGAAGGGGAATCACTCTCCAGCCTCGATGACACAGCGAAAACCGGTGTCGGGGCCAAACGAATCGAAACGCAGCGGGTCGGCGCCGCGGCGATTGGTAACGCGCAACGCTTCAGGGGCGCTCCTCCACGAGCCGCCGCGCAGCACGCGGGCGAAACGTGCCAGGGCGGGCACCGGTGTGGCAGGCGCAGCCGGCGTAGCGTATGTGGGCAGGTAGGGCGTCATCGTCCACTCCCACACATTCCCGGCCATGTGGAACAGGCCAAAGGGCGAGATTCCCTCCGGCAGGGAATCCACGGGCTGCAACGCCTCGTAGCGCTGGCTGCCGAAAACGGCCAGCGTGTCCTCTGGTGCGGCATTGCCCCATGGGTAAAGGCGGCCATCCGTGCCGCGGGCGGCAAATTCCCACTCCGCCTCGGTAGGCAGCCTGCCGCCTGCCCACTGGCAATACGCCAGCGCGCCGTACCACGTCACGTTGTTGACGGGATAATTTTCGAAACCCGCCTCCACGTTGTAGGCCGGCCCGGTGTAGATGTGGCTTTGCACGGTTTCCAGTTTGGTACGCGCACACGTGTAGCCCAGGCAGGCCGAAGGCGCGTGGCTGCCCAGACTGCGCAAAAACTGAGCAAATTGTGCCACACTTACCTCGTATTGGTCAATGTAAAATGCCCCAAGAGTAACCTCGTGTGCGGGACGCTCGTCCAATTCCGCCTGGGGGTCTGTGCTGGAGGCGCCCATCGTGAACGTGCCGCCGGGGACGTACACCATCGGCATACCATCTGCCGCACGCACCGTTATCAGCAACGCCGTGGGCGTGGGCGGCGGAGAGGTGGCTGTTTGGGTCGCGGGGGGAGGCGTGGCGGTCGCGGATGCTGTGGGGCTGGCTGTCGCCGGTACGGGTGTCTCGGTGGGCGGGATGGGGGTGTCTGTCGGTGGGATGGGAGTGTCTGTGGGGCTGGGGGTGCTTGTGGGG
>DAOTWV010000348.1:0-6850 GCA_034435695.1 Anaerolineales bacterium | reverse complement strand
GTTAGTCTTTTGGTCTGTTAGTCTTTTGGTCTGTTAGTCTTTTGGTCTGTTAGTCTTTTGGTCTGTTAGTCTTTTGGTCTGTTAGTCTGCTGGTCTGTTAGTCTTTTGGTCTGTTAGTCTGCTGGTCTGTCAGTCTGCTGGTCTGTCAGTCTGCTGGTCTGTTAGTCGGTTGGTCTGGTACGAAGTACGCTGTACGTTGTACGCTGTACGCTGTACGCTGTACCCTGTACCCTGTACGCTGTACCCTGTACGCTGTACGCCGTACTACTGCCATCTGTGGCCTGTCACCAACGGTCTACCGTCCACGGCCCACCGTCCGACCGCCGCGCGCTCCGAGATGCACGCGATTTCCTCACCGCAGACCGGTTTCCAGGCGGGAAATGACCAGCCGTTGGATTTCGCTGGTGCCTTCGTAGATTTCGGTGATTTTGGCATCCCGGAAGTAGCGCTCTACGGGCAGTTCCTTCGAGTAACCCATGCCACCGTGGATTTGCACCGCGGCGTGTGCGCAGAACATGGCCGTTTCGGATGCGAACAGTTTGGCCATCGAGGATTGCAGGGTGAAGCGCTCGCCAGTGGTCTTGCTGCGTTCCTTTGCCAGCGCGGCGTGGTAGGTCAGCAGACGGGCGGCTTCGATGCGGGTTTTCATATCGGCAATTTTGAAGCCTGTACCCTGGAATTGTCCGATTTTGCGGCCAAAGGCCTCGCGCTCCTGTACATAGGTCAGTGCTGCCTCGTAGGCAGCCTCGGCAATGCCCAGCGCCTGCGCAGCAATGCCAATGCGCCCGGCATCCAGCACGGTCATGGCAATCTTGAAGCCTTCACCTTCCTCGCCCAGGCGGTTTTCCACCGGGCAGCGGTAGTTTTCGAAGACCAGTTCGCTGGTTGCCGAGGCGCGGATGCCCATCTTGGGTTCCTTCTTGCCGCGTACGAAGCCGGGTTTGTCCGTCTCGATGAGAAAAGCCGTCACCCCTTTGTGTTTCTTCTCCGGTTGTGTCATCATGAAGACCACCACGAAATCGGCCACCGGCCCGCTGGTGACCCATGACTTGCGCCCGTTCAGAACGTAGTGGTCTCCCTCACGCACTGCCCGGCTGCGCATCGTGCCGGCATCCGAACCAGACATGGGTTCGGTGAGTGAGTAAGCGCCGATTTTTTCCCCCGAAGCCACCGGCACCAGGAATTTCTGCTTTTGTTCCTCGGTGCCGAAATGCAGCAGCCCGTAGTTGAACAGCGAATTATTGACCGACATGATGGTGCCGTGGGAAGCATCCGCCTTGCTGATTTCCTCCAGCGCCAGCACGTAGGCCAGGGTGTCCATTTCCGCGCCGCCGTATTTTTCGGGCACTTCGATGCCCATGAAGCCCATCTCACCCATCTTCTTGATGGTCTCAGACGGAAAATCGCCCGTCTCGTCGTATTCCGCGGCGATAGGGGCGATTTCATTCTGGGCAAAATCACGCGCTGCCTGTTGAATCATCTTGTGTTCGTCGGTGAAGAAGGGGAATTCCATGTTTTCCTCCCGAAAAGGTGTGATTGTTGCTGACAATGCTGGTTGTGTGGAACGGGTACCATTATAGCACGCCCGCTCTCATGCCATAGCGCGTATGACCACATTTTGTCCAGTTTTTTCAGGCGGTAAAGCGGGTTTAGTGATAGAATTAGTCCCTGAGTACTATGCTTGCATTGTAAGGAAATCCTGCAATTTCAACAGATTTTCCCCATTACGATTGAGGTCACACATGCAAGAAGAAATCACCCCTGAAGTCTTTGCGCACATCGTTGCACTGGCGGCGCTGGAACTTTCCCCTGAAGAGGCGGAGTACCTGCGTGGACAGTTGAACAAACAACTCCAGGCTGTACACGAATTACAGGCCATCCCGCTGGACGAGCACACCCCGATTGCCTCTCACGGGGTACCCTACACCCTGGAAAGCAGTCCCGCCCCCAGAGAAGATGTGTGGCGTCCTTTCCCCAATCCCCAGGCAATCCTTGCCCAGGCCCCCGAAACCGAAGACGGCTACATTGTCGTTCCCGATATTCCCCACGAAGCGCTGGAGTAATGCCCCATGACTGAACACATCCCCTTTCTCCCGGCGCATGAAATTGCCCGTCGGGTGCGTAACGGCGAACTCTCCGCCCGGCAGGTAACCGAGGCGGTGCTGGAGCACATTGCCCGCGTGGACGGCATGCCCGGTCACCTGGATGGCGACCCGCAGGCCGAACCCGACAAAGTGCATGCCTTCATCACGCTGACTGCGGAGCGGGCGCTGGCACAGGCCGATGCCATAGATGCAAAAATTGCCGCCGGCGAAGACCCTGGTCTGCTGGCGGGGGTGCCCTTTACCGTCAAGGATATTTTTACCGTCGAGGGCACATTGTCCACGGCAGCCTCTCGAATCCTGTCCAACTTTACTGCGCCCTACACAGCCACTTCGGTGGCACGGCTGGAGGCGGCTGGCGGCATCATGTTGGGCAAAGTCAACCTGGATGAATTCACCTTTGGTTCGTCCAACGAATCTTCTGCCTTCCAGCCTGCACCGCGTAATCCGTGGGATACCTCGCGCGTGCCGGGCGGTTCTTCCGGGGGCAGCGCCGCGGCCGTCGCCGCCGGGGAGGGGGCACTCTCCCTGGGCACGGATACGGCCGGTTCCATCCGGCAGCCGGCCGCGTTTTGCGGGGTGGTGGGCGTCAAACCCACCTACGGACGCGTTTCCCGTTATGGCCTGATTGCCTTTGGCTCTTCGCTGGATTGCCCCGGCCCGCTGGCGCGTAACGTCACCGACGCGGCCCTCATGCTGCAGGCCATGGCCGGCGCCGACCCGCATGACGGCACCGCCGTCACCCTGCCGGTGCCCGACTATCTCACCGAGATGCAGCGCGGCGTGCAGGGATTACGCATCGGCCTCTCGCCGGATTATTTCCGCATCACCTACCCCGACCCGCAGAGCGGGGAACTGCGTGAGGAGCCCGTTCCGGAAGATATCCGCGCTGCGGTGATGCACGCGGCAGAAGTGCTGGCTGCCCAGGGTGCCGAAATCATCGAAGATGTGCCCATGCCGCACACGCGGTACGGCATTCCGGCCTACTTTGTGATTTCGCGCGTTGAGGCGGCCTCCAACCTGCACCGTTTCGATGGCGTCAAGTACGGCCACCGCACAGCGCAAGCCGTGAAAGACCTGCGGGAGATGTACCGCAAGAGCCGCGCCGAAGGCTTTGGCCTGCAGCCCAAACTGCGCATCCTGATGGGCATGTACGTCAGCGCGGCGCAGTACAGCGAGCAGTACTACAACCGGGCGCTCAAGGTGCGCACGCTCATCCGCCGTGATTTCGAAGCCGCCTTCGACCCGCAGGGCGCGTACCGCCTGGATGCGCTTCTGACTCCCACCACGCCTACCCCGGCCTTTCCAGTGGGCGGCGTATACGGCGATTCGGTTCTGATGCAGTACGCCGACCAGTTGACGGTGGCCGCCAACCACGCCGGCATTCCTGGCATTTCCCTGCCCGGCGGCCTGAACGCCGAGGGACTTCCCCTGGGCATCCAGTTGCTTGGCCCCGATTTCTCGGAAAGCACCCTGTTTCGCGTTGGCCGCGCCTACGAGCAGGCCACTGCCGATGAAGCCTGGCGCGCGGCGCGTCCCGCAGTGCATGATAGACCGTAGACGGTGGACGGTGGACGGTAGACCGTGGAGAACAGACGGTAGACCGTGGACGACGGACGACAGACCGCAGACCACGCGACTACACGACTACGCAAAATGCGGAATGATGAATGCAGAACGCCGACCACGCGACTACCCGACCAGGCGACTAGGCGACTAAAAGACCACGCGACTACACGACTAAAAGACCACGCGACCAGGCGACTACGCGACCAACAGACTACGCGACCACGCGACTAACAGACTACCTCGAAGGAGTACCCTGATGGCATACGAAACCATCATTGGCCTGGAAACTCACATCCAACTCAACACCGAAACCAAGATTTTTTGCTCCTGCAAGGCCGATTCGTGGAATGAACCACCTAACACAAATATTTGCCCGGTGTGCAGCGGCCTTCCAGGTGTGCTTCCGGTACTCAACAAGGCTGCCGTAGAGAAGGCCGTCCTGCTGGCAGCGGCCATGCATGCCGAAATTCGCTCCCTTTCGTTCTTCGACCGTAAAAACTATTTCTACCCCGACTTGCCCAAAGGGTACCAGATTTCGCAATACGACCAATCGCTGGCGCATGGCGGCTACCTGGAGGTTCCTATGCCGGACGGCTATGTGCGGCGGGTGGGAATCCACAAATTGCACATCGAAGAGGACGCCGGCAAGACCAAAAATGAAAAAGGCCGCCGCCTGATTGACTTCAACCGCTGCGGCGTACCGCTCATTGAAATGGTCACCGGCCCTGATTTGCGTTCTGCCGACGAGGCCGCCCAGTACCTTATTCGTTTGCGGCAATTGCTGCGCTGGCTGGGCATCTCTGAAGCCGATATGGAAAAGGGGCACTTGCGTTGCGATGCCAATGTCTCCATTCGGCCTGTCGGCGCGGACTACTTCAACCCCAAGACCGAAATCAAGAACGTCAACTCCATCGATGCCGTGCGGCAGGCCATTTCTGCCGAGGTGGAACGGCAGATTCGGGAGGTGGAGCGCGGCGGCAAAGTGGAAGCCTGGACGCTCAGTTGGGATGAGGATAGCGGTACGCTGAGTAAGATGCGCTCTAAGGAAACGGAGGCCGATTACCGCTACTTCCGCGAACCGGATTTGCTGCCTATCCGTCTGGACGATGCCTGGAAAGAACGCATCCTGGCGGCATTGCCGGAGTTACCGCTGGAACGCCGTGCCCGCTTCATTGCGCAATATGCATTGCCCGAATACGATGCCGACCTGTTGACTGCCGAGCGTTCTCTTTCGGAGTATTTCGAGCAGGCCGTGGAGGCTTATGGCGGTGACCCCAAGCGTGTTTCCAACTGGTTGCTCAATGATGTGATGCGCATGCTCAACGAAAGCGGCAAAACCGCTGGTGAATTACGGCTGACCCCCGCACACCTGGCTGAAATCATCACGCTGGTGGACAAGGGAACGGTCAACACCTCTACGGGCAAGGCCTTGCTCGAAAAAACGGAAGCCACCGGAAAATCGCCGCGCGAAATCGTTGAATCCGAGGGCTTGGCGCAAGTCAGTGATAGCGCGGCTATCCGTGAAATCTGTGAAAAAATCCTGGCTGAAAATCCGGAGCAAGTCGCCCGCTATCGTAGTGGTAAAACCGGCCTGTTGGGCTGGTTCATGGGGCAGGTGATGCGCGCCACGCGTGGCAAAGCCGACCCCAACGCGGCGCGCCAGATTCTGCAAGAATTGTTGGAGGCCTGATGCCCCTCCGTTGCGGATAAACGCAATGGGTGTGAAAAACGGTGCTGTGGTGGCATTGCTTCCCCAAAGGGACACCCTGTGCCCTGGATGGGAAGCAATACCACCCGGCCGTACAGGAGACTGTTGCCTTGTGGCGACACAAGGTTGTGTGAAGTGGACAGGTTTTCAAGTGACAGGTAATGCAAGACTGCCCGATTGACAAACTGGAAAACTGATGTGGGCCTGAAATTCCCCTTTTCCTACCGCTACCCTTTTCTTACCGTCATGCGAGGTATGTTTTATCTCATGACGCTTGTGGGGGTTTGGCTGGCGCGGGCTGTGAAAATCCACGTGTTTCACTTACAGGTGGATAACAGTTGGCTTTCCTGGTTGATAAACTTTCTGGTCATAGCGCTGGCAGTAGAAGTGGCTTTTTGGGCAGTTGGACGCTCCTACGGACGCGCCTGGAAACGTTTGCGGTACAGCCACCGTGAATTGACACGTTCCCAGGCGTTGTTTTCTTTAAGCAAGATGCTGGCGCATGAAATGGTAGAAGAGCGTTTTTATGACCATGTTGCCCGGCATTTGCATGACCTTTTCGATTATCCACACATCCGGGTGTACGAAGTGCAGGATGGGGGAGAGGTGCAGATACTGCGGGCATTTGTGGGGTTGCCGCCCATGCCCGAACAGTACCGTCTGGTGGCGGGTAGCGGCGGGTATGTACGCATTCCCTCCACCGTCACGCGGGACTATATCCCTGATGTTACTCGTTACTCGCATGTGTATCGCTGGCTGGAAAAAGGTTCGCGGGTGACGCTTCCCTTGCGCCTGGAAGGGGAGTGTATTGCGCTGTTGATGATTGCGCATCCGGAGACCAATGCCTTCGATGAGGAAGCCTTTGCCCTGCTGGACGTGGTCAGTAATTTGCTGGAGACTTCCCTGGGAAGGATTCACGCCCTGAAGAAAAACCGCCAGCGAGCAGATGAATTGCTGGCCCTGCAGGCCACCATGCGCGATATTCTGGCTGAACGAGAATTGTCCTCGCTTTTGCAGGCTATTTTGCAGCGCGCCATTGATTTGCTTGCTGCCGACGGGGGGGACCTGGGGCTTTTCGAAACGGAAACCGGAGAAACACGGGTGGTTTCTGCCATTGGGCTTACAAAGGACTATACGGGTGTGCGCCTGCAACTGGGAGAGGGCGCCATGGGGTGGGTGGCGCAGCACCGCAAGCCGCTCTTTGTGCGCGATTACCCTGCCTGGCACAATCGCTCTGAGCAATATACCGTGCCTGCGGGAACCCAGGTGCTGGCAGCCCCCCTGGAAACCAGCGAAAAGTTCATCGGCGCGATAGCCATTGTGGGCAGGCGTTTCCGGGAAAGTGATTTGGAACTGCTGCAACTCTTTGCCCAGCAGGCCTCGCTGGCCGTGGAAAATGCCCGTCTGTATCAGGATGCCGTGCTCTCTGCGGAGAAGCGGCGCGCCCTGTATGAGGCCAGTCAGGATATTG
>DAOTWV010000347.1:0-2522 GCA_034435695.1 Anaerolineales bacterium | reverse complement strand
ACCCGACTGCATGGCGCCAGCCGGATTGCTCCGGCTTTGGCCGCTCAGCCCGACGATTTATCGTTGGGCGTGGGTGGCTGAGTTGTTACGTTTGTGCAACGCCCGTGATGCTCTCCGCTCATCCTTCGAGGAAGCGCAATACCTGTGCAAAGACCTGCTCTGGCGAGAGGTTGTCGGTCTGGATGTACAGGTCGGCGTGCTGGCGGGCGTGCCGCAGACGGTGTTGTTGTTCCTGGTATTCGCGTTCGTTCCAGCGGCTATCCGGGCGGCGCGTCATGCTGACGGGAAAGGAGACATCCAGGAAGATGAGGATATCCGGCTGGCTGAGGCGCTGCCACATGTACGGCACGAAGGAGTGTTCCTGGGCAATGTGGCGCGCCTGATATCCGGCGGCGCGCAACTGCCGGATGAGGGTGGATTTTCCGGCGGCACAGGGGCCGACGACGGCAATGGTAGGGGTGTCACCCATGATTGTCCTGATGGAGACGGGAAATTTCCGCCGGGCCGCCCAGGACTGCCAGGGTATCGCCAGGGGCGAGGTGCTTTTCTGATGGGGGGTGGAGGGTGGATTCCGTGTCCCGGCGCAGCAAGACCACACTGACGTGATAACGGCTTTCAACCTCCCCGATGCGCATGTCATCCAGAGGAGAGCCGGCTGTGACTTTCAGGCGCGCCAGGCTGAGGGATTGTCCCTCCACTGTGATGGGACGAGTCATGTCCATGCCTGCAGCAGCCGCGGCAAACGCGGGGGCCGCCATCCCGGTGGCGCTCATAGCGTGGAAGCCAAATTGCTGGCTGAGGTCGGCCGCGAAATCGTCGTCGAAGATTCGCACCGTTACCGCGATGTCGGGGTTCAGGCTGCGTGCCTTGACGGCAATCTGCAAACTCAGGCTGTCTTCCTGGATGCAAACCACAATGGCGCGCGCTCTCGCTACGCCGGCCTCTTGCAGTGTCATCTGCCGGGTGGCATCGCCTTCGATGATGGGGATGCCGCGCGCCCGCACCCGCGCCGCCAGGTCTGGGTTGGGAGCGCGCTCGATGACCACCACTTCGTTGCCCATCTCTGTCAGGGTTTGCAGCACACGGAAGCCGAGGTGTCCCAACCCGACCAGTACGATGTGGTTTTTGAAAAGCGAAGCCACAGCCACCTCCCAGGTTTTGCCGCGCGCCCGGCGGTTGAAGAGCATCACCCCGAAATCGGCGATGCCCTGTGCCAGGATGCTCAGTCCGGCCAGCGGGGCCAGAAAGAAAAAGATTTGCAGATACCAGGCTCTCGGAAAGGGTTCGATGGGCTGCAAAAAGACCAGTCCAAGGATGTGATACACGCTTTCAGCCAGCGATGGCAGCGGCTCACCGGCGTTTTGCGCCAGGGTGTAATACAGTGCCCCGCCGCCCAGCAACATGCCAGCGAAAGCCAGCAGCGAGCCGCGAAATTCGCGTACCAGGACGCGCGTATCGCGCCACGCAGCGCGCAGCGTGCGGTATCGGGTTGATAGCCTGGAACGATAGAATGCTCGTGGCATCAGATAGGGAGCCGCACAGACATGCGGCGTACCAGGTCCTCTGTCGGGTTGGGTTCTACGCGGAGCACTACCACGCTGATGTCGTCTGCCGGGCGGCCTTCATCCAGGCGGATGGCGTGTTCCAGCAGGCTGTCAGCCAGCCATTGCGGGGTGGGGGCTTCTTCCTGGAGCAATGCGCTCAGCACGGCGCGGGCGTCCATAGGCGTGCCTTTGCGTTTCCCGGCGTGTACCAGCCCGTCGGTGTACATCACCACCGTCAGGCCGGGGCGCAGTTCCTGTTCCACGATGAGGGGACGCGTGTTGGCGTACAGGCCGACTGGTTTGCAGTCGCTTTCAAGAGAGTGGACTTCTCCCTCTGTGCTCAGGAGCACGGGCGCCGGGTTGTTGCGCGTAATGACCAGGGTGCGGGTACGCAGGTCTACGGAAAGGATGTTCAGCGTGGCAGAGACGCGCCCTCCGCGCTCGGTAAACAACGAATCCGATGCCGCGCGTGCCGCCGCCCCGTCACGAACACCCTCTGCCAGCAGAGAAATTACCTTGCGGGCAACCAGGTTTGAGACGCGCTTGGCTCCCCGTCCGGAACTTTGTCCATCGGCCAGCACCACGGATAGCCCGCCGCCGGGACGCTCGACGATTTCTACGGTGTCGCCGCTTTCGGAAACGGCGTACTTGTGAATTTTGGCCACAGCAATTTGCACTTCCATGGGATGAATTGTACAACAATTTGCCGACTTTTGGGAAACCTGTGTGCCTTAGGCAGCGATTCCAAATATGGGCCAATTCATCCGCAGATGGCGCAGATTACGCAGAGGGTAGAAGAAAGAATCCGTTCAATCTGCGTAATTTGCGGATACTACGCGGCAAATGTAACTGCTCAGCCCACCTGCCGGGGAATCAATTCCGCGGCTGAGGACACCAAAGTCGGGTAAACCCGACTGCATGGCGCCAGCCGGATTGATCCGGCTTTGACCGCTCAGCCCGACGATTTATCGTTGGGCG
>DAOTWV010000346.1:0-15474 GCA_034435695.1 Anaerolineales bacterium | reverse complement strand
TTGTCCACGTCCACCGAGAAGAAGCGCCAGTCGCCGGATTCAGCCCGCCAGCCCCAGTCGAACAGACCGCGCACCGCGGCGTTGTTGTAGGGGCTGTTGATGTTGTACGGACTGTTGTACACATCCGTGCCGCCCAGGGTCATCCCTTCGCTGAATTGCGCACCGACGTTGAGGGTGACGGGGATGACGCTGGTGTTGGCGGTGTAGGTGGGCGCCATGCCGGGGTCGCTGATTTCGATGGCGGCTTCGTACATGCCGGCGGGCATGTCGGCAGGCACGTTCACGGTAGCGATGAAGGGTGCCATGCCGCCCGGAGGCACGTCAACCGAGGTGACATCGGTGCTCAGCCAGGAGGCATCCACTTCCTGGTAGAAGTCGACGCGGTACTGGAGAACGATATCCTGGCTGTAGGAGCCGTGATACAGGTGGCGCACACCGATGAACAGACCATCCAGCATGCGGTCGAGCGGGTTGTGCACCCACATTTCGTTGCGGTTGCCGGAAGGCCGGTGGTAGGAGAAGCGCCCAAACTCCCAGCGGTCGAGTTCTGTCCGCGGGTCATCCCAGGCCAGTTCCATGGCACCATCGGCCTGCATGCCCAGGGTGCTGGGGTCGTTGATGAAGTTGACGACGCCGTTCCCATCCTTGTCTTCCCATACGTTGCCGTCGCCGTTGACGTCCTTCCAGTTGTACACTGTCAGGTAGAAGCGGTTGTCCCAACTGTAATCGCCATTCGGGTCAAGGGCATCGTAGGGGAACATCTGGCGCACGACCATCAAGTCGGTGCCGGTGGGGATGGAAATCTTGTCCTCTGCACCAAAGCCTTGCAACGGGATGAAGAAGTTGAAGGCCTTGAAGAAGTTGTCGCGGTTTTCAGCACCATAGGCGCTTTCCGCTGCCACCATATCGGGCGTGATGGTGATGCTGAAGGTCTGCGAATCGACCAGTTGCATCCAGTTATCGCTCACGCCAGCCGTGATGGTGTAAGGACTGGGGTTGTAGATGGTAAAGGTGTTGGTGTAGGTATCGCCAGGGTAGGCGATGTGGGCGAAGCCGGGATACTCCGTGCCGCGGTATGCACCGGGTTGCCAGTCAGAGCCATCCACGAACACGCCGTATTCACCGCTGGCAATCAACGTGCCCATGTCGCCATTGACCGAACCGGCACCCTGGGTAAAGGTGTCGTAGTTCAGGTCGGTGGCAGAGGACATCAGCAGGTCTTTGGCGGTCAGGAAGTCCGGCCAGGTGTGGTTGGCGTCCTTGTAGGCCTGGTAAATCAGCGCCAGGATGCCGCCGGCGACCGGGGCCGAGCGGCTGGTACCGCCCCACGAATCCCAGGCCAGGTTACCGTCCAGGGTTCCCCAGGTGCTGATACTGAAGTAGTTCAGTTCCTGTGCGCCAGCCGCGAAGGCACCGCCAGCCACCACGTCCGTACCGCTCGTGCCGCGCGCTCCGGGGCCGCGGTTGGAGAACGGGGTGACGTCGTTGTTCATGATTTGCATGGTGCTGGTGATGCTGTCCCAGCCGGTGGAACCGTACTCGGTGGATGCCCCCACGCCAATGGCAGTGCCGGGGCTGGGGGGCGCTACCGTACCGTAGGCTGAAGCACCGTTGCCGGTGGAGAAGGTAAACTGCAGGTACGGAGCATAGTAGTACTGCATCTCCGTCACATATTGGCCTTCGTATTCCCACCCGTCGTTATCCTGGGCGCTGGAGCCGTAGGAGTTGGTGGTCACCTGAATGCCGTCGGTGTCGGTCGTAACGCCGCCGTTGATGAAGTCCCATCCGGTCTGGTCGATACCATCGTAGCCAATGGCGGCGAAGGTGTAGGCATCGAAGACGGAGGAAGCGAAGTTGTAGTAGATATCGGAGATGTTGACGACTTTCGCCCCAGGAGCCATACCAAACACGGCACCGGCGGGCTTTCCATTCCCGGGCAAATCGGAGAACGTTTGCAGGAAGGAATCGGTCACACCCTGGCCGACGATGTTGGAGGCGCATTGGGTGCCATGGCTGTACGAGCGGTCGAAGGTGCCGCCGGTAAAGGCTACCAGGTCGCCATTGGCCGGGTACAGACCGAAGTACATCCAGTCAGAGCCAGGAATGGGGGTGACGCCATCGGCGATGAAGTACAACGCGCCACCGGAAATATCGGCCTTGCCGTCGCCGTTCAGGTCGCGGTAGGCCACCATGTTGTTGTAGGTGGCGGCCAGCGTAGAGGCGTTGGTCGTGTCGGCGCGCGTCAGTGGTTTTTCATCGCGGAAGTCGTGGTCGTCATCCAGGTCAACGTACACGGTATCGTACACGCCGGGGGTGTTGGGGTCGGTAACGATGACGGCCGGTTTTTCACCCCACACAAAGTCGCGCAGGTCGTTATCGGGGTGTGTCCCTACGTGTACCACACCACTGGTGGTCATGCTGTCCGAAATGATGTAGTTGTGCGTGATGCCGGGGACGCCGTAATCCAGCAAGGGCGTGTAGGTGAAGCAGGAAATGCCGACACCACACGCGCTGAGGGTAGGCGTGGCGCTGGTATCCACGTAGTGCGCACCGGGGTATCCGTCGGCGATGTAGGTGGAGCCAAAGTTCACATCGAGGGAATACAACAGCATGGAGATGGGGCTGAAGACCATCGGCCAACCGTTGTAGTCGCTGTGCACGGTGCTGGAGTAGATTTTCTGCGTGCCCATCAAGTCGGGGTGAGCGATATCGATGCCATCGTCCAGCACGGCCACGGTGACGCCGGTGCCATCGAAGCCGCGCGCCCAGGCCGATTCGGCCTTGTGCGGGCCGGCAGGGTTGACTTCGAACCAGTCCGCCGGGCGGATGAGTTTGCCGCCGTCGCCGTAGGCTTTGGCGTCCTTCCAGTCCGGCGCGCCGGCGCGTAATTTGTCGGCGTTGGCGCGCAATTTCGCCCAATCAGCAGGGCCAAAGGTGGGGGCAGGGTTCTGGTCGTCGTAAGGGTAGTCATCCGGCTGGGCGTTTCGTTCCAGCACTACGGGCAGCAGATAGTCTACCTCCGCCATGCTGGCGATTTTGAGCAATGCGGCCGGATTGGCAAACCCGAAGACCACCTGGGTTTTGGTTTCGCCCTTGCCAAGGGGCGGGCGAGCGAAAAATTTGCCGTCCACGAAATAGGGGGTCAGGTCAGGCAAGCCTTCGCGGTCATTGACCTTGAAGATGACCTCAACCAGCAGGGGTTCGCTGGCCGCATCTGCGGCCTGAATGCCCGGCTGCGCGAAAGCGGGGGATGCTTTTTGGGCGACATCGCGCAAGTCGGGGTGGATTTTAGCCAGCGCCTCCTCTGGGGTAATGCCACGTGCCTGGACAGGCGCGGCAGGCTCGACTTTTTGTGGCTCAGTGACAGGGGCTTTGCCCGTGGCATCCAGAGATTTGGCAGGCGGGGTACCATCCTGCGCCGAAACCCGCGCCGGCATACTCAAAGCAGGCGCAAACGCCATGATGAAGACCATCAATAGCGAAGTGATGCGCCAGAGAAATTGCGTTTTGCTGTGCATGTGTTTCTCCTCCAAAATTACGCTGAAATCGACGATATTCGACGCTCCCGTATGGGGTGCGCCGCATCAGGGGAGAGGATGTGAAAATATCTCGTTCCCGATTTGCACCTCCTTTCGCTTATTGGCCGTGCCTGCTCTATCAGCAATGCGCTCTGGCAGATAAAAAAAAACGCTCAAGCCGCGCGCGGCATAGAGCGGTTATCCACACAGAAGCGTTTGGGTGAAATACGACGTAGCGGTCATGACAGGCAATCGGCACCTCGATAAAACGCACAAAGAACCCCACCAAAATGTGGGGCAGGTAATTTAGAGTATAGAAAAACGCCTCACAAAAGTCAAGTATTTTGTAAGGCGTAGCACGGCGTTCAATTTTGTGTGCAAAAAATGCTTTTTCTACAATTCCCCTAGGCGCGGGCGGTATTGCAGAGCCTCCGCTACATGTTGTGGTTGAATGGCAGTGCTGGCGTCCAAATCGGCAATGGTGCGTGCCAGTTTGAGTACTCGATGATACGCACGTGCGGAGAGGTGCAATTGCTGCATGGCAGAACGCATGAGATTTTGTCCGTTTTCGTCCAGCCGGCAGTAGCGACGCACTTCTGCCGGGCGCATTTCGGCATTGCAGGTGATATCCAGTTGGGCAAAGCGCTCCCGTTGTATCTGGCGGGCACGGGTTACTCGTTCTCGCACGGCTTGCGACGATTCCCCCAGCCTGTCGCTGCTCAATTTTTCATATTCCACCCGCGGCACTTCGATGTGGATGTCAATACGGTCGAGCAAGGGGCCAGAGATGCGTTTTTGATACCGGGTTACTGTGGACGAGGAACAGGTGCAGGCGTGCACCGGGTCACCGTAATAGCCGCAGGGACAGGGATTCATGGCCGCGACCAGCATGAAGTTGGCCGGGAAGGTAAGGGAACCCTGTGCCCGGCTGATAGTGACCACCTTGTCTTCCAGGGGCTGCCGCAACACCTCGAGCGTACGCACCCCAAATTCCGGCAATTCATCCAGGAACAGCACCCCGCGATGTGCCAGAGAAATTTCCCCAGGGTGCGGCCAATTGCCGCCGCCTACCAGTCCGGCATGGGAGATGGTGTGGTGGGGGGCGCGAAAAGGACGTATGTTCACCAGCGGCACGTCCGCGGGTAACTGGTCGGCAACCGAGTAAATGCGCGTCACATCCAGGGCTTCATCGATGCTCAAAGGGGGCAAAATTCCGGGGAGGGAACGTGCCAGCAGCGTTTTGCCAGCCCCCGGTGGCCCAATCATCAACACATTATGCGCCCCGGCTGCGGCTACCTCCAGGGCGCGCTTGACGTGCTCCTGTCCCTTGATATCCTGATAGTCGGTAGGCACTTGCGCAGGCAGCATATCCACCTGGGCGGTTTTCAACGGCTGCAGGAGGCTGCTTCCTGTCATGTGTTCGTAAAGCGCCTGCAGTGAGTGCACAGGGTAGACCTCGACATCCGGGATGAGGGCCGCCTCCGGAGCGTCGCAGGCGGGGACGAAGACTCGCCGCAGGCCTGCCTGCCGCGCTACGGCGGCCATGGGAAGCACACCGCGTACATGTCGCAGACTGCCATCCAGGGACAGTTCGCCAATTATCAGTGCACCGTCCAGGGCAGGTAAAGGCAATTGCCCTGTGGCTGCCAGGATGCCAACCGCAATGGGCAAATCGTAAGCCGGGCCTTCCTTCCGCACGGATGCTGGTGCGAGGTTGATAATCATTCTGCGGCGCGGAAAAACCAGCCCGCTGTTGCGAATGGCGGCCTGTACGCGTTCACGACTTTCCTGGACGGCGGCGTCTGGCAGACCTACAATTGTGATGCCAGGCAGACCCTGTCCCATGTCTACTTCCACATTGACCAGTACGCCTTCCAGCCCCCAGATTGCGCACGACTGCACTCGAGATAGCATCTCCGCCCCCAGGCAGGCTTTACGGATTTAGATGTGTAATCGTCTTGTTTTGTCTGGCCTGTGCAATTAAATCTTCCACATTGTAGCGTTTGTTGCCATTGAATTGTGTTGCCCCAAAGCACAGGGTGAGATTTGCCCCTTCGACGTTTTGCAGATTCCAGGAAAGCACGTTCTTTTGTAAACGGGCTAGCAGGTTTTCCAGGTTTTCTGCCTCAACGTCTATGGCCAGCACCCCAAATTCACTCTTGTCCAGGTGGGCGATGATATCCGATGAGCGAAATGTACGCCGCAATAACTCTGCCATTTGGGCTATTACCAGGTCGCTGGCGGCAGCCCCAAAGACTTCGGTGATTTCGGCATAATTCTCGATATCTATCAACAACAGCACAAATTGTCGCTCGGTACGGCGGGAAAGTTGCACCTGCTGTTGCACCAGTGTCACGAAGCCGCTTTTGTTGTACAGCCCCGTATGCTCATCCAGCATGGCCAGACGCCGCATCGTGTCCAGCATGTGCTGGCGCTCTATGGCATAGCGCAGGGAGCGCACCAGCAACTGCCCTGTGACCTTGTCTTTGACCAGGTAATCTTGCGCCCCGCTTCGCATGGCCTGTAGAGAAAGTTCATAATCATCCGTACTGGCAAGTACCACAATGGGCAAATATGGAAACAAGCGGTGCAGACGGTTGAAGTCAGCCAGCGGGTCTTCCGCCTCTCCTGCGCTCCCCAAATCCAAAACAAGTGCATCGAAATGCCGCTGGGACAGTAACTCTTCAGCCTCTGTGCTGGTGGCGACATCTACAACGGCAACATCCCCAGCATGTGCCTGTGAAAGCGCTCGTTTCATCAGACGTACAAAACTGAGGTTTTCTTCGACCATCAAAATGTTTAGTCGTTGACCGTTCATGGAATAGTGGGGGAATGCGTCACGCGGGATTTCAATGCGCTGTCATTTTAGCATGTATGCCTTTGCGCTGCAACTAACGAGATTGCAAACTGATAACAACATCGTAACGAACCGCTCGCCAATGCCGAGATGCGGACCTCGTACTGACCACCGGAAAGTTTGCGTGACGCTCGTGATGCAATCCGCAGATTACCCGGATTACGCCGAGGAAAATCAGTGCAATCTGCGATATCTGCGGATAAGGCAGTACAAGGCATGCTCCTCAAGGTGCAAAGCGTCCGGTCACAAGGGCATCGAAAAAACATACGCTGCACTTTCGCATAGCAAAAATGATACCATAATCACCGTTGTGGATAAACGTAATATGCCTGAAGCAGGGGAATACGGGATGCCATGGACAGGCTGCTTGGCTGCTTCTCACGTCTGGGGAGTTCAGGGAAGAGGAGTATAATGTACCTGTCCACTAGGTGGAAGCGGTTCCCGAATTCCCATCACACACAGGAGGTCACCTCATGGCTTTGCCTGAATACGCATACTTTGAGGGCAAAATTGTGCCCTACTCCGAAGCCAAAATTGGCGTTGCAACCCATGCATTCAACTACGGCACGGCGGCATTTGGCGGTATGCGCGCTTATTGGAACGACGAAGAAGAACAACTGTACGTTTTTCGCCCCTACGACCACTTCACCCGTCTGCTCAACTCCGCCAGAATTTTAGCCGCTGAACTACCCTACACCCCTGACGACCTGACAAAAATCACGCTTGAACTCTTGCGAACCGCAAAATTGCGGGAGGATGCCTATATCCGCCCCATCATCTACAAAGCCGATGAGAAAATCGGGGTCAAATTGCACGGCCTGCGCGACGAACTGACCATCTTTGCCGTACCCTTTGGCAAATATGTGGCCAACGATACCGGCGCACACGTTACCATCTCCTCCTGGCGGCGCATTGACGACAACATGATTCCGGCGCGCGGCAAAATCAACGGCGCATACGTCAACTCGGCGCTCATCAAAACCGACGCCCAGCGTGCCGGCTTCGATGAAGCCCTGGTGCTTACCCAGGACGGACACATCTCCGAAGGCAGCGCCATGAACGTCTTTGTGGTACGCAATGGGCAACTCATCACCCCTCCCGTGACCGACAACATCCTCGAGGGCATCACCCGTCGCAGCATCATGACCCTGGCACGCGAAGAACTCGGTATGCCCGTGGTAGAACGTTCCATCGACCGCACCGAAATCTACCTGTGCGACGAAATCTTCATGACCGGCACGGCTGCACAGGTCACCGCAGTGACCCGCGTAGATTATCGCCCCATTGGCAACGGAGAAATGGGTCCCATCACCACGCGCCTGCGCGAACTCTTCGACCAGGTTGTCCACGGCAAACACGAGAAATACCGCCACTGGCTCAGTCCGGTGTATCAATCGGTTACTGCCTGAACAAAGCAACAGGCCGCCTTCATCGGCGGCCTGTTTTCATTCATCCACTCGAAAGACATACGGCTCATCCGGGTTGTAATGCACTACCCGGCGCTGAGGGAAAGCCTGACGCACCCGCAAGTTCGTGCGCGGGCCGATATCCAGCGCAAAAATGAACGGAGAACGCAAATCCGGGCTTTCCAGTTCCAGCAGCGCACCGTAAGGCATCCAGTGTTTGGTTTCCACGAAGACCAGCGCAGGGGTCAGAGATTGTGCCTGGGGAAGGGTAAAAGGCTTCAGGCGTTCCCGGTTGATGGTGTACAGATTCTGCATCAAGGCCAGCCGCGGGGGGATGTAAAATCGCGCATTGAGGGCGAACAACACCACGAGGACGGTCAACACCCCCAGGGGGCGCCAGCGCACCCCAAAACGCAGCCTCGTCCCCAGGGGAACGGATTCCCCCGCAGGCGGCTGCCGTTTCCATATCTCCAGGCCTCCCCCTGCCAGTACGCGTACCCCCGCTGCGCTCCACAACACCAGACCGGGCAATCCCTCGAAGTAGTACCGCGGCCCGAACAGCCAGGCCCCCACCCAGTAGGCCAGGTACAGCACGACCAGCGAGGGGAAAATGCCCCCCACCAGCCATAAACGCCGTTCTCGCCAGGCCGCCCACAGCCCAGGGAGCAGCAACACCCACGACAGGCGCCCCCAACCGAACAGGTCTGCCGCACCCACCCACAAACTGAAGCGTGTATTCTTCCAGGCCTGCGCCAGCGTATGTCCTTCGGGCAACACCCCATGGCCGGGGCCAAAGCCCACACGGTCGTACTCCCACCACAAAGTGTATGGATTTCGCAGGAAATCTCCCGTGAGCGCATACTGCCACACGAGATGCAACCCGGCCACCAGGCCAGCGAGGGCTGCAAAAACCCATATGCGGCGGCGGGTGGCAGGGCTTCCGCGCACCAACAGGTACAGGGCGTGCAAGGCAAACGGCAGCGCCACCCCCAACGCGCTGAACGGCCTGCTGAGCGCCAACACCCCCAGCGAAAGAGCGGAAACGCCTAATGGCAGCCAGGAATGCCGGTTTTTCCCTCCGGGAGCGATGCCGTCCAGCCACCCCAGGGCGAAGCCCAGCGTCAGCACCATGCCCCACAGGTGGGAGAGCAGCGAAGCGGCATTCAACCAGAAGAAGGGAGAACTGAGTAACAGGAAACAGGCCAGCAGGGCGGTGGAATCATCCAGTAACATTTGCCCCAGGCGAAAGAGTAACCAGACGGCCAGCCCGGCCAATAGCGGATTGACCCAGGCGCGTGCGCCAAAGCGAACCCCCAGGCTGAGCACTGTAGGCCAGCCCAGGGGGTATTTGCCAAAACGGCGCCCTTCGTAATCCACCACGAAGGGCACCAGGAAACTCTTCGGCTCTGGAGGGGAAAGCAAATACAAATGCCCGGCGGCAATGACGCGCGCCTGCCAGACATACGCTATTTCGTCTTCCAGGTGCGGCACCTGTTCAAAGACCCGCTCTGCCACCAGAAAAGTCCCCACCACAGCCAGCAGGCTGAGCAGCAGCGCGACGCGCGTTTGCCAGTTCCCCTTCATGCGGTTTCGCACAATCTCGCGGTGATGTTCACAACGTGCGCAGAGCGTCCAGCGCGGCGGGGTGCAAGTGGCCGTTGGTGGCGCAAATGCCGCGGTTGTTTGCCAGGGTACGTCCAGCGGTGAAATCCAGGGGGCGGCCTTGCAGGTCGGTCACCCGGCCACCGGCTTCTTCGATGACCAGCGAGCCGGCAGCCTGGTCCCAGATTTTTTCGCGGTAATCGGGCTTTTTCGGTGAGAGCAGGCGCAGGTAAATTTCTCCCTGGCCTGCGGCCAGCACCGCATACTTGGCCTGGCTATCCATGCGTACCGGTTCTGCGGCAATCCCCAGGCGGCTGGCAAATACATCAATCTGGCTGACGTTGGTGTGCCCGGATTCAAAAGAGCGCAGCACGCGTGCCTGTTCTGGTGCGGTCACTTCCGAAACTTGCAGGCGGGTAAAGTGTTCCTCGCCATCCAGCGGGGTGAACCAGGTTCCTTCCCCGCGTACGGCAACCACCAGGGAACCGGGGCCGGAGGGGTCGGGGCGGAAAGCATCGCTCAGGTTGGGGCATCCCAACACGCCAACCTGCACCTGTCCATCCACCAGCAGGGCAAAGGCGATGGCGTACTGGTCGCCGCGCAGAAAGCCTTTGGTGCCATCGATGGGGTCCAGAGTCCAGAACCGAGAGGCCGGATTGGCTGCGCCGCGGTCAATCCATGTGCACACGTTTTGCGGGGTGGCCTGCGGCAGGTGGCGGCCAACGAAGGTGCTGACCTGCTCCAGGGTGGCGGCCTCCTCAGGGGTGCGTAGCGCATCGGCGCCTTCTTCTCCTACCAGCGGGTCGTTGGGGAAGGCTTCTTCCAGCAAACGGGCAACTAGCGCCTGGGAGGCAAAATCGGCAACCGTAACTGGCGAGCGGTCTTCTTTCGTCAGGGCTGG
Source organism: Anaerolineales bacterium (assembly GCA_034435695.1). Taxonomy (GTDB): domain Bacteria; phylum Chloroflexota; class Anaerolineae; order Anaerolineales; family DRKV01; genus DRKV01. Next base: position 5,190 of record DAOTWV010000346.1, on the reverse strand, counting down.
AGAGACCATCTCAGCCTGGATTTCGCGCACCAGTAAGGAGGCGCGGCGTACTGCATCAATGGCAAAACGTACTTCAGGGGTGGTAAAGTTCATGGGGTATCTTCCTTCGCGTGATTTGCCAGGCGTTCTTTGGCCAGGGCAATGTATTCGGAGTTGATTTCATAGCCGACGAAAGTGCGTCCACACTGTTGGGCGGCGATGGCTGTCTGCCCGCTGCCCATGAATGGGTCCAGCACAACTTCGCCGGCAAAAGTGTACAATTCGATGAGGCGGCGCGGCAATTCCACGGGGAACGGGGCGGGATGTCCTACTTTGCGTGCCGAGACGGTGGGGAAATCCCACACGCTTTTGGTACACGCCAAAAAATCATCTCGCTCGATGGTGGGGGGGCGTTTTTCGGGGTTGGCGCGGCGGAACATCCCTTTGGAAAACACCAGAATGTACTCGTGCACATCGCGCAGTGTGGGGTTGGAGGGAGAACACCAACTTCCCCAGGCGGTAGAAGAGCCGGCACTGGCAGATTTGTTCCAGATAATTTCTCCGCGCATCAAAAAGCCGGTTTGTATCATGTCCAGCATGACGAAGGCGTGCAAGGGGATGTAAGGTTTGCGTCCCAGATTGGCCAGGTTGATGCAGGCACGTCCACCGGGGACGAGAACCCGATACACTTCTTGCCACACACGCCGCAAAAACGTCAGATATTGCTCCAGTGTCCAATCCTGGTCATAGGTTTTGCCCACGTTGTAGGGAGGGGAAGTGACCATCAGGTGGACGCTGTTGTCGGGCAGGGCGCGCATGTGCTCTGCGGAGGCATGAAAGATGTGGTTGTGGGCCTCTGCAGGGAGCGGCTCTTCCCGGTAGGGGAGGGCTTGTTCCACGGGCATCCCCTCGTACAGACGGCTGCTGTAGAAGGGGGTGGAATCGTGCGCCTCTCGTCCAGGGGAGCCAAAAGCGCTGGTGCGCGTGCCTTTGCGTTCTGATTTTCGCGGCATGGGATTGTCTCCGTTCACAGGGTGGCTACAGGAACGCCAACCAGGTCGTAAGCCAGCGCACCCGTGATACGGACGGTAACCATTTCGCCTGCGGGAAGGTCATCCTCCACCAGTACCAGACCGTCGATTTCCGGGGCATCGCGGTAACTGCGCCCCAGGGAAACGATGCGCCCTTCTCCTTCGATTTCACCCTGCCCCTCAATCAGGACTTGCAAGGTACGCCCTACGAAGTCCTGGTTGCGTGCCAGGGAAATGGGCTGCTGTACCTGCATCAGCCGTTCCCAGCGCTCGTTTTTGATTTCTGGTGCTACGCTATCTTCCAGGGCCGCGCTGGCGGTTCCCGGTTCGTGGGAAAACTGGAAGGCGCCCACGCGGTCGAAGCGAATTTCCTGGATGAAGTTCAGCAGCGTCTGGAATTCTTCTTCGGTTTCGCCGGGGTAGCCAACGATGAAAGTCGTGCGCAGCGCCAGGTCGGGCATGGCGTTGCGCATTTTTTCCAGCGTGCGGTACACCCAATCCATGTTGGCGGGGCGGCGCATGCGGCGCAATGTCATGGGGTGGGCATGTTGCAGGGGCATATCCAGGTAGGGCAGGATTTGCGGGCTGGAGGCCATGACTTCGATGAGTTCGTCGGTCACGTAGCCGGGATAGGCGTACATAACGCGAATCCAGTCTACATCTGGCACGGCTTTGGTCATGTGTTTCAGCAAGGTGGCAAGCCCATTTTTCATTCCCAGGTCATGGCCGTAATCGGTGGTATCCTGGGCGATGAGGATGATTTCGCGTACACCAGCATCCCGCAGGATGCGTGCCTCATCGAGGATGGCCTCCATGGGACGGCTGACGGCCGTGCCTTTGATGAGTGGAATAGCGCAAAAGGCGCATGGACGCCGGCAGCCATCGGCAATTTTCAGGTAGGCGCTGGCACCCTGGACGGCTGCGCGCACTACGTGGCCTTCGTCGGTGCCGACAGTAGGGGCTTCGGGCAGGTGATACACTGGTTCGGGATGTTTACGGCGGCGCAATTTGCGGATGACTTCCAGAATGTCCATCCAGCGGCGAGTGCCCAGGATGCCGTCCACGCCTGGGACGCGCTGTACCACCTCCGCACCGTAGCGCTGAGTGAGACACCCGGCAGCAATGAGTACCTGACCGGTTTTCTTTTGTGCCGCCAGTTCGTTCAGTACGCGGTACGATTCTTCGCGTGCCGGGCCAATGAAGCCGCAGGTGTTGACAATGAGCACGTCTGCATCTTCGGGCGCTGGTACGAAACCGTAGTTGGCTTCTTCCAACAATTGGGCTATGGATTCGGAGTCCACCGTATTTTTGGAGCATCCCAGAGAGACAAGATGGAAAGTTGGGGGCATGGATTATTCCTTGTTGCACCGTTCTGGTGACTGGAAGTCGCGGCAACGGCTGCGAAACCTGCCTGCGCAGGTTCCCTTTGCGCTGCAGGGCGACCGGGTTTCACCTGCTGCTTTTGTGCCGCGGGCGACTGGAAGTCGCGGCAACGGCTGCGAAACCTGCCTGCGCAGGTTTCCTTTGCGCTGCATGTGCTCTGCCGCATCCGCTTCTGTTCAGGGGGTTGGGGTAGGCGTTGCGGTAGCGTTGGGGGTTCCTGTAACGGTTGGCGTAGGGGTGTTGGTGACGCGCGGAGTGGGGGTAGCCACCCCTTCGCGGGTAAACACGCGCACTACTGCCTCGCCTGTCAGCCCCAATGCGCCAATATCGCGCCCTGAAAAGAATACCTGTACCCCGGCAGCATTACCTGCCACGAGTTCGATGCGTTCATCTGCAGAAAACTGGTATGCGCTGCCGGGCAACACGCGCCCCTCAAAAGCCAGTTTGCCATCTGTGGTCACTTTGAGCCAGGTGCGTTGCTGTATGACGATGTTCACGTTCAAACCGGCGGCTGGCTGCACGAAGGCTTCCGTTGGCGTGGGGGTGGGGGCAAGCGCGGGCTGCTCTCCCTGTTCGGTGGGGATGGCCGTAGGGGTGGGCGAGGCTTTGGGAGTCGGACTGACCAACAAGACTTCGGCAATCTCTGGCGGGGTGGGCACCGGGGTGTGAATTGCGCGCTCGGATGCTACCTGCCCTAAAGCCCAGACGATGAAAGCAATCAGTAATCCGCCTACCAGTAGTACGGCTACCCAATCGGTGAAAAAGCGCCAGCGATTGGGGCGTACTTGCTCTGCTTTTGGTGTGTCGCTGTGTACCTGAGGGTGGTGGGCCGAGAGGGTGGCCTGGAGGGCATCTGCAAAGCGTAGTAGCAGGGCGTCGGCATCCAGGCCGATAAATTCGGCGTACAATTTCAACATGCCGCGTGCCTGTACCGGGGAAGGCAGGGCCTCAAAGCGTCCCTCTTCCATGGCTTGCAGGTAATGTTCCCGCACGTGGATGCGTTCCTCTATCAGGGATAGAGAAAGCGAAAGCATTGTGCGGCGCTCCTGGAGTTGTTGCCCGATTTCGCGGTAGATTTCCGCGGCGGCTTCTGGGGGGGAATCCACCTGTGGGGAGGGGGCAACCTCCGAAAGGGCGTTTTCTTGTGGAGGAGGAGGGGAAGCCTCGGGGGTGAGGACGTTCTCCATTTCAGAGAGCAATGCCTCTCCATCTAATCCCAGCGTGTCGGCATACAAACGCAAAAAACCGCGTCGCTGGGCGCGTGAGGGCAACGCGGCAAAGTTCCCCGCTTCCATGGCCTTCAGGTAACGGGGATTGATGTAGATGCGTGCGGCAATGTCTTCCAGCGTGAGATTTTGGGCTTCACGCGCCTGCCGCAGGCGTTCGCCGATAGAGGTGGGCATGAGTGTGTGGATTTCCAGATGAAAGACCGGCCTGTCCAGGAGCGAGCAGGCCGGTCTGCAGGTAACTCAGTTGTAGCGCCCTGAAGAGCGGGCACGCCTCGAAGCAGCAGGCCAGGCTCAGGCGGCGGCTTCCGGGGCTTCTTCGCTGGCTTCGGTTGCTTCGGTTGCTTCTTCAGCCGGTTCAGCCTCTTCTTCTGCAGCCAACGTGGGGACGGCTTCCCCTTCGCGATAGACGATGACTTTGATGCTGGGCACCAGGTCAATGGTCAGGCGGACGGGGATTTCGTATTCGCCCAGGGCGCGCAAAGGCTGGGAATCAATCTGCCGGCGGCTGATTTCGGCGCCGGTTTTTTCGCTCAGTGCTTCAGCAATCATCTGCGTGGTGACAGAGCCATACAGTTTGCCGGTTTCGCTGGCGCGCACGGGGAAGGTGAGCACCACATCGGCCAGTTTTTCGGCTACCACGCTCATTTCAGCGTTCAGCGCAGCGCGCTGCGCCTCGGCGCGTGCACGAATGCGGTCAACCTGTTTGAGCGCAGAGGGGGTAGCCAGCACGGCCAGCCCTTGCGGAATCAGGTAGTTGCGGCCATAGCCATCGGCGACTTTTTTGACATCGCCAGCACGGCCCAATTTGTACACGTCTTTCAGCAAAAGTACCTTCATTTTTCAAGCCCTTTCGTAATAGTGAGAAATTTTCCGGGCGTATGCCGGGCTTGCGTGAAGGGTACAACACGCAAGCGGGGGAATTCTACCAGAAGTACCCCTGCAAGTCAACGCGCCGAGGTGCGAATCGGCACGAAAAAGCCTTTGCAAAATAGCCCCTGCATGGTAGAATTACGCGCCGTCCTGCCCATAGGACGGATTTCGCGTGCCTGTACTGCGAAGTTCCCTCGGATTCGGTGAATATCACCCTGGCGGGGATGTTCACCGCCGCTGAGCGCTTCGCTCTCAAAATCTTTGACCAGAAAAGGGTATCACCATGAGCCAACAATTATTGAAAGCCATTGAACCGGCTGTCAACCCCAACGTCCCCGAAGTGCGCCCTGGCGACATTGTCAGCGTTTTCCTGCGCATCAAAGAAGGAAATAACGAGCGCACCCAGGAATTCAAAGGAACCGTCATCCGCGTTCGCAATGGCGGTGTGAACAGCAACTTTACCGTGCGCCGCATTGCCAGCAACGGCATCGGTGTGGAACGCACCTTCCTCGCCCGTTCTCCGCGCATCGAGAAAGTGGTGGTGCATCGTCACTCGGTGGTACGCCGCGCCAAACTGTATTACTTGCGTGACCGCGTGGGCAAGAAAGCGCGCCTCAAACAAAAATTCTCCTGACCATCCGGTAATCACACATCACCAGGGTGCAGCAAATACGCTGCGCCCTTTTGCTTATGTGCCC
>DAOTWV010000345.1:0-1595 GCA_034435695.1 Anaerolineales bacterium | reverse complement strand
TAGCGCATTTCGGAGAGTTTGTTCCCGCTGGCATCGGTCACCAGGCTGGTGGAGCCGAGGTGGTCGGAGAACAGGTAGCGCAGGTCGCCATCCACGCGGGTGGAATGAATTTACAGAAAGAAGTTTACACTAACAGTTTGACAAACCAGTGAACCGCCTTAATAGCCCATCGTAGTCCCGGCCAGCTAAGGAGTGCCTGACGATATTCGTGACTGCTAACCAGGTACATAGTCGCTATTTGGGACCAGATGGTCAGGATGCCGCTTAACATAGTGGCATTGGAACCTAGAAACCAGGAGTAATTCTGAATGAGGAGCACCCAGACACTTGCTGATAACCCTGCCACGCAGATACCGCAAATATGGGCTATCCAATCCCGACGGTGCCGGGGTATAGCAAACAGAAAGGCTATCTCCTCCACAGTCCATACGGATACCCATAGCTGGCCTAAATATCGGACCGAATCTCCCAAGGAAACCGCCCAAATCGAGATGGCGGCTCCAGAGAGAATCGATATCACAAAGGAGAAAATGACAAACACCAGGCGTTTATAGTCAATGCTCAAGACCATATCCTCCATCCGGACCGGGTTGTGCATTAAATTCTACGGGGCCAACAGTAATATGGACATCTCCTGTTTCAAGGTCTAGTTGATCCACAAGAGCATTTGCCGTTTGGGATTTAAGGCGAAATCTGCTGATTGCCCAGGACAACCCAGGGAAAGGTAAAAGAGACACGGCTGACCAGAATTTGTGGGACAAATAAAATGCTATCTCGTGAGCAGATTGAGATATCCACCGAGATACTGGATGTGCTGACAGTGTGCCTTGATAACGAGAATACACCATTTGGGCAGTGGTCACCGGGTCGTCTCCTAGCCGAACCACCCCTCTCCAGTCCATGAGCACTTGGTCGGTTGGCGTATTCCACCTACCAGTCCGAACGTCATCCAGAGTTGCCTTCTGAAAACCGGGGATACTCGCAGTCTGCTCACCTGGAGTTATGCCGTTCAATCGGCTTTGCCCCGAACCGTCGAACTGGTACGCTACCGGGAAAGCACCTGCCGGTATGCCGTCGCCGTTGGGAGATAGCCACCCTTGTCCGTAAAGAATGTCACCTGCTTCTGCCTCGCGTAACATACTCCACCATTCATCATTGGCTTGCCAGCGTTGCAACATCATTTTGGCGCGTCGTTCACCATACTGCTGCAGTAAGTATTGCCAAATAGCATCTTCTGAAAAATGCCCGCTCGGGTCGGTATACCGCAGCGGATTGTCGTTGTTGACACGGCGTCGGTCACCAGGCTGGTGGAGCCGAGGTGGTCGGAGAACAGGTAGCGCAGGGTGCCGTCCACCTGACTACGACTTGTACAACGTTCTAATCGCAACCCAGTGCCCAAATTTGTGAAACGTACAGAACAATTTGGTCTCTTGACCAGGAAAAATCATAATAATACGTGTATTTCCTATGAAATACGTCTCGCTTCATTTTCTGGGGACTTTCCCTGAGTGCCCACTCCCCCACTGCATCTACTTGCTGCTTGAAGGCTTCCTCAGGCGTGAGATTCAATAGCATCAATGCTACCTGCTGGATAT
>DAOTWV010000344.1:0-4394 GCA_034435695.1 Anaerolineales bacterium | reverse complement strand
AATCCGGCTGGCGCCATGCAGTCGGGTTTACCCGACTTTGGTGTCCTCAGCCGGGGAATTGATTCCCCGGCGGGTGGGCTGAGCAGTTACGTTTGGCGGTTGAAAACCACTTTGGCAGGCTCGGTGCAGGCGCAGCGACGATTGCAACACCGGCCTTTGCAGGTTCGAAATCAGTCGCCGAAGGGCGACTTCACAGGCGTTGCTGCGACTTCAGTCGCCGGAACTGAGCAGGTACGAGAAAATTATGAACGCAGACCGCGTAAATCCCCGCAGATTGTGCAGCCGTAAGGGAGATTGTAATACTTTTGTGACGCTAATTGCGAAATAAAGCGGTTGCACGATAGGGGGGGAGTCCTGTATACTGGTACCATAGTACTATTGGATTGGTTGTAAATCTGGGGTTTTCCGCCGTGCTGCCGGGAGGTATCCCCTCCTTTTTTATCCGTATACGGACGGAAAATCCCAAACACAGAGGTATTGTCATGAAACGATATGAACGCGGTCAGGGGATAACGGAATACGCCATTTTGTTGATGCTTGTGGGGGGCATCGTGGTGGCCATTCTGGCAACCATGGGGTTTAGTTTACGGAAGACCTTTTGCCAGGTGACCGACGCCATGTACATGGGGAACATGCCCGAAGAAGGGAACGATGGCTTCTCGGCCTGCCACCAATTGCTCTCTGAAGGCGACCATGAAGGCGAAGATGGCGGCCACGACGGCGAAGATGGCGGCCACGATGGCGAACATGGCGGCCACGACGGCGAACATGGCTTTTTGTGGAATGCGCCCTGGCTCTACCACCGTAGTTAGTTGCCTGTAAATCCTTGCAATGTCGATTCCGCCTTCAGGCGGTGTTTTGTCGCGTCTGGAATCAAAAAGCGGGGCAGCGTGCATATACGCTGCCCCGCCCTGATATCGGGGGGAATTTACTTGCCCAGCCGCTTCTTCATTGCTTCGGTCAAGGCGGGGACGATGTCGTACAGGTCGCCAACCACGCCGAAGCGCGCCAATTTGAAGATGGGGGCATCGGGGTCTTTGTTGATGGCCACGATGACCTTGCTGGTACGCATACCCGCAAGGTGTTGGATGGCGCCAGAGATGCCGCAGGCGATGTACAGGTCGGGGGAGACGACTTTGCCGGTCTGGCCTACCTGGTGGCTGTAGGGGATGTAGCCGGCATCCACTGCCGCACGGGAGGCACCCACAGCGCCGCCGAGCACGCTGGCCAGTTCACCAATCAATTTGAACCCTTGCTGTGCACGCCAGATTTCCTGTTCTTTTTCATCTGTGATTTCTGGCGGCGGGGTCAGGTCGGGGTTGTTGGAAGTGCCGCGCCCACCGGAGACAATCACACTGGCATCCGTCAGGCTGACGCCGGCCTCGCTTTGCACGTATTCCAGCACACGGGTGGGAATCTCCTCCTCAGAGAGCGCCGGTTGCACGGGCGTAACCGTTCCCGTGCGGCTTTCGTCCAGTGCGGGCTTGCCGAAGGCACGCACCCGCAGGGTGAGCAGTTGCGGGTCGTTCTGGCACACTACTTTGGCGAGTAGTTTGCCGGCATAGACCGGGCGGGTGGCGACCACCCGGCCATCCTGAACTTCCAGGGCGGTGACATCCGGCATCACGCCGGTTTCCAGGTCTGCTGCGGCCATACCGGCCAGTTCGCGTGCCCGGCTGGTGGTGGGGAACAGGATGACCTGCGGCTGGCGCTCGGCGGCCAGTTTCGCCAGCGTGGCGACGTAGGCCTCGCCGCGGTAATCGGCCAGGGTGGCGTCGTCGGCCAGCAGGACTTCATCTGCGCCGTAATGGATGGCGGTCTGCGCCAGGGATTCCACGCCCTGACCGAAGACCAGCGCTACCACGCTGCCGCCCAGGTCGGCGGCCAGTCCGCGGGCGGCATGGACGGCTTCCCAGGAGGCCGGCAGGGCCTGGCCTTTGAATTGGTCAACGTAAACCCAGATTTCCTTGCTCATCACAGCACCTTCTCTGCCATAATCTTGTCAGCCAATTTTTCAGCGATTTCCGCCGGGCTGTCGCCGGTAATCATCTCGGTGGTGATTTCCCGTTTGGGCGGGTTCATCACTTCGGGCCAGGAAACGGCTGGGGCAGGAACTTCCACGCCCAGTTCATCCAGGCTCCACACGGGCACCTTGGCGCGGGCGGCCTTGCGAATGCCCATGAACGAGGGATAGCGCGGCTCGCCGATGTCCTTGCTGAAACTGAGCACTGCCGGCAGATTGGCCTGCACCACCTGGCGGCCTTCTTCGATAGCGCGTTCCACGGTGATGCTGTTGCCTTCCAGACTGCGTACCGCGGCGGTCAGGCTGAGCACCGGCCAGCCCAAAAAGCGTCCTACCAGCGCCGGGGTGACGCCGTTATCGCCGTCAATGGCCTGCCGGCCAAAGGCCACCAGGTCCACATCGCCGATTTTCTGGATGGCCGCGGCCAGCACTTTGGCGGTCACCAGCGCATCGGCGTCCGCGGGGCCTTCGATGCGGATGGCTTCTTTGCATCCCATCGCCAGGGCGTGTTTGATGGCTTCTTTGGCATTCTCGTCGCCCATGGTGAGCACGGTGACCTTGCCGCCATGCTCCTCTGCCAGCGAGAGCGCCCCTTCTACGGCAAATTCATCCCAGGGATTGATGACCAGTGGCGCATCCCCCCAGGTTACCTGCCCGTTTTCCACCACCACCTGAGCAGCGGTATCGGGCACTTGCTTGACGCATACCACAATGTTCAAGGGGTACCTCCTTACGAAACTAGAAAGTATTACGTGTAACCGTTTCCAGCGAATAGACGAAAAAGACGCGCTGCGTCATGAAATTTTACCACATTCCCTTATGCCTGCCAGAAATCGGCATCATAGGCGGGGAGTTCACAGCGCAGGGGGCGGTCTTTGCGGTAGCCGAGGGCATAGCCTGCCTGCATCAACTGGTGGATTTCGCTGGTGCCTTCGTAAATCACCTCGCCTTTGGCATTGCGCAGGTAGCGCTCTACGGGGTACTCATCGCTATAGCCGTATGCGCCGTGAATTTGAATGGCTTCGGATGCCGCCTGGAAGGCCGCATCGGTGGCAAACCACTTGGCCAATGACGTCTCGCGCGTGTTGCGCAGCCCCTGGTTTTTCATCCAGCCGGAGCGCAGGTACAGCAGGCGGGCTGCCTCGTAGGATTGCACCATGCGGGCGATTTTTTGCTGCACCAGTTGGAATTTGCCGATTTCCCGTCCGAAGGCCTGACGCTCATGGGCGTATTTGATGCTGGCCTCCAGGCAGGCGCGGATAAGCCCGGTTGCGCCGGATGCTACGGTGTAGCGCCCGTTGTCCAGTGCGGACATGGCAATCTTGAAGCCTTCGCCCTCCTCGCCCAGGCGGTTTTCCGCAGGTACGCGCACATCCTGGAAGGCCAGCCAGCCAGTGGAGCCGGCACGCACCCCCATCTTGCCTTTGATGTCGCCGCGCGTCACCCCTGGGGAGTGCAGGTCTACCAGGAAGGCGCTCAACCCATCGTGGGGGTCGGGGGCATCCGGGTTGGTGCGCGCTACCACAAGGGCGGTATCAGCCTTGGTGGCCAGGGATATCCACATCTTCTCGCCGTTCAGGATGTAGGCGTCCCCATCCCGGCGGGCGCTGGTGCGGATGGCGGCCACGTCGGAGCCGGCACCCGGTTCGGTCAACCCAAAGCAGGCAATCTTCTCGCCGCGTGCCTGGGGTACCAGGAAGCGTTGCTTTTGCTCTTCGGTGCCCCACTGGAAGACGGCCATGCTGTTCAGGCCGATGTGCACCGAGAGCACCACGCGCAGTGTGCTGTCCACGGCCTCCAGTTCTTCGCAGGCCAGCCCCAGGGTGAGGTAATCCATGCCTTGCCCGCCATAGCGCACCGGGAAGCACAACCCCAGGATGCCCAGTTCGGCCATCCGCGGCAGTATGAAATCTGCCATTTCCTGTTTGCGTTCTTGTTCCGGGATGACCGGCGCGACCTCTTTCTGGGCGAATTCGCGCACCATTTTCTGCGCCATCATGTGTTCTTCATTCAATTGGAAATTCATGGGGAAACCCCTCCTTGTGGGTGAGTAACGGCGAAGTACCAGTTGGATGGATTATATCCGCGTCCTGAGGATTGCGCAAAAATTCCACCTCTGACCTCAGCAATGCCAGATACGGGACAATGCATCCGCAGATGGCGCAGATTACGCCGATAGAACGGAAAAATCTGTGCAATCTGCGGATACCATGCGGGGGTATCACAGCATTTAATCGTGCCCCCCCGGAATATGTCATTGGAAGTACGAAAACGTTGTTGGTGAATCGCGGTATGGCCTGGCACAACGGAACGCAGATACCGCAGATTTGACGCAGATTCTCGCAGATACGGACAAGGAAGCGGCGAAAAC
>DAOTWV010000343.1:0-4319 GCA_034435695.1 Anaerolineales bacterium | reverse complement strand
GCGGTCAACTTCGACCATCTGGGAGGTGGTGAGGGCGAGGGGCATGGGGGGGGAGGATGTATCAGGTGTCAGGTGTCAGGTGCGACGTGCGAAGTGCGACGTGCGGAAGTGCGAAGCGCGACGTGCGGAAGTGCGGAAGTGCGGAAGTGCGAAGTGCGGGGTGCGGTGTTCCCATCCCCCTTAGGGGGAGGGGGTAGGGGTGGGGGAAAAGGTGTGCAGCGTATCGAGGCCGGGCGGGATGCGGAAGTGCGACGCGGGATGTGCGAAGTGCGGGGTGCGGTGTTCCCCTCCCCCTTAGAGGGAGGGGTTAGGGGTGGGGGAAAAGGTGCGCAGCATATCGAGGCCGGGCGGGGTGCGACGTGCGACGTGCGGGAGACTGTCGTCCGTGGTCTGCCGTCCATCGTCCGTCGTCTCCTCAATCATACCGCAAAACGGGCAGGTAAGAACAGCGCAACCGCATCCGTCCATCAGGCAGGACATTTTCCCGTTCAGGAGGTACCGAATGACATTGCAATACTGGTACATGCTGCCCATCTCTGTTGTGATTGCCACCACGGCCATGGCCTCCGGGGTGGGCGGCGCGACCTTCTTCTCGCCGCTTTTCATCCTGGCGCTGCATCTCTCTCCCGAAGTGGCTATCGGGACGGCGTTGCTGACCGAGGTCTTCGGTTTTGCCAGCGGGGTGTGGGCTTATGCCCGCAAAAAACTGATTGACTACCGGCTTGGGCTTTCCCTGCTGATGGCGACGGTTCCCGCGGCGCTTTTGGGGACGTGGCTGGCCGGTTGGGTTCCGCCGGATTTCCTCAAGACGGTGCTGGGAATCGGGCTGATTGCCGTTGCCCTGAGTTTTCTGCGCTCCCCGGAGCATGGCGACGTGCTTCGCATGGATGCCGCCATCCGAGAGGACTTCCCCGCCCCGGAACGGGTGCTGGTCACCGCCGAGGGGGAAGAAATCGGCTATACGGTGTGCAACCGCCTGGAAGGGCGGAGCATCGCCGGGGTGGGCGGCCTGTTCGTCGGGCTGATTTCCACAGGGTTGGGAGAACTCAACAGTTACTTCCTGCTGCAACGCTGCCGGGTGCCGTCGCGGGTTTCGGTGGCGACCAGCGTGTTCGTGGTGGCAGTCACTGCCCTGATTGCCTCCGCGGGGCACTTCGTACAGTTCTTCCGTGCCGGCGGGGATGTGCTTCCCACCGTGTTCAGCATTGCCGCTTTCACTGTGCCGGGAGTGGTGCTGGGCGGTCAACTCGGCTCGCACCTCGCCAGCCGCATCCCGCAAAAGACGATGGAACGCGCTTTGGGGGCGCTCTTCATCCTGGTCGCGGCGCTTACCCTGGGGGAAGTGCTGTTGGGCGGATGAAAAGCGCGCAGCCCGGCGCAATCGGTGGGGGCGACTGCGCCGGGTGCATCAGAGGAGGGATGGGTTACTGCTGCGGTTGTGCGTTCTGGCCGCGTCCACCGAAGCCGCCGCGGTGGCCGTGGGGGCCGTTGCCGTCACATTGCCCGCCGCCGAAACCGTGACCCATGCCGGGGCCGTGGCTGCTCATCCAGTCGGCCTGCTCCTGGGTGATGACGCCATCGGCGACGGCCTGCTCCAGCGCTGTGCTGCGTGCGCTTTCCATCGTGGCCTGGAAGTCGGCCACGCTCATGCCCTGTTCGGCGGCGTAGTCCATCAGCGTGGTGCCGTTATCGTGCAGGGCCTGCAGTTCATCGGTCGTCAGGCCGAAGGCATCCGCCAGGGCGCTGGTCATGTAGTCGTGCAGCGGATTGTTTTCCGGGTCGCCGGGGCCGTGTCCAAAGGGGCGGCCGGCAGGGGCGTCGGCAGGGGCGTCGCTGTTGGGGGTGTTGGCTGCCGGGGGGGTAGCGCTTTGTGCGTACACGATAGCGCCGACGCCCAAACTGACGATAGTGACTGCCAGAATGGCGAGGAAAGCAAGAGTTTTCTTCATGGGTTTGTCTCCTTCGTGTGTGTCCCGTCCCATGTGGGGCGGGTTGTTTCGTTGTTCATAGGATAGCGGAACGATGTGAAGGAGTTGTGAAGGAGTTGTGGAAGAGTTGTAAAGTCTTTGCCAGAATCTGTGACGTGCCAGGCGGCTGGTGCCGCTTGCCTGGATGCTGAATGAAAAAAGCCCCTGTTGGGGCCTTTGTTTTCTCATCGGTGTACAAAATCTCAAGTGCTCAAAATTTTCAGTCGTTCGGCGGGCTTGAGAGACGGGTCATCGGCCAACATGGCTTTCAACTCGAAAACCTGGTCGCGCAGCGCCGCGGCGCGCTCGAATTCCAGTTCCTGGGCGGCGATTTTCATCTGGTTTTGCAGTTCGTCTATCAAACGGCGGATTTCCTGCGCCGGCATCTGGGCGCTGTAGCCGGCCTGCTTCTCGCCCACGGCATGGACGGCCTCGCCGTGTTCGGCGGCCACCCGGTCGGTCAGGTCGCGGATGGCTTTGACGATGCCTACCGGCTGGATGCCGTGCGCTTCGTTGTAGGCCTGCTGCTTGGCGCGCCGGCGGTTGGTCTCCTCGATGGCGCGCTTCATCGAATCGGTCATGCGGTCGGCGTACATGATGACCTTGCCCCGCACATGCCGGGCAGCGCGCCCAATCGTCTGGATGAGCGCCGTATCGGAGCGCAAAAAGCCCTCCTTGTCGGCGTCCAGAATGGCAACCAGGGAAACTTCGGGCAAATCCAGCCCCTCGCGCAGCAGGTTGATGCCCACCACTACGTCGAAGACTCCCAGGCGCAGGTCGCGCAAAATGCCGATGCGTTCCAGGGTGTCAATCTCAGAGTGCAGGTAATGGACTTTGATGCCCAGTTCCATCAGGTAATCGCTCAATTTTTCGGCCATGCGCTTGGTGAGGGTGGTCACCAGGGTGCGCTCGCCGCGTTCCACGCGCTGGCGGATTTCGCCTACCAGGTCGTCCACCTGCCCCTCAATGGGGCGTACCTCCACTTCGGGGTCCAGCAAGCCGGTGGGGCGGATGATTTGCTCGGCCACCTGTTCGGCACGCTGCATCTCGTAGGGGCCGGGCGTCGCCGAGGTGTACACCGTGTACCCCATGCGGGTCTCGAATTCCTCGAATTTCAGCGGGCGGTTATCCAGCGCGGAGGGCAGACGGAAGCCGTATTCCACCAGCGTGGTCTTGCGGGCGCGGTCGCCGTTGTACATGCCGCGAATTTGCGGTACGGTCATGTGACTCTCGTCAATGAAGAGCAGGTACTCGCTGGGCAGGTAATCCATCAGCGTCCAGGGCGGCGAGCCTGGGGGACGCTGGTCGAGGTGGCGGGAGTAGTTTTCGATGCCGGAACAGTACCCGACTTCGCGCAACATCTCCAGGTCGTAGCGGGTGCGCTGCTCCAGGCGCTGGGCTTCCAGCAATTTGTTTTCGGATTTCAGTTCGGCCAGGCGGGTTTCCAGTTCGGCTTCGATATCGGCGATGGCCTGCTTGAGTTTGTCTTCTTCGGTGATGAAATGTTTGGCGGGGTAAATGGTGATTTCGGCAGGTTCGTCCAGATACTCGCCGGTCAGCGGGTTGATGTGAACGATACGTTCCACCTCGTCGCCCCAGAAGGAGATGCGGTAGATGGCATCGTCCTGATAGGCGGGGGCGATTTCAAGGGTATCGCCGCGCACCCGGAAATTACCGGGGCGCAGTTCCAGGTCGTTGCGCTGGTATTGCCCCTCCACCAGTTGGCGCAGCAGGGCGTTGCGGCGGTAGATTTCGCCTGTCCGCAGCGTCATGGCGACTTTGCCGTAGGCCTCCGGGTTGCCCAGGCCGTAGATGCACGAGACCGAGGCCACGATGACCACGTCCCGGCGGCTCATCAGGGCAGTGGTGGCCGCCAGGCGCAGGCGCTCGATTTCCTCGTTGATGTCGGCGTCTTTTTCGATGTACAGGTCTTTGCGGGGTACATAGGCTTCCGGCTGGTAGTAGTCGTAGTACGAAACGAAGTACTCCACCGCGTTTTCGGGGAAGAATTCCTTGAATTCGGCGTACAGTTGCGCGGCCAGGGTCTTGTTGTGCGCCATCACCAGCGCCGGCATCTGCAACTCGGCGATGATGTTCGCCATGGTGAAGGTTTTGCCGGTTCCGGTGGCACCCAGCAGCACCTGATTGCGCATGCCAGAACGAATGCCCTCCACCAGTTGGCGGATGGCCTCTGGCTGGTCGCCGGTGGGCTTGTAGGGAGCGTGGAGTTTGAACAGCATGGGTGAATTATAGCACAAACGTTCAGCGCACATAAATCGGGTTGCTGAAAATCCAGCCGCGCGGCAGCCCCAGGTAGGGGATAGTGGCTTCGACGCGGTAGACCCCCGGCTG
>DAOTWV010000342.1:0-3251 GCA_034435695.1 Anaerolineales bacterium | reverse complement strand
GATTGATAGGCCATCTGGCACGATGCCAGTTGTCTAAGAAACAGTTACGGTACCTGCTCAGCCCACCCGCCGGGGAATCAATTCCCCGGCTGAGGACACCAGAGTCGGGTAAACCCGACTGCATGGCGCCAGCCGGACTGCTCCGGCTTTGGCCGCTCAGCCCGACGATTTATCGTTGGGCGTGGGTGGCTGAGTTGTTACCAGTTACGAACCAAAAAACAAGCACATCCCGGTCAGGATGCGCTTGCAACGGGGCAAAATATACAACAAAGAAATACCGGCGTCAAGGGCGCGCAACCTGAACTCACATGCGAACGCGCACAAAACGGCGCTTTCCCACCCGTAATACGCCCTCCGAGGGGAACGGGGCGAAGGGGTCATGCAACACTTCATCATTCAGACGCACAGCATTTTGCTTGAGCATGCGGCGGCCTTCGCTGCGCGTCGCTACCAGGCCCGCATCTACCAGCACATCCAGCACCGAAGCCCCTTCCTTCAGGGTGTATTCTGGCATGTCTTCGGGAACATCCTTTTGCTGAAAGACGCGCACGAAGGCTTGCTCGGCTTCTGCGGCAGCCGCGTCGCCATAGAAAATACTGGTGATTTCACGCGCCAGTTGCATCTTGGCGTCGCGGGGATGCGTACGCCCGGCCTCGACGTCCGCCTCCAGGGCTTCGATTTGCTCCGGCGTCCATCGGGAAACCAAACGGAAGTACTTTCCCATCGCAAAATCAGGGATGCTCATCACCTTGCCGTACATGTCTTCGGCGGTGGTGTTGATGGGAATGACGTTCCCCGTGGATTTGGACATGCGCTGTACACCATCCGTACCGGGGAGGATATCCACCAAAACACCAATCAGGGGCTTTTGCCCCATCACCTCTTGCAATTTGCGGCCAGCAACGATGATGTTGAACAACTGGTCGGTGCCTCCCACCTGCACATCGGTGTGCAGAGCGACAGCATCATAGCCTTGCAGCAGGGGGTAAAAGGTTTCGTGCAGGTAGATTGGCGTACCGTTTTCCATACGCTTGGCAAAATTTTCGCGCGCCAGGAATTGCTGGATGGTGAAATTCTGCCCCAGACGTATCATGTCCACCAGGGTCAATTTGGACAGCCACTCGCTGTTGTAACGCACGTGGGTCTTGTCTTTATCCAGCACACGAAAAGCCTGTTCGGCGTAGGTTTCGGCATTGGCACGCACTTGCTCGTAGGTCAGCAGCGGTCGCGCCTTGTTTTTATCTGAGGGGTCGCCTACCAGGCTGGTGTAATCGCCAATCAGGAAGGTGACTTCATGCCCCAGTTCCTGGAACTGGCGCAATTTGCGCATGGTGATAGTGTGCCCCAGGTGCAAGTCTGTGGAGGTCGGGTCGTACCCACAGTACACGCGCAAAGGGCGTCCTTCGGCCTGCGCTTCGATGAGGCGTTCGCGCAATGCATTGGCCATCGTTTGCTTGAGTTGTTCGTCACCGTAAGCGGTACCCTGCATCAGGTACGCCACCTGTTCATCAATGCTCATGTTGGTATGCTGCATAGAAGCCTCCTGAATAAAAAATACGCCCTCTGCGGTGAGGGCGTATGACCCGTTTCCGCAGAGAGACGTATGACTACTCTCGCGCGTAATACGTACGTCCCGATGTTTCCTCTTTACGAACTTGCAAACCGCTTCTCCGGGAAAGTTCCCGTACAATATGGTCACCACGGGGAAAGCCCATCTGGGTAGATACCCCTGGGCGACCAGCAGCCCGAACTTCACTCAGCGTACGCAATCTAAAATGTCCGTGCCCCCCCCAGACGTGCACCACTTCTCCCCAGCGGGAAGGCAACACTTCGATTTTCTGTACATCGCCCCAGGGTAACGTTACCTTGCGCAAGCCGTTGTAAAAGAACACTTCTTCCGGCGTGATGCGCAGCACCGTGCGGGCATCCATCCAGTTACCCAATGTGGTGCCGCCTGCCATCAGAGTCAACACCCCCCAGAACAGGGGGATGAACGCGGGAACGCTCCCAAGGCGCGCCAGCCAGACCCAGGCAAAGGTAACTACCCCCCACACCCCCCAGGCCACCAGTTCACCCTGGCGGGACATGCGTACGGGATGGAATTCCTGAATATCAGCAGACATAGCGAGGAGATTATACCAACATTTTGGCACCTCACACCACCAGACAGCGGCGATTTGCCATTTTACGGCGATGCTATCCGCGGGTTGTATAAATTTCGCGCAACATTTCATGTCCCGAACATACCATTTACCCGCAAAAAGCAACATACTGGAGTGAGGCTGCCACATCAGCCGTACATCAATTCGGTACACATCATTCAAAGGGAGCACGAAAACGTGGTTGGTAAATCGCGGTATGGCATGGCACAACGAAACGCAGATACCGCAGATTTTCGCAGATACGGCCAGCGAAACGGCAAAAACCAACACAACCAGCGTAAATCAGCGGCACCAGCGTTCTGCTGACCGACATATCTTTAGTATCTCTCCGAAAAATATTTGCGCGGTGTCATTGCAAGCCCCGAAGGGGCGAAGCACCCCCCCTCAGACCGCCAGGAGACTGCTTACCCCTGCGGGGCACAGGTCAACGGTTATGCCGCCTCGCAGTAACATCCCCATAAGAAATTTTCGGACAGGTTCTTAGTGCTTCCTCATTCAAACTCAGAAACAAAAATACCAAAAATGTGGTACAAATTGAAAAGCACGCCAGCGCATGAAAAACGATACCCCATTTTCCCTGACCTCCTACATAGAACGCCTCATAAGCCGGCGAATTTACCTGCCCTTCGCCGGCCTCATGCTCTCTCTCCTGGTCGCCAACGTATTCATCAGCCTGATACAGGTACAGGAACGACAACGCACACAGGGGGCGTTACTCATTCCCCAGGTACAAACCTACCTGGATAGCGCCCAACAAACGCTGGATACGCTGAAGACGACCTTACCCATGCTGGGGGAAACCGAGCAACAAATTCTGCTCGAAACCACCTACTACGCCTCTTCGGGTTTCAACGCGCTTTACTGCACAGATGCAGAGGGACACATTCTGCATTTTGTTGCTGCTGCCTCTCCGGAGGGCGAGCCTCTCACCCATACGATAGCGGTTCCCCCAAAAACAGGGGCGGGTATCCTCCCCAGGATTTTCACATCCCCCCTTACACACCAACCTGCCGTATATCTGGAAACATCTCTTCCAGATGGCAGGTTACTGATAGGAGAACTTGACCTGCAAACGCTGGGGCAACACCT
>DAOTWV010000341.1:0-2052 GCA_034435695.1 Anaerolineales bacterium | reverse complement strand
ATTTTCCTGGCGCTGGCGCTTTACGGCCTGCTGCACTCGCTGTTGGCCGCGAACGCCGCCAAGCGCGGCGCGCACCGTCTGCTGGGACGGGTGACGGCTGCGCGCCTGTACCGCCTGACGTACACGCTGTTCGCGGTGTTCAGTTTTCTGCCGGTGCTGTACCTGCTGTGGGTACTGCCCGATGCGCCGCTGTACCACATCCCGCAGACCTGGGTGTGGGTGTGTTACACGGTGCAACTGGCCGGGCTGGCGCTGGCGGCCTGGTCGCTGGCGGTGACGGATGTGTGGGCCTTCATCGGGCTGCGGCAACTGATGGCGCGGCAGCCGGAGGGCGGCGTCGAGCGGCTGACGGTGGATGGGCCGTATGCCTGGGTGCGGCATCCCATGTACACCGGCACGCTGCTCTTTTTGTGGGCTGCGCCGGCCATGACGGTCAACCGGCTGGCCTTCGTTCTGGGCATCACGCTGTACTTCATCATCGGGGGCTACTTCGAAGAACGCAAACTGCTGGCGCAATTTGGGGAAGACTACGCCGCCTATCGCCGCCGCACGCCCATGCTCCTGCCGCGCTTCTGGTAGCGTCCCCCTTCCCGGCCTTCCCCAACGGGGGGCTGGGGGCAGGTTTCAGGGGTCAGGTACCAGGTGTCAGGTACCAGGTACATTGTACCCCGTACTTACCCACCTGCCACTTGTCCACTTGCAAACCTGCTACTCCCCGCCCTCGCCAGCCACGCGGTGACACTGGTCACACACGGCCACGGTGGCGGCCTTGTTCAGGAAGCGGATGGTCGGGTCGCCGTTGGTGGCATGTCCCTGGTGGCAGTCCACGCAGGTGGCGGCGTTGGAATCAATTGCCTGCCAGCGCGGCAGGAAAATGTGAAAGTGGTTGTTGAAGTCCTGTCCCTGGGTAACGCCGCTGTGGCATTTCAGGCAGTTGGCATCTCCAATCGGACGGGTTTGGGGGGCGGGCTGGGTGTAGGTTTTGGTGATGAACTGTACAGCGTCCTTCGCTCCCAGCGTCATGGCCTGGATGCGTCCACCGACGCCCTGCCCGGAGTGGCAATCAATGCAGCGCGTGCCGTGGGCAGTATGGGCGCTGGCCAAATCCACCGCGTTGCTGTCCAGACTGCGCTGGTAGTAGGTGCTTTCCGGTTCGGTGTGACAGGATGCGCAGAACGAATCTCGGTTTTCGAACTGTGCGCCGACTCCGCCGGCCACCGCCATTGCCAGCACTGCCGCCAGGATGACTCCTGCGATTGCCGGCAGCCGTTTTTTCCCACTGGTGGATGCCTTGCGTGTAGACGTTTTTTTACGTGCCATAACGAACTACCTCCATTGCTTCGCTGAGAATTTGGGGACCCTGCAACGGCGCGTTACCGATGCCGGCAGTAGACCGCAGCACGGGTTCCATCTTTCGTTGTTTTTTTGGCTTGAAAGTTACTTATCTTGTCCCTCACCCCGGCCCTCTCCCTAAGGGAGAGGGGGGATTGTCCCTCACCCTATCCCTCTCCCTTAGGGAGAGGGGACTTGTCCCCCCTTCCCGGCCTTCCCCCACAGGGGGCAGGGGATTGTTCCTCGCCCCGTCCCTCTCTCTAAGGGAGAGGGGGGCTTGTCCCTCACCCCGGCCCTCTCCCTAAGGGCGAGGGGGGATTGTCCCTCACCCTATCCCTCTCCCTAAGGGAGAGGGGACTTGTCCCCCCCTTCCCGGCCCTCCCCCAACGGGGGCAGGAGCATATTCTCCCCCCATCGGGGGGAGATGTCCGCAGGACAGAGGGAGGGGAATTGTCCCTCACCCTATCCCTCTCCCTAAGGGAGAGGGGACTTGTCCCCCCTTCCCGGCCCTCCCCCAACGGGGGCTTGTCCCTCACCCCGGCCCTCTCCCACAGGGAGAGGGGGGATTGTCCCTCACCCTATCCATCTCCCTGTGGGTGAGGGGGCTTGCCACTTGCCTACTTGCCACTTGTCTGCTTGCTCACCTGCCACGTGCAAACCTTCAACTTTCCGCCCCTCCTTGTCCCGTCCCTGGCCTTCGTTGGCGGGGTGCTGCTGGCC
>DAOTWV010000340.1:0-2503 GCA_034435695.1 Anaerolineales bacterium | reverse complement strand
CCGACCTGGCAGCCCGCTGTGACATCGTCAT
Organism: Anaerolineales bacterium; assembly: GCA_034435695.1. Taxonomy (GTDB): domain Bacteria; phylum Chloroflexota; class Anaerolineae; order Anaerolineales; family DRKV01; genus DRKV01. The sequence goes on along the minus strand of DAOTWV010000340.1, from coordinate 2,472 downwards.
CACCTGCGTCAGCAACACCGCCGACGTGGAAGAAGTCATCCTGGGCGAAAACGGCGTCATCCACGGGGCGCGCCCCGGCACGCTGGTCATCGACATGAGCACCATCAGCCCGCATGCCACCCGCCAGATGGCCGAAAAACTGGCCGAACGCGGCCTGCACATGCTGGACGCGCCCATCAGCGGCGGCAGCGAAGGCGCGGCCAACGGCACGCTCGCCATCATGGTCGGCGGCGAAGCCGAACAGGTGCAGCGCGCCATGCCCTGCTTCCAGGCGATGGGCAAAACCATCACCCACGTCGGCGGGCACGGCGCAGGGCAGATGACCAAACTCGTCAATCAGATTCTGGTGGTCGGCAACGCCCTGGCGATGAGCGAAGCCCTGCTCTTCGCCCAGGCCGGCGGCCTGGATTTGGAAAAGGTGCTGGCCGCCGTCAGCGGCGGGGCAGCCGGCAGTTGGATGCTCAGCCACCGCGGCCCGCAAATCATCGCCCGCGACTGGCGTCCCGGCTTCACCGTGGATTTGCAGCAGAAAGACTTACGTCTGGTGCTGGCCGAAGCCGACCAGTTGGGCGTCCCCGCGCTGGTCACCGCGCAGGTCTTCAACCTGTACCGCACCCTGCAGCAGGCCGGCCTGGGTAGCGAGGGCAATCACGCCCTCGTCAAGGCGCTGGAGCGTCTGGCCGGGCTGGAAGTCGGACATGCCGATTCCTGAAATCACCCCCGCGGAACTGGCGGAACGCCTGCAAAAAGGGGAGCGCCTGACCCTGCTGGACGTGCGCGAATCCTGGGAATGGGCGCTGAGCAAACTGGATTCCCCCCAGGTGGTGTACCTGCCCCTGAGTGTGCTGGCCGCCCAGGGGGAGTCGGCGCTGCGCGCGGCCCTCGATGGGGCTGCCGATTCCCCCCTGGTGGTCATCTGCCATCACGGTGTACGCTCCGCTCAAGTCACCGCCTGGCTGGGTTCCCTGGGCTGGAAGAACGTCTTCAGCCTGGCAGGCGGCCTCGAAGCCTACGCCCGGCAGGTGGATGCCTCCATCGGGCGCTACTGAGGGCCATGCAAAAGGGTATAAAATCCCCCGGCGCAGGGGTAGGACAAGGCTGAGCCTTGTCCTACGAGCCTGCCCTCTGGGGGTTACACCTGGAATTGCCCGTTCTTGTAAAACAACTCGCCGTCCACCCAGATTTCGCTGTCGTCGCGCATATCGCAGATGAAATCCCAGTGGATGCTGGATTTGTTCTTCGAGCCGGTTTCGGGGTAGCCCGCACCCACGGCCATGTGGATGCTGCCGCCGATTTTCTCATCGAACAGGATGCTCTTGGTGAAGCGCGTGATGCCGTAGTTGGTGCCGACAGCAAATTCGCCCAGGAAGCGCGCCCCGGGGTCGCTATCCAACTGGCTGAGCAGGTATTCCTCGTTCTTGCGGGCGTGCGCCTCGACCACCTTGCCGTTCTCGAAGCGCAGTTCCACGCCTTCCACCTCGCGCCCGCCGCTAATGGCCGGGTAGGTGAAGCGCACCCAGCCGTTGACCGAATCTTCCACCGGGCCGGTGAAAATCTCGCCGCTGGGCATGTTGTGGTGGCCGTCCGAATTGATGAAGGTGCGCCCTTCGATGGACAGGCGTAAATCGGCATTCGGGCCTTTGACGACGACTTCCTTCTTGCCCTTCAGCCATTCCACCAGCCGCTGCTGCTCTTCGTGGACGCGGTTCCACTCGGCCACGGGGTCTTCCTTGTCGCAGAAAGTCGCACCGTACACGAAATCTTCGTACTCGCTGAGCGACATATCGGCTTCCTGGGCATAGGCCTCACAGGGGAATTGCGTGCCCACCCAGCGCAGCGTACCCTCAGCGGAGCGGCGCATGTAGGTTTCCATCAATTCCCGGCGGGCAATCTGGGCGGCGCGCTGTTTGGCGGGGTCAATGCCGCTCAGGGCGCGCGTGTTCTCCACGGCGCGCACGCTGATGAGTGCATCCACCTCGTTGAGCATCAATTTTTCCACCGGCGAAACCCATGCCAGTTGTGCGTCACTGGCTTCCTTGAGGAAGGCTTCGGTGAAGGCATCGTGGGAAAGTTGTACCGTGGCATGGCCGCCGGCGCGCGTCACCTGGCGCACCACTTCGGTCAGCAGCGGCAGGGCGGGGACACCGCCGCGCACCAGCACCCAGTCGCCGGGCTGGATGGCAACGGAGTAATTGACCAGTACATCGGCTAATCGGGTGATACGAGGGTCGGGCATAGGGTTCTTCTCCTTGATTGGTGGGTAGAAAACAGGGTTTTGCGGTATTATACCCCCCAACGCTGGCTTCCTCGCCCCGGCTGCTCCCTGAGAACGAGGGGGCACCTGTTCCCTCACCCCAGCCCTCTCCCTAAGGGAGAGGGGGTATTTGTTCCCTCACCCCGGCTGCTCCCTGAGGACGAGGGGGCACCTGTTCCCTCACCCCGGCCCTCTCCCTAAGGGAGAGGGGGCACCTG
>DAOTWV010000339.1:0-5558 GCA_034435695.1 Anaerolineales bacterium | reverse complement strand
ATGAAAACCCAAATCCTGCGGCTGGAACCCCACGATGACTACATCTCGGTGCGCGACAAACTCGGCTGGAAACAAACCGGGCGCATCGTGCTGGTCTGGCCGCGACGCGGCGCTATCTTGCAACGCGAACTGGATTTGCTCCTCATTCAACGACAGGTACGTGCCCTCAGCGGCCAACTGGCATTGGTCACCCGCGACCCTGTGGTACGTTTCCATGCGCAAAATCTGGGCATCCCCGTCTTCGAGAGCGCCGAAGCCGCCCAACGCACCGTATGGCGGCGCGGGCGGCGCAAGTTACCCCCTCGCCGCCGCCGACCACGCCCCGACCTGGACGCGCTGCGCGATGCAGCGCGTCCAGCCTTGCCCCGCTGGTACACGCACCCCCTCACACGGGTGAGCGCCTTCTTGCTCGGCGTACTGGCCGCGCTTGCTCTGGTGGCGGTATTCCTGCCGTCGGCGCATATCACCCTCACCCCCATCGTGCGCACGGAAGCCAATGCGCTGTCGGTAACGGCTTCTCCCCAGGTGGAAGCCGTCGAAGTCGGCGGGTTGCTGCCCTTGCGCACGCGTACCATCACCGTCGAAGGGCGCGCCACGCGTCCCGTCAGCGGACTGGTGCGTCTACCGGATACGCCGGCCAGCGGACACGTCCGTTTCACCAATCTGACCGACCACGAGGTTAGCGTTCCCAGGGGGACTCCGGTCTTCGCTCCCGATTTTCCCGAACTGCGCTTCGAAACCACCCAGGAAGGCGTGGTTCCCGCAGGCGTGGGGCAAACCCTGGTCCTGCCCGTGCGGGCGCTGCAAGGCGGCACTGCGAGCAACCTGCCCGCAGGCAGCCTGGTGGCGCTCAGCGGCGGACTGGGCGCGCAACTGACGGTCACCAACCCGGCCGCGCTGCGCGGCGGGGCAGATGTCACGCTCCCCGCCCCCTCGAGCACTGACCGCATGACGCTGCGCAACGACCTGCTGGAAGCGCTGCAGGAAAGCGCACTGCAAGAAGCCGAAAACGCAGCGCAGGCAGGCGATATCCTCTTTGCGGCCACACTGCAACTGCAAGAAATCGAAGAAGAGACCTACACGCCTCCCGAAGGGCAGGCAGGCGATACTCTGGCGCTGCTCCTGCGGGCCACGTTCAGCGTGCAATACGTGGCAGGAGAGGACCTGCGGACACTGGCAGAGGCGCTGGCCCATGCGCAACAACGTCCAAACTACCACCTGCAACCGGATAGTTTGCGATGGGAACACCAGACACAACCCACCCTCCAGCCCGACGGATACGCCCGCTGGCGGGTACTGGTCTCCTGGCAGCAGCAGGCCGACCTGAATCTGGAAGCAGGGCGCGACCTGGCTGTCGGAGCAACGCCCCAGGCGGTGCGCACCCGCTTACAGGCCATGCTGCCGCTGGCTGCCCCTCCGACCATCGAACTCACGCCTGCCTGGTGGCCGCGCCTGCCCCTGCTGCCCTTCCGCATCACCATAACGGTTGGTGGTTAGCGGGCAGCCTTCTGCATTCCTCATTCTCCATGCGCGTACTCGCCGTTGACCCCGGAAGCAAGAACATCGGGCTGGCCATCAGCGACCCGACCGGTACGATAGCCAACCCCTTGATGGTCATCCCCCACATTCGCAGGGTGGAGGACGCAGCACGCATTGCGGCAATCGCTGCCCAACACGAGGTGGAGCGCATCGTGGTTGGGCAATCGCTGGATGAAGACGGCGAGCCCACGCTGCAAGGACGGCAGGCCCGCAAACTGGCCAACACCATCGCAGCACACACCCGTGTTCCTGTCGTGCTATGGAACGAGTACGGCAGTACGCAAACAGCCCGCCGCGCCTACATCCAGATGGGGGTGAAACGCCGTGAGCGCCGCGGGCACCTGGATGCCATCGCTGCAACCGTCATTCTGCAATCCTACCTGGATAGCACCTCCGACCTCCACACATGAAACGTCGCCTGTTATTGCTTTTGGTTTTTTTCGACCTGCTATGCCTGCTGGCTTCGGCATTCGTCGCTGTGTATGTTCCCGCACGCGTGCGCGACATCTACGGCGAACCAGCCCCTGGCCTGGGGTTACAGCAACGCTTTACCTATGCCGCGCTGCTCTACACCCGTCAGGATATGTTACTGCGCCCCGTGGATTCCAGCGGTGCAGAACAAACCTTCGTCATACAGGAGGGCGAAAGCGCAGCCAGCATCATCGGACGCCTATGGGAGGCCGGTTTAATCAACGACCCGGCAGCTTTCCGCACCTACCTGCAGTACAAAGGTCTGGATACCACCTTGCAGGCCGGGAAATACACCCTCAGTCCGGGCATGACCTCGCTGGAAATTGCGCGTCGCTTGCAAGATGCCACCCCAACAGAGGTGACATTTCGCATTCTGCCTGGCTGGCGCCTGGAAGAAATCGCGGCCGCGCTGCCCACATCCGGTCTGGGGGTAGACCCAGACGCCTTTCTGAGGGCCGCGCGTACCCCCGGGTTCCCGCACCCCCTGGAAGGGGAACTGCCCGCCGGGGCCACCCTGGAGGGTTTCCTGCTGCCCGGAACGTACACTTTGCCAAGAGAGGCGCTCTCTCCCGTCGAATTGCTCTCCACCTTCCTGGGGAATTTCGATGCCCAGGTCACCCCGGAAATCCGCCGCGGGCTGAAAAATCAGGGGTTGACGCTGTACGAGGGCGTGATTCTGGCTTCCATCGTGCAGCGGGAAGCCGTCATCGACGAGGAAATGCCGCTGATTGCTTCGGTGTTTCTCAACCGCCTGCGGCAGGGGATGCGCCTGGAAAGCGACCCTACGGTACAATACGCCGTGGGTTACGATGCCACGCGAGGCGGATGGTGGCCGGTGCCGCTCAACACCGAAGACCTGCAAGACCCATCGCCCTTCAACACCTATCAGCATAACGGGCTGCCCCCCGCCCCGATTGCCAGCCCCAGCCTGCAAGCCCTGCGCGCCGTCGCCTTCCCTGCGCAGACGGATTACCTGTACTTCCGCGCCGCCTGCGATGGCTCTGGACGCCACGCCTTTGCCAGGACGTATGAGGAACATTTGGGAAATGCGTGTCCGTAGGAGACGGTGGACGGTGGACGACAGACGACGGACAACAGACCACGGACCACGGACAACAGACCACGGACCACGGACGACCGACCAGGCGACTACCCGACTAACAGCCACGGAAAAACACGGAAGTACACGGAAGCACCTGACTACGCGACTACCCGACTAAAAGACTATTCGACTAAAAGACTACCCGACTAAACGACTACCATGCTCTACGCCATCAACTACTCCCCTGAGGCCGCCGAACTGCTACGGAAAGGCCAAATCGAAATAGACCGTTTCAAATGCCCCCCCTGGCCCGACATGATTGCCGAGGCCGAAGCCCTGCGCCCGGTTGCGGTGCATTTTCCGCTGCGCGCCGGCCCCGGCGACCTGGAAACCAGCGTCAACTGGCACGAGGTGGAGCATTTCCTGGACACCACCGAGACCGCATTCGTGAACATCCACCTGGCAGTGCGTGCCCGTGAGATGCCGCACCTGCCCGCCGATAGCCCCCTGGAGGGCGGGGAACGCCAGCAGGTCATCGAGCGCCTGCTAAGCGACGTGGAGGCCGTTGTCCGGCGCTTCGGGGCGGAACGCGTCATCGCCGAAAACGTGCCGTACCATCCCGGCTATACCCCCAACCTGTACGCCACCGTCCAGCCGGAGGTCGTTTCCGCCGTCATTCGGGAGAGCGGCTGCGGGCTGCTGCTGGACATCTCACATGCCCGCATCTCGGCACATGCGCTGGGAATGGAACCCAGGGATTACCTGCAGGCGCTGCCAGTCGAGCGGCTGCGGGAACTGCACTTCACCGGGCTGCACGACTGGGGGTTCATGCTCATGGACCATCTCTCGGTGCTGGAGAGTGACTGGCCGTGGCTGGACTGGGTGCTGGAACAAATCCGCACCGACGGCTGGGGAGCAGCGCATATGCTGGCTTTTGAATACGGCGGAATTGGCGGCTTCTTCGCCGACCACTGCGACGCAAATACGATTGCCCATGATGTGCCGCCCATGTACAGCCGCGTCAAGGGCATATCGTCGGGCAAAAGTTGACATGCGGAGATAAACGATGGGCGACCTGGAAAAATTGAAGACGTATCTGGCGCAAAAAATCGAGGCGCGGTTGAGTACGCATCCCCTGGAAGGGATGGATACCTCCGCCCAACGCGCCACGCTCTACCGCTGGCTGCAAGAGTTCTATGCCCAAACACGACTCAACCTGCCCGCCAGTCAGGTTTCAGCCCTTTTCGAAGAGGTGCTGGATGAAACCGTGGGATACGGCCCGCTCCATCCCTTGCTGGATGACCCGGAAATCAGCGAAATCATGGTGTACGGCCCCCAGCAAGTGTACATCGAGCGCAACGGACACCTGGAAGACACGGACATCACTTTCGAGAGTGAGTACCACATCCGGCGCATCATCGACCGCATCATCCGCCCTCTGGGGCTACGCGTCGACCGGGCGCACCCCATGGTAGATGCCCGCCTGCCCGACGGTTCGCGCGTCAATATCGTGGTCCCCCCGGTTTCGGTGGACGGTCCCAGCATCACCATCCGTAAGTTCCTGCCCAGCCGTTTGAGCATGGATGACCTGCTGGAATTGGGTACGCTCACCCCCCAAATGGCCGAATTCCTGCAGGCGTGCGTGGTGGCGCGGTTGAACATCATCATCACAGGCAACACCAGTTCTGGCAAGACCACATTGCTGAACATCCTGAGCGACTACGTCCCGTACACCGAGCGCATCATCACTATCGAAGACGCTGCCGAATTGCGTCTGAAACAAAAATACGTGGTGCGCCTGGAAACCCGCCCGGCCGGCCCGGACGGCAGTCCGGAAGTCAAAGCCCGCGACCTGGTGCGCAACGCCCTGCGTATGCGTCCCGACCGCATCATCGTGGGAGAGGTGCGCAGCAGCGAAGCCATCGACATGCTGCAGGCCATGAACACCGGGCACATGGGGTCGCTCACCACGCTGCACGCCAACAGCCCGCGCGACGCCACGGCCCGGCTGGAAACCATGGCCATGATGGCCGGCCTGGACATGCCTCTGATTGCTATTCGACGGCAAATCGTCTCCGCCATAGACTTGATTGTTCACATGGCACGCCTGGAAGATGGCACGCGGAAGATAACGCACATCACCGAAGTGCCGCGTATGGAAGGCGATATCGTGACCCTGAATGACATCTTCATCTTTCAGCGCACAGGCATTTCCCCTGAGGGGCGTGTACTGGGCGAGTTGCGCCCCACGCGCCTGAGGCCACTCTTTACACCCAAACTGGAGGCTGCCGGTTTCAAACTGGGCGGAGAGATTTTCGGCGCGGGCATGTTCTGAGGGCACGAATTTCCACGAATGTCCCTTGAAGTTTGGCCTTTTTCGATAAAAGGAGCATCTTTTGGGAGACTAAAGATAGGTTGGTCAGTAGAACGCTGATAACGCTGGTGCCGCTGATATCCGCTGGCTGTGTTGGTTTTTGCCGCTTCGTTGGCCGTATCTGCGAGAATC
>DAOTWV010000338.1:0-19807 GCA_034435695.1 Anaerolineales bacterium | reverse complement strand
CTGACGGCGCACTTCGGCGCTACCGTGCTGCTGCGTCTGCCGGAGCGCATTCCGCTGCTGGGCGGCGCGCTCACCCTGGAGGGGCTGGTCTTTGGCGCCTTGAACGGCTTGCTGCTGGGCGGGATGCTGCTGGCCTTCCAGGTGCTCAACCGCGCCCTGCCGCTGCGCGACCTGCTGCGGCTGGTGCCGCGCGCCTTCTACCCGCTGGCGGTGGTGGTGTCCATCGCCCTGACCTTCCTGCCGCTGACCGTGCGCCAGTGGGAGCAAATCCGCGCCGCGCAGGCCGTCCGCGGGCACCGGGTACGCGGTTTGCGTGACCTGCCGCCGCTCTTCCTGCCGCTGCTGGTGGGCAGCCTGGAACGCGCCTTCCAACTGGCCGAGGCCATGGCCGCCCGCGGTTTCGCCGCCCAAAGCGCCGCGCTGGACGTTATCAGCCGCCTGATGCTGACCGGCGGGGTGGCCGCCCTGCTGGCTGGCTGGCTGCTGGCCGCCGCGTGGCGCATCCCGGCCCCCGGCTGGGCGCTGCTTGCCCTCGGGCTGGGGGCGCTGGCGGGGGCGCTGTGGCGGGTACGGCGCAGTGTGCCGCCCCACACTGCCTACCGTCCGCTGCGCTGGCGGCGCGCCGACGGGTTCGGCGCTGCGGGGGCGCTGTGGTGCGCCGCGCTGTGGCTGAGCGCCCGCGCCGCGCTGGAGTACACCCCTTACCCGGCGCTGCACGCGCCGCCCATCGCCTGGCTGCCGTTCGCGGCGCTCATCGGCCTGCTGATTCCTGCCCTGTGGTCCCATGCGTGATTTCGTGCTGCACACCGCCCACCTGACTTACCGCTACCCGCAGGCGCGCAAACCGGCCTTGCGAGAGGTCAGCGTACGCGTGCCGCGCGGCGCGTTCGCATTGCTGGCCGGGCCTTCCGGGGCGGGGAAATCCACCTTGCTGCGCTGCTGCAACGGACTGGTGCCGCACTTCAGCGGCGGCCATCTGCAGGGGGAAATCTCCGTGGACGGGTTGAATCCGGTGCAATGCGGGCCGCAGGAGATGAGCCGTGCGGTGGGTTTCGTCTTTCAGGAACCCGAAGCGCAATTCGTGGTGGGGCGCGTGGAAGACGAAATTGCTTTTGCGCTCGAAAATCTCGGCCTGCCGCGCGCCGAGATGCAGGCTCGCGTAGCGCACGCGCTCGACCTGCTGGACCTGCGCCCTTTGCGTTCGCGCCGGGTGGAAGACCTTTCGGGCGGGGAGCAGCAGCGGCTTGCCATTGCCGCGGCGCTGGTGCTGCGGCCGCGTCTGCTGGTGCTGGATGAACCCACTTCGCAACTGGCGCCCGATTCCGCCGCCGAGGTGCTCGCGGTGCTGCAGCGCCTGAACCGCGACCTGGGGTTGACCATTCTGCTGGCCGAACACCGCCTGAAGCGCGTCCTGCCGCTGGCCGATTACCTGATTGTGCTGGATGCGGATGGAGGGCTGCGCTGGCAGGGGCCAGCGGCGCAGGGGATGGAACATCTGCCCTGGCTGCCGCCGGTGGCGGAACTGGGGAGACGCCTGGGGTGGAGTCCGTTGCCGCGCAGCCTGCCGGAGGCGCGCCGTTTCGTGGGTGCGGCAGCCGCCCAAAGGGAGTCTGTACCCACTTCAAGGGCGGAGACACACGCTGAGGGAGCGCCGGTACTCCTGGAGGTGCAGGAACTATCCGCCGGGTATGCGGGAAAGGAGGTCCTGCACGAGGTCAGTTTGCAGGTCTGGCGGGGAGGGGTCACAGCGCTGATGGGGCGCAACGGCAGCGGCAAGAGTACGCTGCTCAAGGCGCTCATGGGGCTGATTTCCCTCTCCGGGGGCGAGGTGCGCCTGCAGGGGACGGCTATCGGGGCCTGGGATACCCCCCAACGCGCCCGGAAGATGGCTTACCTGCCGCAAAATCCCAACGCGCTGCTGTTCGCCGAGACGGTGCTGGAGGAGTTGGCGGTCACGCGGCGCAATCACGGGTTGCCGGTGGATGAGGGGCTGCTGCTGGCGCTGCTGCGCCGCCTGGGGCTGGAGGAGCAGGCGGGGGCTTACCCGCGTGACCTGAGCGTCGGGCAGCGGCAGCGCGCCGCGTTGGGGGCGGTCACGGCTGTGCGGCCGCAGGTGCTGCTGCTGGATGAGCCAACGCGCGGGCTGGACGCCGGGGCGCGGCAGGCGCTCATCAGGCTGCTGGGCGGCTGGAAACAGGCCGGTATGGGAATTCTGCTGGTGACGCACGATGCCGAGTTGTGCGCTGCCCTGGCCGACCACGTGGTGGTGCTGGAGGCAGGCCGGGTGCAGGCCGCCGACAGGCCGCGCCGGGCTTTCGGGGCCTGCCCGGAATTTGCGCCGCAAATCTTCCGGCTGCTGCCGCCCTGCCTGAGCGTGGATGAGGCCGTGCGCGCACTGCAATGACAACAATTCCAAATTTGCCGCCTGGTATCCGCAGATTGAACGGATTTTTTTCTTCTTTTCTCTGCGTAATCTGCGCCATCTGCGTATGCATTGGCCTGTATTTGGAATTGCTGCTGCAATGAAAATCATCTTGCAGCCCGTGATGGGGCATGATACACTTGAACCATGGCGCTTCCCGTTTTGATAGCCTCTCCTACCCCCGGTTTTGGGGAATTGCTGCAACAAACCCTGCAAGAAACAGGGGAATACGATGCTGTGCTGGTGCGCACGGCGAAGCAGGCTTGTGCGGCGGCCCAAAGGCGCGATTTCAGCCTGGCCTTGCTGGACGGCGACCTGCCCGATATGGCACTGAGCGTCTTGATGGAGGATTTACGCGCGAGCCGTCCGGATATGCGCTTTGTGCTCATTTTGCCGCAGGATATGCCGGCGCGGCAGGCTTTGCAGCATGCTAACGGCGTGGTGGGGACTCTGGGAAAGCCATTCTACCTGCCTGAGTTGCTGGATGTGATTCAACAACCGGGTACGCCCTCCGCGGCCGTGCCACCAACACCGCAGCCTCTGGAGAATGTGGTGCGCCCCGTCTCACGCGGCACGAACACGCGTCCGGTACCGGCGGATATCTCTGCACCTCCACCGTGGCTGCTGGATGTGAACCGTGCGGCACAGCATCTGATGCGTCTCTCGCTTGAATCGGCAGCCCAGGCGGCACTGATTTTGCGCGGGGAAAACCTGTGGGCCTACGCCGGCGGGCTTTCGCAGCCGGCAGCACAGGAGTTGACCCACACCGTTTCGCACCATTGGGCAAACGGCAGCGGCAGCGACCTGGCGCGCTTCATCCGTCTGGGGGCTACCGGCAAAGAGTACATGCTGTACGCCACGCATTTGGGCGGCGAATTCGTGTTGGCGATGGTCTTCGAGGCCGAAACGCCGTTCAGTGAAATCCGCGCCCAGGCAGGCTCGCTGGCGCGCGCCCTGGCCGAACCGCCTGCCCCCCAAAACACGCCTGAAACGCCGTCCACCGCGCCGCCCTCCGTCACCCTGCCTCCTGAGGCGCCGCTGGAGACGCGTATGCCCCCCCAGACAGTGGCATTCAACGACCTGGAAGGGGACAATCGTATGCAGGCACGCCCAGCGGAATCAGTCGAGGTGGCCACGGAGAGCACCGAAAGTCAGCCCGCCCCATCCACAACACAGGAAGAGGGCGTTGGCGAGGGTGTCATTACGCTGGAGCCGGAAACGCCTGCAGTGTATCACCTGAAGTATGCCTGTGTGCTCATTCCCCGCCTGCCCACACACTACCTGACCGGCGACCTGGCCAACCGTCTCTCGGAATGGGTGGGGCAATTGTGCATTGCGTTTGCCTGGCGTCTGGAGTACATCGCCATCCGCCCCGACCACGTGCACTGGATTGTGAGCGTACCGCCGGATACCTCGCCGAGTTACCTGATGCGCATTCTACGTCAGCACACTTCGCAGCGCATCTTCGGCGAGTTTCCGCGCCTGGCTGAGGAGAACCCATCGGGCGATTTTTGGGCTCCCGGTTATCTGATTATGGGCAGTGCGCAACCTGCACCTCCGCAATTAATTCGCGATTTCATCCAGCAAACCCGACGGCATCAAGGAATCGCCTGAAACGTTCCGCATTCGTCATTCCACCTTTTCTATGCCCCCAATTCTGTGTCTCATTGATGGTCATGCCCTCGCCTATCGGGCTTATTTTGCGCTGACCGCGGGAAGCGGCAGTGACCGCTGGCGCACCAGCAGTGGAGAACCGACGGCTGGTGTACACGGCTTTGTCAGTGTGCTGCTCCGCATTTTACAACGCGAGCGTCCGGACTACATGGCGGTGGCTTTCGATACCGGCAAAACCTTCCGCCACGAGATGTTCGCGGAGTACAAAGCGACGCGCGCCAAGATGCCCGACGACCTGCGCACCCAAATGGAGCGCATTCGCCAGGCAGTAGATGCCCTGGGGATTCCGCGCCTGGAAGTGGATGGCTACGAAGCAGATGATGTGCTCGGCAGTGTGGCGTGGCAAAGTGCTGCTTCTGGCCTGGGAGTGAAGATTTTCACCGGCGACCGCGACCTGCTTCAACTGGTCACCGAGCGGGTCATCGTCAACCTTCCGGGGCGTTCTCTTGCCGATGCCAGAGACTACACGCCCCCCGCCGTCAAGGAATATTTGGGGGTGCGTCCAGACCAGGTGGTGGATTTCAAGGCGCTGATGGGGGATTCTTCCGATAACATCCCTGGCGTGCCGGGCATCGGCAAGAAGACGGCTATCAAATTGCTGACAGCCTATGACACGCTGGATAACGTGTATGCCCACCTGGACGAACTCAAACCCGGTATGCGCAAGAAACTGGAGGCTGGGCGAGAATCGGCCTATCTGAGCCGCAAACTGGCACAAATTGTCACCGATTTGGTTGTGCCATTCGATATCGAACAGGCGCGCCTGGAAACCCTCAACGCCGACCCCTTGCGGGCGCTGTTCCGGGAACTGGAATTCTTCAGTTTGCTCAAGCGGCTGCAGGAAGTGGAAGCATTCTACAACCACGGCGAAGAACGTCCCGCGGCGCTCCAGGGAGGGCAACTCTCCCTGTTTGGGGGACAGGATTCCTCCTCCATAGCGGTTGCCGCTTCCTCACAGGAATCCAGGTCCTGGGAGGTGGTGGATACCCCAGAGGCGCTCGAATCGCTTTCACGGGCGTTGCAGTCGGCCTCCCGCATTGCCGTAGATACCGAAACGACCAGCACGGACAAAATGCGCGCCGACCTGGTGGGCATTTCGGTGGCTTTTTCCCCAGAGCACGGTTACTACATCCCGGTTGGGCACTTGCAGGGGAAACAACTGCCGTTGCAAAGCGTAATGGACGCCCTGCGTCCGGCATTGACCAACCCCGATATACCCAAAGTGGGCCACAATCTGAAGTACGATTTCGTCATCCTGGCACGCCACGGGCTACGCATTGCACCGCTGGGGTTCGACAGCATGCTGGCAGAGTGGCTCATCAATCCCGATTCGCGCAGTCTGGGGTTGAAGAAACTGGCCTTTATGCGTCTGCAGATGGAAATGCAGCCCATCGAGGCTTTGATTGGCAAGGGGAAGCAGCAACGCAGTATGGCGGAGGTGTCCATTCAGGAGGCTGCGCCTTATGCCGTGGATGACGTATTGGCAGTGCTGCGTTTGATGCCTGTGTTGCAAAGCGACCTGGAAGCGCGGCAGGCGGCTTCCCTGTTGCAGGATGTGGAGATGCCGCTCATCCCTGTGCTGGCCGATATGGAGATGGCAGGCATCGGGTTGGACGTGCCTTTCCTGCAAGGCATGTCCAAAGAACTTCAGGAACGCATGCATGCATTGGAAGCACAGGTGCACAGTGCGGTTGGAGAACCATTCAACCTGAATTCCACCCAGCAACTTTCCCGCGCCCTGTTCGAAAAACTGGGATTGTCGCCCCCTGCGGGGACACGACGCACGGCTCATGGCACGTATTCCACCTCTGCCTCGGTGCTGGAGGCGCTGCGGGAGGCACATCCTGTGGTAAACATGGTGCTGGAATACCGCGAACTGGCAAAACTCAAATCCACCTATGTGGATGCGCTGCCCCAGCAGGTCAATCCCCGTACTGGCAGAGTGCATACTTCGTACAGCCAGACCAGTTCGGTGACCGGGCGCATTGCCTCGCTCAACCCAAATTTGCAAAACATTCCCATACGCACGGAATTGGGGCGCAAGGTGCGCCGTGCGTTCGTTGCGGCACCGGGGCATGTGCTTCTGGGCGTGGATTATTCCCAGGTGGAATTGCGCCTGGCTGCGCACATGTCTGGGGATGCGGCCATGATTGCAGCCTTCCGCGCCGGGCAGGATATCCACGCAGCAACGGCGGCTGCGATTTACAACGTGCCTATCGAACAGGTTACCAAGGCGCAGCGACGTCACGCCAAGGCCATCAATTTTGGTCTGATTTATGGCATGAGCGCCTTCGGGTTGACGCGTTCCAGTGAACTGACTCTGGCAGAGGCAGAAGACTTCGTCAAGGCGTATTTCGAGCGTTTTCCGGGGGTGAAAGCCTATCTGGATGAGATGCGGCGCATTGCAGCCCAGCGCGGGTACGTGGAGACCCTGCTGGGGAGGCGACGGTACTTCCCCGAATTGCAACGGACTACCAACCGCAATGCCCGGAACCGGGCGGAACGGGAAGCCATCAACGCCCCTATCCAGGGGACAGCCGCCGACATCATCAAACTGGCCATGCTGCGCCTGCCCTCAGCCTTGCGCGAGGCCGGGTTGCAAGCACAAATACTCTTGCAGGTGCATGATGAATTGGTGTTAGAATGTCCAGAACAGGAACTGGATGCCACCGTACGTGTGGTACGCGCGGTAATGGAGCAGGCTTACAGTCTGCGCGTTCCCCTGGTGACCGAAGCGCGGTATGGTCAGACATGGGGCACAATGCAGGTGTATACGGGATAATTTTTCATGGCTGAGAAAAGAGCATGACCGGAACTGAAGAACGCTTTCGTAAACTGATGAGTCAAGGGCATTCCGCCGCCTGGGACCAAAACTGGGAGCAAGCCGCCGAGTTTTACCGCCAGGCCTTGAAAGTCATGCCTGAAAACCCGATAGGGCTAATCAACCTGGGACTGGCGTTGTATCAGTTGGAGAAGTACCAGGAGGCGCTGAAGGTTTACGCCGAGGCAGCCCGCCTTGCTCCACGCGACCCCATTCCATTGGAACGCATTGCAGAAATTTTGGAGCATCTGGGAAGCAGCAACAAGGCCGCCGAAGCCGCCATGCGCGCCGCAGAACTCTATGCCCGGGCAGGAGATATAGACAAAGCCATAGATACCTGGGGGCGCGTGACACGTATCCAGCCGATGCATGAAATGGCCCACGCGCGTCTGGCCGCGGTGTTCGAAAAACAGGGGAAAAAGGAACAGGCTGTGGCTGAGTACATTGCGGTTGCCAGCATTCAACAGCATCACGAACAAAAAGACAAGGCCATTCAGACAGTGCAACACGCGCTGCAAATTGCCCCAGGCAATTTGCAGGCCCGCCAGGCGCTGCGCATGCTGCAAGAGAATCGCAAATTGCCCAAGCCGATGCGCCCCCGCGGGAATACCGGCCCGGTCAAAATCACCACTCATAAAGCCACCCCCAAGCCGGCAGCGGAGGAAGCGCCCAGGATTGACCCCATTACGGAAGCGCAACGCCGGGCGCTGGAATTGCTGGCCAGTCTGCTCTTCGAGCAAGGGGATGCTGAAGACACCTCACCCGATGTAGGGGCGCGGGGCCTGCAAGCCATCCTGCAAGGGCAACGTGCGGACGGAGGCAAGGTAGACCAGTCACGTATTCTGCTGTATATCAGCCGGGTGGTCGAATTACAAAGCCTGGAACACTACCAGGAAGCCGCCAGCGAATTGGAACATGCGCTGGCAGCCGGGTTAGACCATCCAGCCGTGTACTTTGACCTGGGATGGCTGCAATACCAAAGCGGGCGACTGGAAAGCGCCATCCGCAACCTGAAGAAGGGGCTGGTGTATCCAGATTTTGCGCTGGCAGCCAATTACCTGTTGGGAGAAATTTACTACAAGCAAAAGCGCCTGCGTGATGCCGCCATCGCCTACCTGGAAGCGTTGAAAATGGCTGACGCGCAGGTGGTGGCCCCTGAGCATGCAGAAGACCTGCAACAATTGTATGTGCCCATCATCGAGGCCCAGGCTGAAGCCGAAAGCGACGAAGTACACGAGCGCGTATGCGCCAACGTGCGCGACTTGCTGCAAACGGATGCCTGGCGCGATAAATTGCGCGAAGCCCGACAACAACTTCCTACGGCCAGCCCTGATGCCCCGCCAATGCCCCTGGCTGAAATTCTGACAGCCGCCAGCAGCGGGCACGTGGTGCAATCCCTGGCAACCATCCAGCGCTTGATGCGACAGGGTTTCTGGCGCTCGGCTATGGAGGAAGCCTTTTGGGCGTTACAACATGCGCCTACATACCTGCCGTTGCACACCTATATCGGGGATTTGCTCTCACAGCAGGGGTATATCCCGGAGGCAATTGCCAAGTTTCAGGTGGTGGCGCGCACCCATCAGGTGCGTGGAGAAACCCATCGGGCTATCCAATTGATGGAACGCGTGGTACAACTCTCGCCCCTGGATGTTTCCGTCCGTCAGCAATTAATCGATACCCTGACGCAAATGGGCGAGGTAGAGGCCGCCGTGGAGCAATATCTCAACATGGGGGGGGTGTACTACAATCGCGCCGAACTCGACAAGGCACGCGCCACGTACATGGAAGCCTTTCGACTGGCACAACAATACAATCTCGATACAGCATACATGGTCAAAGTGTTGTACCGCATGGCAGATATCGATATGCAAAGCCTGGATTGGCGGCGCGCGCAACGAGTATACGAACAAATTCGCTCTCTGGCCCCCGATGATGCCGATGCCTGCCTGAGCCTGATAGACTTGAATTTGCGCCTGGGAGATGAAAATCAGGCCCGCACAGAAATGGACCGCTTCCTGGGTGAACAGGTCAAGGCCGGAAGAATAGCGCCAGCCATTGCCTTCCTCGAGAAATTGCTTGGAGAACAGGAAGACTACCTGCCCGCGATACGTCGTCTGGCAGAATTGTATCGGCGGGTAGGGAGAGGTGAAGAGGCAGTGGAGATGTATGACAAACTCGCTGACCGTTTGCTGGACTCCGGAGACAGCGAAGGGGCTATCAAAGCCATTCAAGCATTGCTCAAGTTAAACCCCCCCAATGCGGAGGAATACCGCACTTTTCTGGAGCAATTACAAAACAAATGAAATCAAAAACAGGGAGCCGCTGGCGGCTCCCTGTAACATTCTCCACATTTTACAGTTACTGCAACTGACATCAGGTTTTCAGGTAGGCTCTCAATACCAGATACGGAAAGACGTACTGGTCTCGGTGTGTAAATCCGGGGATACAGAGACACGCACCAACACTTCCACTGTTCCGATGACGTTCTCGGCAGCATTGACTTCTATGGGAATTACCGTGAAGCCAGCCTGGTTGGTGTTTTTAGGGGCAATGTATTTCGCTGATGTACCATCAGGGTAGCGCAAGGTAATATCTACAGCGGCATTGGTTATGGGTTGCTTGTTTTGGTCTCGCACGATGACGTAGAGTTTTTGTTCATCGTGGTGCGAAACCGATGCTTGAGTCACGAAAGCATTGACTATCAGACGCGTGACCCGTTGTTCAGCAATGAATGAGCCGCCAATAGCCCTGAGCAAAGCCGGATTCTCGCCATTGACCCGGAAGTAGATTTCTCCCAGGTTGGCGGTAACGATTTGGGCTTTGGAAATGTTTTCCGGGTGCCACTCCAGGCGGGCGTATTCCAGATACTGCACCAGTCGGTCGTTTTCTTTTTCCAGGGGGGAGATGGGTTTTCCCAGGTAGCGCTCCCCTCCGTGGGCTTCCCAATATGTCAGGAAATCGTAACACAGGTTCTGACGCGTATCAGGGAAATAATGACAGGCTGTTGCGCTGACGGGGATATCTGGCTGAATGTGTTCCGCATAGGGGTTATACAGGAGCCGCCCCAAAGGCGTCAACTGCACAACGTCGGAAAGCGCCGCGGGATTGTGCTCAAAGCGGGCTTTCTGGAAGTATTGCACTTCCAATCCCCCTTCGTTCGTAAAAGCCTCTGTGATGGGATACCCAAAGAGGAGCAAAGCATCGGGTGTACTTTCGTAAAACGTGCGAAATGGGCCGCGAATGGTATGCCCGGTTTCCGGAAAATACCGCACATCACTCCCCTGGGCGCGGGCGCTCCACCTGGTATAGCCCCCCACCACCACAGTCAATAACAACACCAAAACCAGCAAATGCTTTCTCATACAGGCATTATACACCGATTTCAAGCAGGTTTTCAACATCCAAACACGTCGGCCACTTCAGCCGTGCTCTCCAAAATCAGGTCAACCCCTGTTCGCGACAGTTCATCACGCTCTCCAAAGCCACATAACACGCCAATGGTTTGCGCGCCAGCCGCCTTTCCCGCGCGGATGTCCACTGTGGTGTCCCCAATCATGACACAACACTCAGCAGGAATCCCCATACGGGCTGCTGCCCACAATACCGGTTCTGGCGAGGGTTTCGTGCGTTTGCAGGTATGGGCTGTAACGATTTCCTGAAAAAAGCCTTCCAGGTCGTATTGCGCCAGGAACTGGCGAGTGCTTAATTCGCCCCGTGCGCTGATGACTGCCAGCGGATATCTTCGGGCAGTGCGCTCCAGCATAGCGCGCACACCGGGGATGAGCAAAAAATGCGGTTTCGCCTCGCGGTGCGGTAAGCGGGAAAACATGCGGTACGCGAGGTCATCCAGTCCAAGCGCATCCGCCAGAGCGTAGACTGCATTGCCAGGGGTTTCGGCACGCATCACCAGAGCGCGCGCCACCCTCTGAGCATCGAATGAAGGGAGAAGCCGCTCCAGAGGGGACAACCAATGACGCAGGCGACGGACATACAAATCATCGGTATCACTCAAGGTACCATCCACATCGAAAAACAGCGCCTGCACGCGTGCAATATCCAGGGACATGACAGTTACGGGGACTTGATGGCCTGCCACATGGCTTCGGCGGTGGCTTTATCAGGAGCAACGAGCCAAACCAGACGGGAATCTACCTGATGCAAGGTGATATACCCTCCCGCCCCACCTTCCCAGGCCCACGCCGATTCGCCTGCGTTTTGCGTGCTGGCATTGAAGCGCCGACTGATGTAACGTTGCAAAGTGTGGCGGAATTCGTTGGCATCGCGTGTTGTATCCCAGGTGGTATCGAACACCAGGGCAAATTGCTGCTCATCGGGAGAAACATACACGCGGTAAGCATCCCCGCCCCAGCCCTCGGCAGCCGCAGCGGCTTCTCCCTCAGATTGCCGCGCTACACCGTCGCGGCCATAGGAAAGCATCAGGTAGGTGTACCACTCCCCCATGACGCCTTCATCCACCTGCCGCCAACCATCGGGTAACAGAGCGCGAACATCGGGTACCGTCACCGCTACGGGGGTGTCATCGGGGTATCGTTCCGGGTGCAGGATTTGCTCGGTAGATTGCGGTAACGTCTGATATGCAGCATCTACCATTTCCCATCCCCCGCGTTCATACAAGAAGCGCACAAAATCCTTGCCTTGCTGGTAGGGGAACAGGAAATCTTGCTGCATGTACTCCGGGGCAGAATCATACACCGGGCTTTGGAAGGTGCCGTAAAATTCGTAAATTTCTGAGTAATCCTGACTGGTAGCGTAGTCTGTCAACCAGAATTCCTGTACAAGTGTGGCGTCTCCCTCCACCAGGGATTGTACAGCAGCGCAGTATTCACTGTTCTGCTGGCAGTTCTCATCGGTAATTTTCAAATTGCCGCGCAGGTCGTAGTGTTGGTCTTGCAACGCATGCGTAAACTCATGGGCATAGGTCATGCGCTCTGGGCCGCCAAAGGCCTCTCCCTGCACCACGTACATGGCCTTGACTTCGTCATCATAAAATCCGGCTACCTGCTCGGTGTATAGCGCTGTGTACAGGGCAATCAAATCAAAATCCGAAGGCAGAAAGCCAAAGGCATGCAAGGTAAGCACATCATCATGCGCTTCAGCAGGGGTGTAATCTTTCAAGAAGTTTTCCAGCACATGCCTGCGCAACCCTTCTGTGGTGAGAAGTTGGCGCTCAACCGGTTGCAGCACATCCAGCTCGCGAAGTTCCTGAACCTGGGATTCAATCTGGTCCATGGATTCCTGGGGAGTGAGCGATGGTTCTGTGGGAAAAGTTTCCCCTCCTTGCGTGGGGGTGGGCACATTTTGGGGCATCGGCACATTTCCTCCAGGGCTACGCGTCTCCCAAAACAACAAACCAGCCCAGCCAATCCCAACCAGACTGAGACACACACAAGCCGCCACTGCCAGCGTGGCACAAGTGAGAAGAATGCGCGTTGTGTTCGTGTTCATATCTGCCACCAAAAACTGGTCAAAACAGAAAGCACAAAAGTACTGACACCACTCAACCCATACAGTGCTGTGATACGCCAGCCTTTTTGTGCCGCGGCTTCCTGGGCATGTTTCAAATCTGCCATTTTTTCCCCTTTGGAAAGGCGATATACCGTGCGCACGCTCCCGCCCATCTCACCAAAGACAGGAAAAGCCGCAATCAAGAAAAGCACGGCCGTACTCCAAAAATACAGGTTAGATACCTGCTGTAAACCTCCCAACAACCACGCCAGCGCGAATACAATCAGCGTGTCTATGCCCATGATGCGTAAATAAGCCACCCAAAAGGGGGGATGTGAGTGCGTATTGGTATCCATCGGTTACCTCCGGCAGGGATTGTAACCGCCTTTCACGGGGTTGGCAATGTTTGCGCTTTAGGGTAGGATTAGGGCGCACAACACCATGCAACGCCCCATCCGGGCATCCCTGACCATGTGAGGTGACATGGATACCCCTTTTCCCCATACCCGCTGGCTGCTGCTGGGCGATGTCAGTGCGCTGGCATTGGTAACCGTTGCCGGATTCGCTACCCATGGCGAATTACCAGACGCCGGATGGCGTATGGCCACCACGTTTATTCCTCTGCTCGTGGCCTGGCTCTGTGCCGGCGGCGCCCTGGGGTGTTTGCGCACCCCGTATACATCCCTGCTGCGTTTGGGATGGGCTTTGCTCCTGACTGCCCCCCTGGCGGCCTGGCTGCGCGGCCTATGGCTCATGCGCCCTATTCCGCCAATTTTCGTGCTGGTATTGGGCGGCTTCACCGCCCTGGCCTTGGGAACATGGCGGCTACTATGCCGCTACCTCCTTTTCCCGCAAGAACATCATGGATGAAGATACGCTCATCTCCCTGGCTCAGCAAGGCGACCTGGATGCCTTCAACCAACTTGTACTGGCCTATCAAGACCTGGCCTACCATTGCGCATATCGCATCATGGGCGAAAGTGATGCTGCAGAAGACGCCACTCAGGATGCCTTTATCTCGGCCTTTCGTAAATTGGACTCTTTTCGAGGCGGCTCCTTCCGCGCCTGGCTGCTGCGCATTGTCACCAACCGCTGCTACGATGTCTTGCGCTACAGGCGAAGACGCCCCATAGCCGATTTGAACCCCACGGACCAACACGGCGAGGAAATCGAATCCCCTCCCTGGCTGGCCGACTCTGGCGAAAGCCCGGAAGAACGCGCCACCCGCATGGAACTCAACCAGGCTATCCAACACTGCCTGCAAGACCTGCCGCCAGTCTTTCGTACTGTCGCCGTATTGGTGGACGTTCAAGGTATGGACTACGAGGAGGCCGCGCACATCATCGGTAAACCCCTGGGAACCGTCAAAAGCCGGCTTTCCAGAGCGCGTGCTCGCCTCAGGAACTGTCTGCAACAGTTTTGGGAACTTCTACCGGATGCCTTCCGTCTAGAGGCGGAGAGTGTCTCATGAAACTATCCTTATCCGTAAAAGAACTGGAAACGTTATCTGCTTACCTGGACGGCGTACTCTCCCCAAAAGAGCGTGCCCGTCTGGAAGCGCGCCTGGAAGACGATGCCGCACTGCGAGAGGAACTCGAATCCCTGCGACGTACCCGCGCGGTGCTGCGTGCCGCCCCCAGGGTACGCGCCCCGCGTAATTTCACGCTCACCCCTGAGATGGTATCCCCCCCCATTTCATTCTTCGCATGGTTGCGCCCAACCATGCAATGGGGTGCCGCTATGGCTATGGTGCTTCTCCTGCTGACCTTTGTCGGCCAAAGCATTTGGGCACCTACACTGCAGCAAAGCGCCCCCCCTGAACTGGCCATGCAAGCCGAAGGTGCTCCTGCACCTGAAGTAGAACGTGGCATCCCGGGAACCCCGCCGGTCGCAGACGTGCAACCTTTGGAGATGCAGTCCCTGCAAGTTGTCAGTGGCACCCAACCAATGACCGCCACAGCCGACATCAGTATTCCGGCTACGCCGCTCCCCAAAACAACCACGCCTCCAACACCCACTATCCCCTGGCAGGCGCTGGAAATTGGCCTTGCGCTCACCGCCGCCATATGCGCAGGACTGGCATGGTGGCTGGGAAGACAAAAATGAGTGAAGTGCTGCACCCGGAAGAAATCCGTTTTTGCATTCGCTGCGGCTCGCCCCTGGTGAGCCGTTTGCGCGCCGGGAAAACGCGCCCCGTGTGCCCATCCTGCAACTGGACATACTTTCCCGACCCTAAAGTCGCGGTTGTGCTGGTTGTGGTCTCCGCTCGAAAAGTGCTGCTGGTACAGCGCGCCAATCCCCCGCGTCAGGGGTACTGGTCACTTCCCGGCGGCTTTCTGGATGCCGGGGAAGACCCCAGAGAGGCGGCCGCGCGCGAGTGTCTCGAAGAAACCGGCCTGCAGGTACGTATCACCTCCCTGCTGGAGGTCACCGGTCGCCCCATCCAGAAAATGGGGGCACACCTTGTTCTCTATTTTCGCGGTGAGGTCATTGGGGGACGCCTGCGCGCCCAGGATGACGCTGCTCAGGCGGCTTTCTTCTCCCCCAAGGCTCTTCCTCCGCTGGCATTTGACTTACCCAAAAAATTGCACGACTGGGTCAAATAAAATTCGCATATCGTTTTGCAATCAATCAAAAGGGGACAAAATAAAGCGCAAAACGTTGTCAGTTTTTCTGAATTTTATGCTACACTCAATGTAATCCGAAGTGCGCAGAGAAGGTAGCAGCACCAAGGAAAGCCGGCGCATGTAGCCAAAGGATGTAATGGGGAGAGCGAGGACGACACCCTCGCTCTCTCTGGTATCACAGTTTGGGAGCGTGTACCGAAAGACCTTGTCTTCTCACCAGTTCGGATGCTCTTCCATCCGTTGACGCAGCACATACCATCACGATTTGTAACTGCTCAGCCCACCCGCCGGGGAATCAATTCCCCGGCTGAGGACACCAAAGTCGGGTAAACCCAACCGCTTGGCGCTAGCCGGATTGATCCGGCTTTGACCGAGCAGCCCGACGATTTATCGTCGGGCGTGGGTGGCTGAGTTGTTACCACGATTTCATTCAATCCAAAGGAGGTACTCCCCATGAAGCAAAACTTTCATCCTCTTCTGCTGCTAGGTGCCATCGTCTTGATAATTGGCATGGCGTGCAACCTGGGTGGCAGCCCGCCCCCCACCCCCACCCTCGAACCAACACAGCCCCCGCCGCCAACCAACACCCCTCTCCCTACCGATACCCCTGTACCGACCGACACCCCTGCTCCCACGGAAACGTCCCCGCCGCCCCCAACGGAGGATATGAGCAGCTCCCAAAGTCAACCTGCACCCTTTACACTGGATTCCACCACCACCACTTACGCCGATGGCGTGTATGAAGTGTACGCCCCAACCGGATGGGCAGCCGATGAAGGCACCGCCGCGGTATCTTTCGCAGAACCAGACGGCGGAGCCAACGGTTTCATTTACCTGCAGGCAACCAACACCGGCTACGAACTCGACTTTGCATCTTTCCAGCGGTTTGTAGAGGCGCGGGAAGCCAACTTCTTTGGTAGTTACGATAATTACCAGCAAACAACCAGCAAATTCAACGAGGAAAAAAGCCTGGCTTTCGTCGCCAAAACCCTGGACTTCAACGGCATTCCCCAGGTGGTAGAAACCCACTACGACCAGAAAGGGCAAATCATCTATGCCATTGATTTCTGGGTCGATGCCGATGCGTACGACGCCTACGTCCCCGTGTATGATGAATTCTTCAGCGGTATCACCGTGGACAGCAAGAAAGCCGCGCAGGCCAATGTGTATAACTGGGTATGGACCTTCACCGGGCCGGCAGACCTGTTTACGATTAAAATCCCCACCGCATGGCGTTACGAACACGACGCCAACGACACAACAGCCGTAGATACGTTTTACTCCCCCGATGAACATGCCATCGTGCAAAACGTGGCCTACGATGATGGAACAGCAATATCCAAGTCCGAAGCCGGCGCGTTTGCCCTCTCTTTGCTGCGGAACTTTTACGCTGATGACGTCAAAATCACCGGCGACAAGGTACAACCTGACGGCAGCGAACGCCTTACCTGGAGTTCCCCCAGCGGCGAATACAGCGGCGTGTCATTCTTCGAAAGCCGCGGTACCACCTTCCTGCTCTTCACGGTCATGTATGATGACGCCTACCAGGATACCTACCTCGACACGCTGGATTACATCATCAGCACCTACGACGTACCGTAACGACTACTGGCTCTGATTGACTTCGGGCGGGACTGTGTGCGCATGGTCCCGCCCGACGCGTCTCTACTCCGCATCGTTCCCCATGAACTCTTCCGCCGAGATGTGTCCCGTCTGGTCAATGCCCTCGCGCTTGAGCACTTTCCATACCGTGAGCAACAGGATTTTCACATCCAGCCACAGCGACCAGTTGTCCACGTACCACACGTCCAGGCGGAACTTCTCCTGCCAGGTGAGCGCGTTGCGTCCGTTGACCTGCGCCCAGCCGGTGATGCCCGGCAGCACATCGTGACGGCGCATTTGCTCCGAACTGTAGCGCGGCAGGTAGCGCATCAACAGCGGACGCGGCCCTACCAGGCTCATCTCGCCGCGCAGCACGTTGAACAACTCCGGTAACTCATCCAGGCTGGAAGCGCGCAAGAAGCGCCCAAATCGCGTCAGGCGTTGCTCATCGGGCAGCAGATTGCCCTCCGCATCGCGCGCGTTCGTCATGCTGCGAAATTTGTAGAGCGCAAACGGCACGCCGCGGTAACCGGGACGCTCCTGGCGAAAGAAAACCGGCCATCCGTGGAAAACCCACACCAGCAGGGCCACTACCAGCATCACCGGCGAGAGCACCACCAGCCCGATGACCGTCAACAACAGGTCGAAAATGCGTTTGGATTTCGGGATACCGGGGGGAAAGAGGCTCATGGGGAAAATTGTATCACGGGTAAGGGAGCAAGTTTGCAAGGGCAGGCGTCCCCTCGCCCTTAGAGAGAGGGGGAGGGTGGGGGAGTAAGTGGCAAGTGGCAAGAACTACTAGGCATCGTTAGAATGATCCCTTTGCAGAATGTGATTTATTCAAAAGCAAGGCCTTTGTGAGGGCTTTACGAGTTGACTTTCACCAAAGAATACTGTACAACAAAGATACACTCGCCTGCTCTGGGGAGGAGACCTGCTTCACATGCAAACATTTGGCCGCTACGAAATTTTGGAAGAATTGGGCAAGGGGGGTATGGCAGTTGTGTACCGCGCCTTGGATCCACGTTTCAAGCGCGAGGTGGCGCTCAAGGTGCTGCCGCGCACCTTGTTGCACGATGACCAATTTCGGGCGCGCTTTGAGCGCGAAGCGCAGGTCATTGCCCAATTGGAACACCCCGCCATCGTTCCAGTATACGATTTCGGCGAACAGGATGGACAGCCTTATATCGTCATGCGCCTGATGACCGGAGGATCGCTGGCAGAGCGTATTCAACAGCAAGGAACCATCTCACTTGCAGAATCCACTGCCATCCTAACCGTCATCGCCGAGGCACTGGATGAAGCCCACGAACGGGGCATCATCCATCGAGACATCAAACCCGACAATATCCTGTTCGATGCACGCGGCAAGGCCTACCTCTCCGATTTTGGCATCGCCAAGATGCTCCAGGCCACGGTAAGTCTGACAGGCAGCCAGATGATTATTGGCACGCCGGCGTACATGAGTCCCGAACAGGGGCGCGGCGAGCGCGATATAGACCGACGTAGTGATGTGTATGCTTTGGGGGCCATTCTCTTTGAAATGCTCAGCGGGCGCATCCCTTATGACGCAGATACCCCTACGGGACAAATCATCAAACACATCACCGACCCCGTGCCAAACCTCTGTGCGCTGCGTCCCGACTTGCCGCCCAGCATTCAAACCGTCATTGCTACAGCCATGGCCAAAGACCGCGATGCACGCTATCCCACTGCGGGGCATCTGGCGGAAGCGATGTCTTATGTAACTCGCGGCCTGACTCCGCCGCCGAGGTCTCTCTCTCAAGCACCACAGCCCCAACCAGCGCCACAAGCCTCTCCTTTGCCGCCGGCAAAAGAGAGGCTCACCGCGCCAGTATCCACCTTCCAGTGGCTACCGTGGCTGACAGTAGCAGCCATCCTGTTAGCATCGCTGTTTTTTTTCGCGTGGGGCAGTAAAAAGACCACACCGCTCCAGACGCAAACGCCTGCCCCCACTGCTCAGCAAAGTATCATCATTTCATCTCCGACCCCCACTACAACCCATACGCCCGCCCCTTCATCCAGTCCGGAGGCGCCTACCCATACCCCTACAATTACGCCATCTCCGACCTCCGTACCAATGGCCGAAATCTCTGTGCGCTCTGCTAACGTGCGCACCGGGCCAGACACCCGTTTTACCGTGCTCGCCAGTTATCCAAACACCACGCGACTGCCAGTTCTAGGCGTCAACGCCCAACACACGTGGTTACAAGTGCAACTTCCCAACACAAATACCATCGGCTGGATAGCGCTTAGTACTGTGACGCTTGATCAAGATGTTGCACTGCTCCCCATAGTGGAAGCCCCACCAACGCCCTCCCTACCACCGACTTCTACCCGCACACCAACACGCAAGCCCCAGAGAAAAAAGAGTGCCACGCCACAAGACACCTCACCGCCACCAACTTCAAAACCTCCGCCGCCAATTTCTTACCCTTGATTCCCCCACATGAAAGCCTGGACTCTTGCCTGCCTCCTGTTAATGCTGAGTGGCTTACCGGGGCGCGCCACCAATATCACCCCCATCTGCGCCGTGCAGGGCAGCGGCAAGACCTCGCCCTACGCCGGGCAAACCGTCACCCTCGAAGGCCTCGTCACCGCCGATTTCGACCAGCGCCCGCCCAAAGGCTTCGCCATCCAGCAGCCCGATTGCGATTCCGACCCCGCCACCTCGGACGGGGTTTTCGTTTTCCTGGGCGCTTCGCAAGACGTGGTGCAGCCCGGCGACCGGGTGCGCATCACCGGCGTGGTGGAGGAGCACTACGGCCTGACGCGCCTCAAAGCCGCGCCCGCCGACCTCGCCGTACTTTCCCAGGGCAACCCCCTGCCGGCCCCCGTCCCCCTTGCCCCCGCCCTCGATGACGACGAAATGTACTACGAAGCCCGCGAGGGCATGCTGGTCTCGCTAACGCAGGCCGCCGTCATCGCCCCCACCGATGGGCGCGCCGAAACCTGGCTCCTGCCCGCCTCCCTCGGCCTGAGTCGCCTGTTTTGGGATGACCCACAGGGCTACGCCGCCCGCCTGGTGCTGGATGCGCATGGCAATTTTCCCCTCAGCCCGGAGGCCCGCGTCGGGGACAGGCTGGATTTCGAGGGGCTGCTGACCTTCGAAGGGGGCGCGTACCACCTGCAGGCCACGTCCGCTCCCCTGCTGTACCCCGCGGGCGGCGCGCC
>DAOTWV010000337.1:0-9672 GCA_034435695.1 Anaerolineales bacterium | reverse complement strand
ATTTCTGCTTCTGTCAGGTAGCGCCATTCACGGGGTTTGAGTTTGCCGAGTTTCAGGGTACCAATGCGCACCCGAATCAGCCGTTTGACGGGCAAACCGACGCGGCTGCACATTTCGCGAATCTGACGTTTGCGTCCCTCGGTCAGGATGATTGTCATCCAGGTCCCTTTCCCTGGCAGCGTTTCCCCCACGCGCACTTTGGTTGGTGCGGTACGGTACCCATCCTCCAGCACTACGCCATGCCGCAGGGCTTCGACTTGCTCTTGATTGGGCTGATGGACAACGAGGACGCGGTACTCTTTTTCGTGTTGATAGCGCGGGTGCGTCAATTTGTTGGTCAGGTCGCCATCATTGGTGAGCAGAATCAACCCTTCACTCTCGTAATCCAGGCGGCCGACAGGGTACAGGTGACCGGGAACGGGCACTAAATCGCGAATGGTGGGGCGGCTGTCGTTTTCACGGGTTGTGGTGAGTACCCCGCGCGGTTTGTGCAACGCAATGTACACTTTTTCCGCAGGTGCCACGCGCACGCGTACCCCATCCACGCGGATTTCGTCATGGGCGGCATCGGCTTTGTCGCCCAGTTTGGCGACCTTGCCATTGACGGTAACACGTCCCTGGGCAATGAGTTCTTCACAGGTTCGCCGTGAACCGTGGCCGGCGCGGGCGAGGATTTTTTGAATACGGTCTTTCATAATTTATCCCATGGGCAGAGTTACTGCCCCGTGTGGTTGAGAATTTTCTGTATGGGCAAACACGCTCATCCTTTGAGCAAAGCGCTGGCATCTTCGGCTTCGTCTTCTGCTGCTTCCAGGTTGAGCGGTGGCAATTCGTCCAGGCTATTCAGCCCGAAATGCTGCAGAAAATCAGTCGTTGTGCCGTACAGGATAGGCCTTCCTGGCCCTTCGGCGCGACCCACCTCTTCAATCAAGCCTTTACTGAGCAGGCTGCGCATGACACCATCGCTGTTGACGCCGCGGATAGCGTTGACCTGGGGGCGGGTAACAGGTTGTTGATAGGCGATGATGGCCAGGGCTTCCAGAGCAGCCTGACTCAGGCGGCTGGTGGCCTCCAATCCCAGGAGGCGTTCCACCCAGGGGGCGGCTTCCGGTGCGGTGGTGAGTTGTACCCGCTGCTGGTGCCGCTGTAAACGCAGGCCGCGCCCCTGCAGGGATTCGGCATAGGCATCCAGGGCTTGTTTCACCTCGCGGGTTGGGATATCCAGTGCAGCAGCCAATTGTTGCGCGCTGACTGGCCCTGGGGCAGCAAACAGCAGGGCTTCCAGGCGTGCCAGGAGGGGGAGTTCAGGAGGCGGTGCAGAGAGAGAAGACATGCTATAATTCGGCGTTGCATCCTTTTTGGTGAGTTTCTGGTACCCACAGATTTTCAAGGGTGTGGCGACCAGGTGAGTTTTCTCATGTACAACAAACACACATTATACCATTGGCTATTGTTGTTGCTTTCGGCGGTCTTGCTTACCGGTTGCGCGGCCCCTCAGGTCACCCCACAGACCATGCAGGTGCAGGTGCTGGTGGATGGCACGCAATTGCGGGTACAGGCTGCTGCGGGCGCTACTGTGCAGGAAGTGCTGGATGTTGCCGGCGTGCAACTCAGTGACCTGGACAGGGTTGACCCACCGCTTTACACCGTGTTGAGCGATGGCGCACAGGTGCAGGTGGTGCGTGTCGAAGAAAGTTTCGACATTGTGCAAGAGCCAGTACCTTTTGAACGTCAAACCCTGCGCAGCGAATCGCTCCCCGAAGGGGAGACGCGCCTGTTGCAGGCAGGCGAAAATGGCTTGCGAGAAATCACGTACCGACGCGTGTATGAAGACGGCGTGGAGACCTCGCGCAGCGCCGTCAAGGTCAACATCATCCGCACCCCGGTACCCGAAATCATCATGGTTGGCAGTCAAAGCCCTGCTCAGCGTATGGACATCCCCGGTAAACTGGTGTACCTGGATGGGGGGAACGTATGGCTGATGGAGGGAAGCACGACCAACCGCACCCCGCTACTCACGCTGGGTGACCTGGATGGACGGGTGTTCACTCTTTCCCGTGATGGCCGCTGGCTGCTTTTCACCCGGAAGGCAGAAAACGAAACGGATATCAACACCTTATGGGCAGCGCGCATTGACCAGGACCCGCCCACGCTGGTGGATTTACAGGTCAGCAACATCGTGCATTTTGCGGATTGGGTGCCTGGTTCCACTTTGCGGGTGGCCTACTCCACGGTGGAGCCGCGCAGTGCTGCTCCGGGCTGGCAGGCCAACAACGACCTGCAATTGCGCAGTTTCAGTACCAGCGGCTGGGTTTCCCGCCCGGTAGTGGTGGCGGATGCCAATGCCGGGGGCATCTATGGCTGGTGGGGAACCCTCTTTCGCTGGTCTCCCGATGGAAATCGTATGGCTTTTGCGCGTCCTGACGGGGTAGGGCTGGTCAATTTCGATACGGGAGAATTTCGCTCCCATTTGCAAATCCCCCCCTTGCAAACTTTTGGGGACTGGGCCTGGGTTCCGGGGGTGACCTGGTCGCCTGACAGTCAGGTGTTGTATACTGTTGCGCATCGCGCCCTGGAGGGAGAATCGAACACTACAGAGACCTCCCCCCTCTTCGATTTGACGGCCATCCCCCTGGAAGGTGGGGCGCCCATCCCTCTGGTGCTGCAGGTCGGCATGTTCGCTGCCCCGGCTGCTTCCCCGGCGATGCCCCTGCCAGAAGACCCCGGTGCTTTTCAGGTGGCTTACCTGCAGGCCATTACCCCCCGGCAAAGTGAAACCAGCCGTTATCGCCTGTACGTCATGGACCGGGATGCTTCCAATCGGCGCGCGCTCTTCCCTGAGCAGGGCGCACCGGGGTTGGACCCTCAGCAAGTGCTCTGGTCGCCGCAGCCGCTTTTCGAAAACCAGGCATACGGTATCGCGGTGCTTTATCAGGGTGATTTGTGGCTCGTCAATGCGCAGACGGGTGAGGCCGTGCAACTCACCGGAGATGGCCTGGTTACCCGCGTAGACTGGCGGTAAGTACTTTCTGACTAAACTGCAATATGCCCGATAGGGTTTGCATGTACAATGGTACTGCCATTGCCTAATGGCTCTCAGGAGGTTTTTTCATGCGTGTTCTCATTACTGGAGCGGCAGGTTTTCTGGGTTCGCATCTGTGCGAACGCTTTTTAAATGAAGGGCATGAAGTTGTAGGAATGGACAACTTCATCACAGGCAATCCGCAAAATCTGGCACACCTGGCCGGAAAGGAAGGATTTTCTTTCATCCGGCACGATGTATCCAGTTTCATCTTCGTTCCTGGAAAACTGGATGCTGTGCTGCATTTTGCCTCGCCTGCCAGCCCAAACCCGCTTTCGCCATACGGTTACCCCAACCTGCCCATCCAAACCCTCAAGGCCGGCGCACTGGGGACGCATAACACCCTGGGGGTAGCGCGTGCCAATCAGGCCCGTTTTTTACTGGCATCCACCAGCGAAATCTACGGCGACCCCGAAGTCCATCCGCAGGATGAATCTTACTGGGGACGAGTCAATCCCATCAGCCCGCGCTCGGTGTATGATGAAGCCAAACGATTTGCCGAAGCGCTGACCATGGCTTATCACCGTTTCCATGGCATCAACACCGGCATTGTGCGCATCTTCAACACCTATGGCCCGCGCATGCGCATTGATGATGGACGCGTCGTCCCCAATTTCCTCAAACAGGCCTTGCAGGGAGAGCCGCTTACCGTATACGGCGATGGCCTGCAGACGCGCAGTTTTTGTTATGTGGATGACCTCATCGAAGGCATCTACCGGCTGGTGCTTTCCGATTACCACTTGCCAGTGAACATCGGGAACCCCACAGAAACCACTATTTTGGATTTCGCCCATACCATAAATGCCTTGACGGGCAACCAGGCAGGTGTAGTGTATCGCACTCGCCAGCGCGGAGAAAGCGACCCCCAACGCCGCCGGCCCGATATCACCCGGGCGCAGGAAGTTTTGGGGTGGACGCCAACCGTTTCGCTGGAAGAGGGCATTCGCCGCACCATTCCATACTTCAAGGAGAAATTAGGATTAGCATGACCATGATTTTGACCAACCCGCGTGAACGTTCTCGCTTTTTGCGCTTTGCCACGGTAGGGATTACCGGTGCCCTGGTGGATTTCGGTACTATGAACATCCTCACTCGTTTGCTGGGGTTACCGTTGGTGTTTGCCGGTACCATTTCTTTTGCCGCGGCAATCATCAACAACTTCACCTGGAACCGCCACTGGACTTACCCCGACTCGCGCTCCAAACCCATTGTGCGCCAATTGTTGCAGTTCGCATTGGTGAGCGTGATTGGCCTGGGTATTCGCCTGCCGATTTTGACCTTTGTCAAGCCGGTGTGGATGACCGTCCTGCAGGCGCTGCCGTTCCAGTTTCCCTTCTTCTC
Organism: Anaerolineales bacterium; assembly: GCA_034435695.1. GTDB lineage: Bacteria > Chloroflexota > Anaerolineae > Anaerolineales > DRKV01 > DRKV01. The sequence goes on along the minus strand of DAOTWV010000337.1, from coordinate 5,249 downwards.
GGTGGAGTTCCTGAGCAATAACCTGACTCTGGCGGTGGCTGTCGTCATTGTCATGTTTTGGAATTTCTTCGTCAACCGGTACTGGACGTATAACGACGTGGAATAACGCAACGCGAGGAGGATGCCCTTTCCTCGCACTGCATTGGGTGTGGCATGGATTTTTCACGTATTTCGAGGGTGCTTATGGGTATAATACAGACAGCACCACCCTCGTGCAAACGTTTGTCTCCCGGCGGCAATTGTCAGAGAACACCACCCCCTCTGTATTCATCCACCCGGCCTCTGGTTTTCCTGCAGCCTGGCCAGTAGCCATTGCCAATTGCCTCCAAACCGGCATTCATGTCTATTCGTGAAAATTCGTGAAAATTCGTGGAAGTTCGTGAAAATTCGTGGAAGTTCGTGAAAATTCGTGGAAATTCGTGGAAGTTCGTGGAAGTTCGTGGAAATTCGTGGAAATTCGTGGAAGTTCGTGAAAATTCGTGAAAATTCGTGGAACTATGAACGATACCCCTCTCCAAGGTAAAACCGTACGCGCCTCACGCATCACCATTTCCCAACTGATGCAGCCAGAGCACGCCAACCATCATGGCAACGTGCATGGCGGCGTCATCATGAAACTGGTGGATGAAGCCGGCGCCCTGGCCTGTATGCGCCACGCCCAGCGTCGTGTTGTCACCGTTGCCGTAGACCGTATGACCTTCCGCCAGCCCATCCGACTGGGCGACCTGGTCATCCTGAATGCGGAGGTCAGTTACGTGGGACGCACCTCTATGGAAGCCCATGTCCATGTGGAAGCCGAGAATCCCGTCACTGGAGAGCGCACCTTCACCAACGACGCCTTCCTGGTCTATGTGGCGCTGGACGAAAACGGGCGCGCCGTCCCCGTCCCGCCCCTCATCCCGGAAACGGAAGAAGAACGCCGCCGGATGGAAGCCGGCCGCGAACGGCAGGCATACCGTCTTTCGCAAAAATGAGCCCCCAGACTGAGCAGGATACCTCTCCCCCCCAGGCTGCCCCCGCTGGACAACCGCCCCCGCCGCGCTCGCTGCGTGAACTGATTGACCGCGTCACCGGACGCGGCTTGCAGCCAATGCACGAAATGGGCGATTCCGGCATTGCCGAGGTGCTGCCATACCCCTTCCTGGCGCTGGTAGGCCAGCGCGAGATGAAACTGGCACTCATCCTGGCGCTGGTGAACCCTGCTGTGGGAGGGGTTTTGCTGATTGGGCCGCGCGGCACGGGGAAAACCACGGCCGTGCGCAGCCTGATTGACCTGCTCCCTGCTGTCCCGCGCAGTTTGTGCTTTTACGGCTGCATGCCCGAAGACGTGGAAACTGGCGGCATGGACGCGGTATGCCCCGATTGCGCCCGCAAATACGCCATGGGAGAGCCGCTTTCCCGCCTGGAGCCTGCCCGGCTGGTCGAGTTGCCGCTCAACGCACGCCTCGAAGACGTGGTCGGCGGCCTGGATGAGCGGGCTGTCGTCCACGAGCGTATGCGCTTGCGGCGCGGCATTCTGGCGCAGGCCGACCGCAACGTGCTCTACGTGGATGAAGTCAACCTGCTGCAGGATGACATCGTGGATGCCATCCTGGACGCCTCTGCCCAGGGCATGTACACCGTCCGCCGCGGGCCGCTCTCCGCCACCTACCGCTCCCGCTTCACCCTCATCGGCTCGATGAACCCCGAAGAAGGCCGCCTGCGCCCCCAAATCATGGACCGCTTCGGCCTGCGCGTCATCGTCGAGGGGCTGAAGGATACCCGCAACCGCATGGAAGTCTACCGCCGGGTACGCGCCTACCTCAGCAACCCGCGCGGCGTCATCGCCCAATATGCCGAAGAGACCATCCAGGCGCGTGACGAATTACAGGCCGCCCGCGACCTGTTGCCGAAAGTTACTCTGCCGGATGCGGTGGCAGCGCAAGGACTGGCACTGATTGATTCCCTGCACATCGCCTCCTTGCGCGCCGAAATCACCCTCTTCGAGGCTGCCCGCGCCTATGCTGCGGCCGATGCGCGCACCACGGTTACCTCAGAAGACCTGCGCGTTGTCGCACCCATGGCGTTGCGCCTGCGTCGCTCGGCCTTCATGGACGCCTACTTTGCCAACCAGCGCGGCGAAGAAGAAGAAATTGCCACCCTGCTCAATCGCCATATTGCCCCAACCCCATCAAAGCCGCAGGATGCCACCCCGCCGGATACCCCTCCCGCCTCCGCCGATGGCAGACCTGCTTCCCATTCCCCTGCTGACCGCTTATGACCCTCTCTCACCGTGAACGCATGGAATCCTGTCTTGCCGGCGAAACGCCCGACCGCCCTCCGGTGGCACTCTGGCGGCATTTCCCGGTGGATGACCAGGCCCCCGGCAGCCTCGCCGCGGCCACCGTCAATTTTCAACAGGTTTACGACTTCGATTTTGTCAAAATCACCCCTGCCTCCTCGTTTTGTCTCAAGGATTGGGGAGTACAGGATGCGTGGCGCGGCAACCCCGAAGGGACGCGCGCCTACACCCATCGGGTCATCGAAAACCCGGAGGACTGGACTCGCCTGCAGGTGCTCGACCCCTCCAAAGGTTTTCTGTCCCACCAGTTGGAAGCCATCCGCCTGATTGTTGCCGCCCTCGACCAGGACACACCTGTCATCCAGACCATCTTCAGCCCCCTGGCGCAGGCCAAAAACCTGGCTGGTGGAGAGCGGTTGCTGGTTCACCTGCGCAGCGCACCTGACGCGGTCCGCATCGGCCTGCAAATCATCACCGAAAGCATTCAGCGTTTCGTGGAGGCCGCAAAGCCATTGGGCATCGCGGGCATCTTCTACGCCGTGCAGCATGCCCGCCTGGAGTTGCTTTCGGCGGAAGAATACCGCCAGTTTGGCCGCCCCTTTGATTTATCGGTGCTGGAATCCGTGCAAGACCTGTGGCTGAACGTGCTGCATTTGCACGGCACGGATATCCTCTTCGACGATTTCACCGAGTACCCTGTTCATGTGCTCAACTGGCACGACCAGGAGACGCCTCCCTCGCTGGCTGAAGCCCAGAAGCGTTTCGATGGTGTGGTTTGTGGCGGGTTACGCCAATGGCAAACGATGGTGCTGGGCACGGCAGATGACGTGTATCGGGAGGCGCGTGCCGCCATCGAAGCAACACAGGGACGGCGTTTCATCCTGGGTACGGGGTGCGTTACCCCCATTACCGCGCCTTTTGGCAACCTGTGGGCTGCCCGTCAGGCTGTGGAGGCGGAAGGCAATGCCTAGGGGACTGCGCATCATCCGCGGCAAAGCCAAAGGTGCGCGTTTACAGCCCGTCCCAGGTGATACCACGCGCCCCATTACCGACCGTGTCAAGGAAGCCTTGTTCAACATCCTGGGTGCCGATGTGCTGGATTCGCACTGGCTGGATTTGTTCGCCGGAACGGGCAGCGTGGGGCTGGAGGCGCTTAGCAATGGCGCGGCGTTTGTCCGGCTGGTAGATTTGCACCGCACGGCCATACGCACCCTGCACGCCAATCTCAAGGCCACCCGGCTGGGCGGCGGTGCTGAAATCCGTCAGGCGGATGCCTTTGCGCTATTGGCGCAGCCTGCCGACCACCAATTCGATTACGTGTATATTGCCCCGCCGCAATACCGCGGCTTGTGGAAAAAAGCCCTCATGCTGCTGGATGCCCACACCGACTGGCTCTCGGAGGATGCGTGGGTCATCGTGCAGATTCATCCTAAGGAGTACGAAGAGGTGGCTTTGCGAAGCCTGAAGGCGTTTGACCGCCGCCAGTACGGTTCGACACTGCTGATTTTTTACGAGAGGAGCGATATTGATGGACTTGATGGGGCTTAAACCGCGGCAAATTCTGCAGCAAGCCTTCCCCGGAATGCTGGATTCCGAGGCCGACGCGTTGGTGGAAGCAGGGGAAGTGCGCCTGTACCCGGAGAATACGGTGCTGTGCAAGGAGGGCGCTGTAGAAGATACCTTCTACATCATCCTGGAGGGCGAAGTGCGGGTGACCAAAATCATCAACGATGAGGAGGTACGCCTGCTCAAGCACCTCTATACGGGAGATTTCTTCGGCGAAATGGCGCTCATCCACAACGCACCGCGTGCTGCTACCGTGGAAACCATTCACCCTACGCAAGTGCTTGCCATCCACAAGCAGGATTTCGACCGCGTGCTCAAGAACAGCACCAGCATGTCCATGGCAATGGTGCGGGAAGTCAGCCGCCGCTTGCGCGAGAACGACGAGATGGCCATTGACGCTTTGCGCGCCAAGGCGACGGAACTTTCCGCGGCCTACCAGCGGCTGGCGGAAGAAGAATTTGCACGCCGCGAATTTTTGACCACCATTGCCCACGAGTTGCGCACCCCCTTGACGGCCGTCAACGGTTTCTTGCAGGTCGCGCGCCAGCCCGGCCTGGATGCCGCCACCCGTATGGCTGCCCTCGAGACCGTAGACCAGAACGTACAACGCATCATCACCCTGGTCAACGATATCCTCTTCCTGCAAGAACTCGACCTGATTTTCTCTGATTTCCAGCCCACGGAAATCGGCAAAGTGTTGTTCGCAGCCGTGGAAAAATATCGCGCCCAGGCAGAAGAAAACGGCGTCCACCTGCACATCGCCGTTTTGCCCAACATCCCCAAAATCCCTGCCGACCCCAAAACCCTGCAACGCGCTTTTGAGGCCCTGCTGGATAACGCCATCAAGTTCAGCCCCGAAGGCGGCGATGTACGCATCCAGACGGCCTTGCGAGAAGGCACCCTTCAGGTCATCATCCAGGATACCGGAGTGGGCATTCCTCCCCAGATTTTGCCGCGCATTTTCGAGCGCTTCTTCCACACGGACGAACTGGGCGGGCATTTGTTTGGTGGTGTGGGATTGGGGTTGTCCATTGCCCGTCAGGTGGTGGAACAACACGGCGGACACATTCACGTCCAGAGCGCCCCAGGGAAGGGGAGTACATTCGTGGTGGAACTCAAGTTGCCGATAGAAGAATGAGCAACAAAAAGGCGACAGGGCAGCCCAATGGCTGCCCTGTCTTGGATTTTGGCCCTTCCAAAACACCCTTCTCCGTTGTACTGTAGTGTTTCGTAGGACAAGGCTCGGCCTTGTCCTATAGGCCTTTGGCCAGGGTATTTCAGGGGGCGCCAGATTTCAGACAGGAGAAAAGGTCAGCCTCCCAAAAATTCATCCAGGGCGCTCTTGCTGATGCGGTAAGCGCGGCCGATTTTGCGCGCCTTCAGGTCGCCGGCTTCGATGGCG